>NZ_CP017448.1:1997039-2330610 GCF_001753165.1 Acidihalobacter aeolianus
CCGCATTCGTATGTCAGATGCGCGAGTTCAAGGACCTGTTCCGTCGCTGTCTTGCATATCCCGATCTGCTGCAAATCGGTCTCGTCCATTGACGTAAGGACAGTAACACCGATCAGCAGAGGGGGGTGTTCGAAGGCATGAACGGCCTCACGCGCTGCAAGCAGCATACTGCGGCCACCGCTGGCATGCACATTGAGCATCCATACACCGAGCTTGGCGGCCGCACGGCATGCCGAAGCCACGGTGTTTGGGATATCGTGAAACTTCAAATCAAGAAACACATCGAAACCACGGTCATGCAGCGCAGACACAAGTGAGGCTCCTGATGCCACATACAGTTCGAAACCGACTTTGACTCGACATAGCTTCGGATCCAGCACATCGGCTAAGCTCAACGCCTGCTCCGCTTCGGGGAAATCCAGGGCGACGATAATCCGAGGATCCGTCAATTTACGTTCGCTTATCATGCCCTCCCCCATACTATTGATCATCCGGCGATTCATAGGGACGGATGGTCCCCCAGTTATGGCAACTGGGACATTGCCAAAATAAATTCTTCGTGCGGAAGCCACATTGCTTGCAGCGATAGGTGTACCACTGCTGCACGTGTTCGCTTAGCACACGCTCGATCAGAGACAATATAGCCACCTGATCCCCATCAAAACGAGTCTGCTCCAACGCCACATACTCTCGCAGCAAGCGCAGTGGCGCCTTCTGCTTGCGCATCTCCTCGAGCAAGGCCTCGCGGGCGGCAGGCTCCTCCCCACGCTCCAGCATGTCCCGAATCATCTGTAGCACGGTCTCGCTATCGTGCTTACGCCCACGAAAGCGAGACAACAATCTCGACAGGCCGCTTTGATCACCCAAACCCGAATATGCCACTCGTAGTTTGGGTAAAACGACCGGCAGAAAGTCCGGGTCCTGTTCTGCCACGCGGGCATAGTGCTTAGCCGCCTGTGCACTATCCCGGGCTGTTAAGGCAATGTCACCCAGCAGGATGCTTGCACGCACGCTCCCGGGGTCTCTCACCAGGGCTCGTTTGGCATAATCGATCGCCAGCCTCGACCGCCCATACTGCCTCTGTTGTTCGGCTGCTTCACACCAATAATGCGCGATCACCGTTTGTTGAGAATCGCCTGACGTGGATTGATAGGCTTCCGCCGAACGTATGGCTTCCAGCCAATCCCTCTCCTGCTCGTAAATTCTCTGCAGCTCGTAACTGGCCTCTGCCTTGAGAAATCGGGTATTGAGCAGTTCCTTGTACAAACCCTCGGCGCGATCCAGCAATCCCGCACGCATGTAGTCCTTACCCAACTCAAGCATGGCAGTTGCGCGGTGACGACCTTCAAGATGAGGACGCGCAATCAGATTCTGGTGTACACGGATGGCCCGTTCGACCTCCCCCCTACGCCGAAACAGGCTGCCCAACAACAAATAAGTTTCGACGGTATCCGAATCCACCTCAACGACGCGCACGAATAATTCCAGCGCCTTATCTGGTTGTTCATTAAGCAGATAATTCAGCCCACGGACGTAATCGCCAGGCAAAGATGAGCGATTCCCGGATGTATTGGAAGCACGAGCATGCCGATTGCCTGACCACCAACCGGTAGCGGCTGCAACGGGAAGGAGCAGCCACAACAGTTCGAGCATCAAGAAGAATCCTTGACAGGCAGATTGCGCAGACTCGCCAACTCCCTGTCGCAACTATCCAGACGTCGGCGCAGCTTGCGATTGGCTCGCGCCATTCTGAACCAGATTCCGCTGCTCGCAATGACACCCAGAAAAGCGCCGAGCAACATAAATAGAAACACAGCTACGGCTATAGGCAGCGTAAATTTCGCAAAATAGAAATTGAGTGGCATCACGCCCAGGTTCAGGGACGTAAATGCCAATGCCACCAGAATCAATAGCAGCAGAATTAGAAAGGAAAGCAATTTACGCATACGGATCTTGCCTCTGTCGATTCTGGCGGGAGCGAAACGGCAGATACAACAATCGAGGATCAGTCCGCGCCTTGGTTCACTCTTTCCCTAAGTTCCTTGCCGGGTTTGAAATGAGGAACATACTTTCCTGGCAAAGGGACCGTATCACCCGTCTTCGGGTTACGTCCGATCCGTGGCGGCCGATAATGCAGTGAGAAGCTGCCGAAGCCTCGAATTTCAATGCGCTCGCCCGATGCGAGTGCAGAACTCATCTGCTCGAGCAGACCTTTTACCGAAAGCTCCACATCTCGATAGTGCAGATGATCGTGTTTTTTGGCCAGAGTTTCTATGAGTTCTGATTTTGTCATGAAGCAACCCGTTGTTATTTCCGGTCCATGTACACAACAAATGGGCGGCGCCATATGGCGGCGCCGCCCATGTTTACAGCACTTTGCTCAACTGGAGCTCCACCTCAAGAACGATTATTGGCGTCCATTTTTTCCTTGAGCAGTTCACCCAATGAGGTGGTCGCTCCGGCACCGCTGCTGCTGTAATCCTGCAAGACTTCAGCTTCCTCGGCAAATTCCTTGGCCTTGATGGACAAGGTGATCGTACGGTTTTTACGATCCACACCGGTGAACTTAGCCTCAACCTCCTCGCCGACCTTCAGAATGCTTCGAGCATCCTCGACACGGTCGCGGGAAAGCTCTGATGCGCGCAGCGTACCGATGATTTCATCGCCCAAATCAATCGTTGCTGCCTTGGCGTCGACCTCGACCACAGTCCCCTTGAGCAAGGTGCCCTTCGGGTGCTCCGCCACGAAATTGGAGAAGGGATCTTTCTCAATCTGTTTGATACCGAGCGAAATGCGCTCACGTTCAGGGTCTACCGCCAGAACAACGGTGTCGATCTCATCACCCTTCTTGTAATTACGTACGGCCTCTTCTCCCGGAACGTGCCAGGAGATATCGGAAAGGTGCACCAAACCATCGATACCGCCGTCGAGCCCAACGAAAATACCGAAGTCAGTAATCGACTTAATCACGCCTGAAACATGGTCGCCCTTGTTGAAGTTTTGCGCAAACTCATCCCAGGGATTGGGAATGCACTGCTTCATGCCGAGGGAAATGCGGCGACGCTCTTCATCGATGTCAAGAATCATGACTTCGACTTCTTCGCCAATGGTCACGGCCTTGGCAGGATTCACGTTCTTGTTCGTCCAGTCGATCTCAGAAACGTGCACCAAACCTTCGACCCCATCTTCAACCTCAACGAAGCAGCCGTAGTCGGTGATGTTGGTGACCTTACCGAACAGACGGGTACCCGTCGGGTACCGGCGCGCGATATCGACCCACGGATCCTCACCCAGCTGTTTGAGGCCGAGCGAAACGCGATTGCGTTCGCGATCGAACTTGAGCACCTTGACCTCGATCTCGTCGCCGATGTTGACCACTTCCGAGGGGTGCTTGACGCGCTTCCAAGCCATATCAGTGATGTGCAGCAGGCCGTCGATGCCACCGAGGTCAAGGAACGCACCATAATCGGTGAGGTTCTTGACGATACCCTTGAGCACCTGACCTTCGTGCAGACTTTCGAGCAAAGCTTCGCGCTCGGCGCTGTATTCGGATTCCACCACGGCGCGACGGGACACGACGACGTTGTTACGGCGACGATCCAGCTTAATGACCTTGAATTCGAGATCTTTGCCCTCGAGATAGGCCGTATCGCGCACGGGACGTACGTCGACCAGCGACCCCGGCAGGAACGCACGGATATCGTTGATGTCGACCGTAAAACCGCCCTTGACCTTGCCGCTGATCTTGCCGCTGACGATCTCGTTCTTCTCGAAAGCGTCCTCAAGAACCTTCCATGCCTTGGCACGTTTGGCCTTTTCGCGCGACAGCCGCGTTTCGCCGAAGCCATCTTCAACCGCATCGAGCGCAACCTCGATAACGTCGCCGACGGCAACCTCGAGCTCACCCCGATCGTTGTAGAATTCCTCTGCCGGAATCACGCCCTCGGACTTCAGCCCGGCGTTCACCACCACGACGTCCGGTTTGATCTCAAGGATTGTGGCGTTGAGGATGGCCCCGGGCTTCATCTCCGTATAGGCCATGCTCTCTTCTAACAGCTGCGCAAAACTTTCGCTCATAGTGTTTGATTTAACTCACGATTTACCGCCGTGCCGCCTACTTGCACACACTGCGGGTTGAAGTTGCACCTTGCCGGATTGCACCCGACACCCGAAAATCCGTCTGTAAGATACTCGCCTACCCAACCTGCCCCGTTGTGGCTAAACCACCAGATGACGTGCTGATACAAACTCCAGCACCTGATCCAGCACCGTCTGAATGTCCATGCCGCTGGAATCCAGCATCATGGCGTCGTCGGCCGGCCTCAACGGCGCAACGGCGCGTTGCGCATCCCGCGCATCACGCTCGGCCAGATCGTGTAAAAGGGCGTGAAGATTAGCATCAATCCCTTGTTCCTTCAACTGCTTGCGCCGCCTCGTGGCGCGTTCCTCCAAGCTCGCCGTGAGGAACACCTTGAGCGGCGCATCCGGAAAGACCACAGTCCCCATATCCCTTCCGTCGGCAACGAGCCCCGGCTTTCTACGAAACGCGCGCTGCCTGGCCAACAACCCCTCGCGGACCTCCGGCAGGACAGCCACCTTCGAGGCCGCAATACCGCATGACTCCTCACGTATAGCCAGGGACACGTCATCGCCACACAGCACCACCTGCGTGCCCCCCGAACCGGCGACGAAGTCAACATCAAGGGACGCTGCCAGATCACCCATACGCGGCGCATCTTCCAAGGGCACACCATCACGCATCGCCGCAAGAGCAACCAGGCGATACAGGGCACCGCTATCCAAAAAATGCCAACCTAGCGCCCCGGCAAGCAGGCGGCTCAACGTGCCCTTGCCGGATCCACTCGGACCATCGATGGTCACGACTGGCACATTCGTCACCCTCACGCCTCCCCCGCCTTGATGTTCAAGCCGATACGCTGCGCCATATCGATGAAACCCGGGAATGACGTGTTCACATTGGCACAATCTGCGATCGTGATCGGCGAGGTAGAGCAAAGCCCTGCCATAGCAAACGCCATCGCGATGCGATGGTCTCCATGGCTGTCGACATTGCCACCCTGAATGTGTCCACCCGTACCCAGGATCACGATACCGTCCGTCGTCGGCTGTGCATCGACACCGCAGGCATGCAGTCCGTCCGCCATCACCTGGATGCGATCGCTCTCCTTGACGCGCAATTCAGCCGCGCCGGTCAGTCTAGTCGTTCCTTCGGCACAGGCGGCTGCAACGAATATGGCCGGGAACTCATCAATGGCGAGCGGCACCAGTTCCTCGGGAATGTCGATGCCATGCAACAGTGCATAGCCGACCCTCAGATCGGCCACGGACTCCCCACCCACCTCGCGTGCGCCCATCACCTCGATATCGGCCCCCATCATCCGCAGGATGTCGATCACGCCGGTCCGTGTCGGGTTGATTCCCACATGTTCGAGCACGAGTTGCGAACCCGGAGCAAGGCTGGCCCCGACGAGGAAGAACGCCGCCGATGAGATGTCGGCCGGAACGTCCACCCGTGTTGCCCTCAATCGACCGCCACCACGCAGACAGACCTGGTTGCCGTCACGTTCCACGGCATATCCGAAACCGGCAAGCATGCGTTCGGTATGGTCACGGGTCGGCGCAGGCTCCCTGACGCAGGTCTCCCCGGCCGCATAAAGCCCAGCGAGCAATAGTGCCGATTTTACCTGCGCACTCGCCACCGGCATGTCATAACGAATGCCGCGCAACGCCCCCCCCCCATGCACGTGGATCGGAGGGGTACCGTCAGGGGTCGTTTCGATACTCGCGCCCATGTCCGTGAGCGGACCGGTCACGCGGCGCATCGGGCGCCGCGAGAGAGAAGCGTCGCCGGTCAACGTGCTGTCGAAGGGTTGACCGGAGAGCAACCCAGCCATCAGACGCATCGAGGTGCCGGAGTTCCCGAGATCCAGAGGTGCGGCTGGAGCCCTGAGTCCGTCGACACCCACCCCGTGGACGCGGACGTGCCCTTGACCCAGGGTCTCGACGGATACACCGAGTGCTCGCATCGCCTGCAGGGTAGCAAGACAGTCCGCCCCTTCCAGGAAACCGGTCACCTCCGTCACCCCGTCGGCCAGAGCGCCCAGCATGATTGATCGATGTGATATGGATTTGTCGCCGGGAACTCGAACCCGCCCTTTCAGGCAGCCGCCAGGAGAGACGTGGAAGGAAAGCTTGCTCGAAGGCATGGATTGGAACGACTCGGTCAATGAATGGAATGAAAGCTTATCCGCAAAATCGGTCGCGGGTCTGTTTGGCGCGTTGAAACAAGGTGAGCAGGCGATCACCGTCCGCGCCGGCGATCGCCTTTTCCAGGATATCCAGGTCGCCCCTGAAATGCCGCAGCATGGCGACGATGTCATCCCGATTGTGCAGACAGATGTCGCGCCACATCACAGGATCGCTGGAGGCGATACGGGTGAAATCGCGGAAACCGCCTGCGGCGTAGCGGAATATCTCCTCCTGCTCGTCCAGTCGGGACAGGCTCGACACCAGGGTATACGCGAGCAGATGCGGCAGATGGCTCGTCGCCGCGAGTACCTCGTCGTGATGGGCCACCGGCATGTTCTCGACCTGAGCGCCCGCGGCCTCCCACATGCGCTTGACCGCGAGCGCGGCGGTCACGTCGCCTTCCGGCAATGGAGTCAGAATCACGCGGCGTCCCTGATACAGGTCGGCCTCGGCCGCCTCGACGCCGGCACGCTCACGCCCGGCGATCGGATGTCCCGGCACGAAATGCGTAGGCAATCGCCCCAGGCCTGCCTCCACGGCCTGCACCACGGCCGCCTTCACACTCCCGACGTCGGTGAGGATCGATGTATCGCCAAGGCACCCACGCATGGACCGGCATACCGATTCGATCACCCCCACCGGAGTGGCCAGCACGACCACATCCGCCCCGCGCACGGCCGAGCAGACATCGAGTTCGAAGCGATCAATAACCCCCATATCCAGCGCGCGCTGCAGGCTGGCGCGGTCGCGACCGGCCCCGACCACTTCGTGACAATACCCCGCGCGACGCAGCGCCAACGCAAGCGATCCCCCGATCAGCCCGACGCCGACAATGGCAAGACGTTCGATGGTCACGCCGGCACCACGCCCGTTAATCGACCCGCCAGCGGCCCGCACACGATCCTAGAGTACCGCCCGCGGATAGGCGCCGAGTATGCGGAACAGTTCGGCCTCTTGGCGCAGACCAGCCAGGGCTTGCTTGACCTTGGGATCAGCACTGTGACCCTCGATATCCAGGAAATACACATATTCCCAGTTCACGCAGCGGGACGGGCGGGACTCGATGCGCGACATGCTCACACCGTTATGCGCCAGCGGGGTGAGTAGGCGATGCAGCGCGCCGGGACGGTTCGATGTGGAAACCAGGACGCTGGTCTTGTCGACCCCGCTCGGGGGGATCGACTCCTGGCGACCGATCACCAGGAAACGCGTCGTGTTGTCGGGGTGATCCTCGATATTTCGCTTGAGGGCGTTCAGGCCGTACAAGGACTCAGCCGTATCCCCCGCGATAGCCGCTGCACCGGTGTCCTGTGCGGCACGCTTGGCCGCTTCCGCGTTGCTGCTGAGTGGAATGCGCTCGGCGTGTGGCAGGTTCGCATCGAGCCATCGCCGGCACTGTGCGAGCGCCTGCTGATGTGCGTAGACGCGTTGCACGCCATCGAGTGATTCTTCGCGCGACAGCAGATGATGATGGATGCGCAGCAGGACCTCGCCGCACACGTGCAACGGCGACTGCACGAACAGATCCAGGGTATGGTTGACCACGCCCTCGGTGGAGTTCTCGATCGGCACAACGCCATAGGGACAGGTGGCGGCCTCCACCTCGCGGAACACCTCACCGAGCGAAGCCATGGGCGCCAATTGCACGTCCTGCCCGAAATGCTTGAGCACCGCTGCATGCGTATAGGTGCCTTCGGGACCCAGGAATGCCACCTTGAGCGGAGACTCCAGTGCCAGGCACGCGGACATGATTTCGCGGAATAGCCGCGCGAGCGTTTCGCCCTCAAGCGGCCCGGGGTTGGTATCCTTGACCTGGCGCAGAATCTGCGCCTCCCGCTCGGGTCGATAGAAGTCCTCGCCGGAACCAGCAGCCCGTTTGATTTCGGCCACGGTCTGCGCACAGCTCGCACGCTCACTGATGAGCCGCATCAAATCCTTGTCGATCGCGTCGATACGTTCGCGGATCGCTCGCAACTGTTCCTGTTCAGACATGGGCGGAAACCTGCTGGTTGATAATGGGCATGCAAACGTCGGGCTTGGCGGCGATGCACGCTGATCAGCCGCGTATGCGCTCGAATTCCTTCATATAGTCGACAAGCGCGTCGACGCCCGCTTCCGGCATCGCATTGTACAGACTGGCGCGCATCCCGCCGACGGAACGGTGTCCCTTGAGGCTTTTCAGCCCCGCCGCATCGGCCCCACGCAGAAACTCGGTATCAAGAGCGGTCTCCGCCAGGGTGAAGGTTACGTTCATCCAGGAACGGCTGTCCTGAGCTACCGCGGTGCGGTAGAACTCTGTGCCGTCCAGTGCTGCATATAGCTTGGCTGCCTTGCGTCGGTTGCGTTCGCCGATAGCGGGAAGCCCGCCCTCGGCTTCGATCCACGCAAATACCTCACCCGCAACATACCAGGCGAAAGTCGGCGGCGTGTTGTACATCGACGCATTCTCCGCATAGACGCGATAGTCGAATACGGTCGGTGTGCCGGGCAGAGGATCGCCGAGCAGATCTTCGTGCACGATCACGAGCGTCAGACCCGACGGCCCCACGTTTTTCTGTGCGCCCGCGTAGATCAGACCAAACCGTGAGACGTCCAGCGGACGCGACAGTAGCGTCGAAGACATGTCCGCCACCAGCGGCACATCCCCGCTATCCGGTATATAGGGAAACTCCACGCCGCCGATGGTCTCGTTCGGGGTGTAGTGCAGATAGCTCGCAGCGGGGTCGATCTCGATCGACCCCGCTGCCGGCACGCGGGTCGCATAATCAGGCCCGCCAGCGGCCAGCCTCACCCGTCCATAGCGTGCGGCCTCGGTCATGGCCTTCTGCGACCAGATGCCGGTATCGATGAAATCTGCAGAGCCGCCGCGCATCAGGTTCATGGGCACCATCGCGAACTGAGCGGTCGCTCCGCCCTGCAGGAACAACACCCGGTACGTATCCGGCACGTCCAGAATGCGACGCAAGGTCGCCTCGGCACGTTCGGCGATACCGACGAAATCGTCGCCACGGTGAGACATTTCCATCACCGACATGCCGCTACCGCCCCAATCGACCAGTTCGGCCTGGACCTTTTCCAGAACCGTCAGCGGCAATGTGGCCGGACCCGAGCTGAAGTTGTATACGCGTCCCATGGCGCCTCCTCGACCTAACGTGTCAGTCTCTACCCAGGTCTTCAGAACCATCCTCCGGTCCGTCGCCATCTTCCTCGGCGGGCTCGTCCTCGGCGTCGTCACCCACCAGCGATTCGACGCGTTCGATCTGTACCAGACGCTCGCCTTCACCCAGGCGGATCAGCGTCACACCCAGAGTATTGCGGCCGATGACGGAAACCTCGTCGACCGGCGTACGTACCAGGGTACCGCCGTCGGTGATCAGCATCACCTCGTCACCGTCCACGACCTGCACCGCACCGACCAGATTGCCGTTACGGCTCGACGACTGGATCGCGATCACACCCTGACCACCGCGTCCGTGGCGCGGGAACTCGCTGCATTCGGTCCGCTTTCCGTAGCCGTTTTCGGTGGCGATCAGCACCTGCGCATTCTCATCGAGAATGATCAGCGAGACGACGCTCTGTCCGTCTCCCAGGCGCACACCGCGCACGCCGCACGCGGTTCGGCCCATGGCCCGAACCTCGGCCTCAGCAAACCTGACCGCCTTGCCAGCACTGGTCAACAGCATCACATCCTGCGCGCCATCGGTCATGGCAACCCCAATCAGGCGGTCGCCGTCGCGCAGGTCGACGGCAATAATTCCGGTGCTGCGCGGGCGCGAGAAATCGACCAGCGGCGTCTTCTTCACCGTGCCGCGTGCCGTGGCCATGAACACATAGCTGTCCGAGGCGAAATCCTTGACCGGCAGCACCGCATTGATGCGTTCGCCTTCCTCCAGCGGGAGCAGATTCACGATCGGGCGGCCACGTGCGTTGCGCCCGGCCTGCGGGAGTTCATAGACCTTGAGCCAGTAGACCTTGCCGTGGCTCGAGAAGCACAGAATCGTGTCGTGGGTGTTGGCCACGAACAGCGTTTCGACGAAATCCTCCTCGCGCATGCTCGTCGCGGCCTTGCCGCGACCTCCGCGACGCTGCGCACGATAGAGATCGAGCGGCTGGGCCTTGGCGTAGCCGGCGTGGGACAGGGTCACCACCACATCCTGCTCAGAAATGAGGTCTTCGAGCGACAGGTCGAGCCGACGGTCGAGAATTTCGGTGCGACGCGCATCGCCGAATTGTTCGCGGATTGCGATCAGCTCGTCCCGGATGACCTGCATCAGCCTGCCGGGACGGGTGAGGATATCGAGAAGATCCTCGATCTTGTCGAGAATCTCACGGTATTCGGAAACGATCTTGTCCTGCTCCAGACCGGTCAGGCGATGCAGGCGCAGATCCAGAATCGCCTGGGCCTGTGCCTCGGACAGGCGATAACCGTCGTCGGCCAGACCGAGTGCCGGATCGAGCCCATCGGGCCGCGAAGCCTCCGCACCGGCCCGCTCGAGCATGCCCGTCACCATCCCGGGCGGCCAGGCACGAGCGAGCAATCCCGCCTTGGCCTCCACCGGGGTCGCCGAGGCGCGAATGAGTTCGATGATTTCGTCGATATTGGCCAACGCGACGGCGAGACCTTCCAGGACATGGGCCCGTTCGCGAGCCTTGCGGAGGTCATACAGAGTGCGCCGCGTCACCACCTCGCGGCGATGGCGCAGGAAGGCCTCCAGCATCGACTTGAGGTCAAGTAGCCGCGGCTGGCCGTCTATCAGCGCCACCATGTTGATGCCGAACACGCTCTGCATCTGGGTATGCTGGTACAGATTGTTCAGCACGACCTCGGGCATTTCACCGCGCTTGAGGTCGACGACCATGCGCATGCCGTCCTTGTCGGACTCGTCGCGCAGCTCGGAGATGCCCTCGAGCTTCTTCTCCTTGACCAGCTCCGCAATCTTTTCCAGCAAGCGCGCCTTGTTGACCTGATACGGCAACTCAGTGACGACGATGCTCTCGCGACCGTTGTGCTCGTCCGTCTCCACGTGGGATCGGGCGCGCACGTAGATCCGGCCGCGACCAGTCTGGTAGGCCTCGCGAATGCCCTGGGCGCCGTTGATGACGGCCGCCGTGGGGAAGTCAGGCCCGGGCACATACTCCATCAACTCGTTGATATCCGCCTCGGGGGTGTCGATGAGAGCCACACAGGCGTTGATGACCTCGGTGAGGTTGTGCGGTGGGATGTTGGTAGCCATTCCGACCGCAATACCGGCTGAGCCGTTGATCAGCAGATTCGGGATCTTCGCCGGAAGAACAGCGGGCTCACGCTCGGAACCATCGTAGTTGGGCGTGAAATCGACGGTTTCCTTGTCGATGTCGGCGAGCAGTTCGTGCGCGATGCGCGCCATGCGCACCTCGGTATAACGCATCGCGGCAGGGGCGTCGCCGTCGATGGAACCGAAGTTTCCTTGTCCGTCCACCAGCATGTAGCGCAGACTGAAGGGTTGCGCCATGCGCACGATGGTGTCGTAGATAGCCGAGTCGCCGTGAGGGTGATACTTACCCATGACGTCACCGACGATACGCGCGGACTTCTTATAGGCCTTGTTCCATTCGTAGCTGCCTTCGTGCATGCCGTAAAGCACACGGCGATGGACAGGCTTGAGGCCGTCACGTACATCAGGCAGCGCCCGCCCGATGATCACGCTCATCGCGTAATCCAGGTAGGACTGGCGCATTTCGTCTTCGAGATTGACCGAGAGTAGTTCTTTGGCGAAATCAGCCATTCAGATGGGGAGCCCTAGATGGAAAAATAATCTTGGAATGATACCACACGCAGCCCCCTTGAGGACTGGGCTCAGGCGCGCTGCCCCATGAGTTCATGCATGCCTGCAAGTCCTGGGTGTTCGACCACCCCGACCTCCGTCACGATGGCATCGATCAGGTCCGCCGGCGTCACGTCGAACACCGGATTCCAGGCGCTCGCACCTGCCGCCGCGACCGCCTTGCCCGCAAAGCTCAGCAGTTCTTCTTCGGGACGCTCTTCGATGGGTATCGCCGCACCATCCGGCGTCGCCATGTCGATGGTGCTGGTCGGCGCCACGACCATGAAACGCACGTCATGGTGGCGCGCCAGTACGGCCAGGCTGTAGGTGCCGATCTTGTTGGCCACATCGCCGTTGGCGGCAATGCGGTCCGCACCGACGATCACCCAGCTGACACGTCCGCTGGCCAGCAGCGAGGCCGCCGCGCCTTCGCACAGCAGAGAAACCGGTATGCCGTCGTGTATCAGCTCCCAGGCAGTGAGCCGCGAACCCTGCAGCCAGGGGCGGGTTTCGTCGGCATACACACGACCAATACGACCGTCCGCGTAGGCGCTGCGGATCACCCCGAGGGCGGTGCCATAGCCGCCGGTGGCCAGGGAACCGGTGTTGCAGTGCGTCAGCACATCGCCCGTTTCAACCAGCGCACCGCCCAGCTCGCCCATGCGGCGGTTGGCGGACAGATCCGCCTCGTGAATCGCGACGGCCTCAGCCAGCAGCGCGGGCGTGGCATCGCCGACGCTCTCCTCAACGAGGCGGCGCTGACGGGCAATCGCCCAGCCCAGATTGACGGCGGTCGGGCGGGCTGCGGCGAGTCGATCGAGTTCGCGCATGAGCGCCTCCCGGTCAGGCCCACAGGCACGCGCAGCGAGCACCGCGCCATAGGCGGCCGCAATGCCGATGGCCGGCGCGCCGCGTACCACCATGTCTCGAATCGCATCGGCAACCTTGGCGGCAGTGGTCGCCTCAATCCAGGCCGTCTGCGCCGGCAGCAGACGCTGATCCAGCAATCTCAGGCGGTCATCCGCCCAGATGACGGCGCGCACGCCGTCGTTGTCAGGTGTCGCCATGCCAGAGCTCCTGTCCGTCGATAGCCGGCTTGCGACCCGGCACGATGCGCGGTTATTGTCGCCGCCATGGAAGAAATCGATCTATTGATCAGCGCGCGTTGGGTGATTCCTGTAGCGCCCGAACCCTTGGTCCACGAGCACTACGCCGTGGCCGTCCGCGGCCGTCGCATCGTCGACATTCTACCCGCATCCGAAGCCACGCGAAGATACCACGCCGAAGAACACGTCAACCTGCCGCGACATGCCTTGATTCCCGGCCTGGTGAATGCGCATACGCACGCGGCGATGACCCTGATGCGCGGGCTGGCCGACGATCTGCCGCTGATGACCTGGTTACAGCAGCACATCTGGCCGGCCGAGGCACGCTGGGTCGGTGCCGATTTCGTGCGTGACGGTACGCGTCTTGCGATCGCCGAAATGCTGCGTGGCGGTACGACCTGCTTCAACGACATGTACTTCTTTCCCGAGATCACCGCCCGCGTCGCCGTCAACCTCGGCATGCGCGCCAGCATCGGCATGATCGTGGTCGACTTCCCCTCGGCTTGGGCGCGCAACGCCGACGAATACATTGCACGCGGACTCGACGAGGTCATGGACGCGCACAAGGGCGAAGGCCTGATCAGCACCTGCTTCGCACCACATGCGCCCTATACCGTCTCGGATGCGCCGCTGGAACGCATCCGCAACCTATCGAACGAACTCGAACGGCCGGTCCACATCCACGTACACGAAACGCAGCAGGAGATCGACGATCATCTGACGCACCACGGCGTCAGACCGCTCGCACGCCTCGACGCCCTCGGCCTACTGGGACCGAACCTGGTCGCGGTACACATGACCCAGCTCAGCGATCACGAAATCGCCCTGCTGGCAGAACGCGGCGCCAGCGTTGTCCATTGTCCGCAATCCAACCTCAAGCTGGCCAGCGGTTTCGCGCCGGTAGCCCACCTGATCGAGGCCGGCGTCAACGTGGCGCTGGGGACCGATGGCGCGGCGAGCAACAACGACCTCGACCTGTGGGATGAAATGCGCACCGCGGCGCTTCTCGCCAAGGGTGTGGCCGGACGCGCCGACGCCCTCCCCGCACACGCCGCACTGCGCATGGCCACGCTGTCCGGGGCACGCGCACTCGGGCTCGACGAGGAAATCGGCTCGATCGAAGTCGGCAAGGCCGCCGATTTGGTGGCGGTGGATCTCGGCCGCCTCGAAACCCAGCCCATATACGACCCCGTATCGCACCTCGTCTATGCCGCCGGCAGAGAGGCGGTGAGCCATGTCTGGATCGCCGGCCAGTCAAAACTGGTCGAACGCGAACTCACGCAGCTGAACGTGGATGAACTGGCCGAATCCGCCGCATCCTGGGCCATGCGCATCGGCAGCAGCGACCGTGCAGAAGACTGAATTCAGCGGCTCCGGGGTGTTAAACTCTCGCCACACGCACACATCGACGAAGCCGAATGAGCGAAGCCCACGCCAACGTTGACCCCCGGGAAATCGGCAAATTCGAGGAACTTGCCCACCGCTGGTGGGATACCGACGGCGAGTTCCGCCCACTCCACGACATCAACCCCTTGCGTCTCGGCTATATCGAGAGCGGCGCCGGCGGACTTGCAGGCAAGCGGGTGGTAGATGTCGGCTGCGGCGGCGGCATCCTGGCCGAATCCATGGCGGCGAAAGGCGCGGAGGTGACCGGCATCGACATGGGCGAGGCTCCGCTTTCCGTGGCCCGACTGCATGGCCTGGAATCGGGTATCAGCGTCGACTACCGGCAGGTCACCGTCGAAGCGCTCGCCGCACAACAACCGGGATCTTACGAGGTCGTGACCTGCATGGAGATGCTGGAGCACGTACCCGATCCAGAGTCCGTGGTGCGCGCCTGCGCGCAGCTGGTGAAGCCCGGTGGCCACGTCTTTTTCTCGACCCTCAATCGCAACCCCAAATCCTTCCTATTCGCGATCGTCGGTGCCGAATACCTGCTCAAGCTGCTCCCGCGCGGCACTCACGAATATCAGCGTTTCATCCGCCCCTCCGAGCTCGGCAGCGCCATCCGCCATGCCGAGTTGACCCTGGTGGACATTTCCGGCATGCATTTCAACCCGCTGACCCAGCGCTATTCGCTGTCCCGCGACGTTTCGGTCAACTACCTCGTACATGCCGTCGCAAATTAACCCGACGCACATACGCGGCGTGCTGTTCGACCTCGACGGCACTCTGGCCGATACGGCACTAGACATGGCCGCCGCCCTCAACCGGCTCAGAGTGGAAAATGCATTGCCACCGCTGCCTTTCACAGCCGTGCGCGATCACGTCTCGCACGGCAGCACCGCCATGATCCGGATCGGTTTCGGCGACAACTTGCCGAAAGCACGTTTCGAAGCGCTGCGCAGACGTTTTCTGGACATCTATAGCGCCGCACTCGCGGCCGAAACAGTACTGTTTCCAGGAATGGGAAACGTACTTGAAACACTGGAATCCCGCGGCATCGCCTGGGGCATCGTCACCAACAAACCGGGATTCCTGACCAGACCCTTGATCGCCGCGCTCGGGCTGACGGAACGCAGTGCCTGCCTGGTCAGCGGCGACGATCTGCCGCAGCGCAAGCCGCACCCCGCCACGCTCCTGCATGCGGCTCAACTATGCGACCTGCCCCCATCCACCTGCTGTTATCTAGGGGATGCCGAACGCGACATCACCGCCGGCAAATCAGCCGGCATGCATACCCTGATCGCTTCGTGGGGCTATATCGACGCCGAGCAGCGTCCGGATACCTGGGGGGCGGACGACACACTCACGCGCCCTGATGATCTGCTGGCATGGATCGACGCGAACTCGCTGCCGGTGGCCACACCTTCGCTCGCGTGAGTGCTTCGCCCGTCTCGATCCGACAGTCGGATGGGCTACTCGTCCAGACCGGCCAACATCACGTCGAGATCGGCTTCGAAAGCCGCCTCGTCGCCCAGGTTGAGAACTAGGAGGCGATGCAGATGCGATGCGGTATCCACATCCATGCCGTCCCAGGCCAAACCGATCCTGCATCCGCCGGCATGACGCACCACCTTGCCGTTCATAATCAGCTCAACGCTGTCGCCAAGCGCGAGATCGAGCACCACCAGGCTTTCCAACGAGGGGATGAGATCGGGCTTGGGAGCATCGACAAGCGCTCCCTTGAGGGAGATATCCAGCAACTGCACCTCGACCGATCCCTTAGCCGTTCTCAAAGCCGCACGGGCAATGAATTTCACCCGGTGTACCATTCGCTGTTCATGCTCGGGCATCGCATTCTCCTTACCGCCGCCATGGCGGATACGGGCGGCTGCCGCCCGAAAACCTACGCATCGCCTCCGCCGGTATGACGACCATCGGACTCACCACAGACACGGAGCAGGCTTACCGCACGTGTCTCGATATCGCATCGCGGCACTACGAAAACTTCCCCGTCGCCTCCTGGCTGCTGCCAAGCCGACTGCGACGCCCGGTTGCTGCCATCTACGCTTTCGCACGCACCGCCGACGATCTCGCGGACGAAGGCGATGAAATCGCCGATGCCCGCCTCCATGCGCTGACGCGTATGGGAGAATGCCTGGATCTGGCAACCGCAGGAAACCCACCCGACGACCCAATCTTCATCGCCCTGGCAGATGCCGTACCTCGCCATAACCTGCCTGTCGACGCCCTGCACGATCTGCTTTCCGCCTTCCGTCAGGACGTGGTGAAGTCACGCTACCGGGATTTCGGCGAGGTGATGGATTATTGCCGCCGCTCGGCCAATCCGGTCGGTAGGCTGATCCTCCATCTCTACGGCCGAAACACACCCGACAATCTAGCCCAATCCGATGCGATCTGCAGTTCGCTCCAGCTTATCAACTTCTATCAGGACATTCACAGCGACTACTGCGATCGCGGCCGCATCTATCTGCCGCAGGACGAAATGACGCGTTTCGGCGTCACGGAGGCGGATATCGCCGACCGCAGCAGCACGCCAGCCCTACGCCGCCTGTTGCAGCACAACTACCAACGGGCCGACCGTTTGCTGCGTGCAGGTGCGCCGCTCGGCGCCCGACTTTCCGGGCGCATCGGCATGGAGCTGCGCGCCATCGTCGTCGGCGGCGCACGCATCCTCCATCGGCTGCAACATCAGGGAGAAGATCTGTTTTCGCGCCCGCACCTGGATTTCCGCGACAGGGTTGCCATACTGCGCGGTGCGCTGCTGCCGCCGCGGCGTCGCTGACCCGTCACCTGCCTGTGTTAGCATGGCCGCGGGCCAATTCAGACATCATCATGACGCCGGACGAGTACTGCCGACAAAAGGCCGCACGCAGCGGTTCCAGCTTCTACTACAGCTTCCTCTTTCTGGACGAGGCGAGGCGCAAGGCGATCACCGCACTGTATGCCTTCTGCCGCGAGGTCGACGATGTCGTCGACCGCAATCTCGAACCGGCGGTCGCCAAGCACAAACTGTCCTGGTGGCGCGAGGAGCTGAGCCGGCTGTTCGACGGCGCGCCGCAACACCCGGTTACCCGCGCACTCGCGGAACCGGTCCGCCGCTTCTCCATCTCGCAGGCCCAGCTCGAGGAGGTCGTGGCCGGCATGGAGATGGACCTGGAGTACGACGCCTATCCGAGCTTCACCGAACTTTCGCTTTACTGCCACCGGGTTGCCGGCGTCGTGGGACTCATGGCGGCCTCCATATTCGGCCATACCGCCAGCGAGACCGAACGTTACGCGGAAGACCTGGGTATGGCCTTCCAGCTAACCAACATCCTGCGCGACGTCCGCGAGGATGCTGAACGCGGGCGCATCTACATCCCCCTGGACGAGCTGAATCGTTTCGGCGTCGCACCCGAGGAACTGCGGCACGGACGCACGAGCGATTCGATCAAGACCCTGTTCGCATTCCAGGCAGAGCGTGCGCGCAACTACTATGCCCGCGCGCTCGGTCACCTGCCTGCGATCGACCGTCCCGCACAGCGCAGCGGACTCATCATGGCCGAGATCTACCGCACCCTGCTCGATGAAATCGAACGTGACGGCTACCGCGTGCTGGAACACCGCATCCGCCTGACGCCGTTGCGCAAGCTGTGGATCGCATGGCGCGTGGCGCGTCGCGAACGCAGACTCCAGCCAGGCGCCGCCGTGGCGTGAAGCCCGTCGTCGTCGTCGGTGCCGGCTGGGCCGGGCTGAGCGCGGCACTGCATCTGATCTCGGCGGGCATTCCCGTCGTGTTGCTCGAAGCAGCGAGCGTCGCCGGCGGCAGGGCGCGCGACCTCCCTGCCCAGCCGCATCGCGACAACGGGCAGCATCTGCTGATCGGCGCATACTGTGAAACACTCGCGTTGCTCCAGCGTCTGGGCGTACAGCGTGCAGAGGCATTCCACGAGACCCCGCTCGATCTGTTCATGCGCCCATCGCCGGACGGCGCCCCTGTGCGCCTCCGCGGCGGACAGCTACCGGGCAAGCTGCATCTGTTGCAGGCCCTGGCTGGTGCGCGGGGTATCGACTGGTCCACGCGACTGGCCCTGCTGCGCTCCGCCCGCCTGCTGCGTGGCATCCCGCCCGTGCATGCCACCGCACGCGAATGGCTGCTGGGCTGCGGACAGAACGAAACCGCTATCTCCCTGATCTGGGCACCGTTGTGTCTGGCCGCACTCAACCTACCCGTTGAAGCGGCTTCGGCCCGCGTGCTGCAACGCACCCTCGCCGAAGCCTTCGCAGACGCGGACTGTGCAAAGCTGCTGATACCGAAGCAGCCTCTCGGCGCATTGCTTCCGCGCCCTGCATTGCATGAACTCGCCCGTCGCGGGGCCGACATCCGCCTCAACAGCCGTGTAAGCGAACTGATTGCCACGGACGACCGCATCACTCGCGTACGCCTGCGCGGCAACAACTGTATGGACGCCGATCACGTCGTACTGGCCGTATCGCCAGCGGCAGCCGCACGTCTGCTGCAATGCCTGCCAGCCACCCGGGAACTTGCACAGGACATCACCGCGTTAGGTCGTTCCCCCATCGTTACGGCCTATCTCGAATACACGCCATCAGCCCGCCTCGACCCACCTCTGCAGGCCTTACTGAACCCACCGGCTACATGGCTCTTCGACCGACGTATCGCGGGCGAACCGGGTATCATCGCAGCCGTACTCAGCGGCCCCGGCCCGGATACGGAACTGATGAAAGAATTCCTTGCCGAACGCATAACCGCACAAATCGGGTGTCATTTCCCGAATTGGGGAAAACCGAGGCAAGTGCAGATCATCCGCGAGCGTGCCGCCACATTCCTGGCCACGCCGGACAACGAAACCCGCCGCCCATCCAGCCAGACTCCGCTCGCGGGGCTCTGGCTGGCTGGCGATTACACTGCGACCGGGCTGCCGGCGACTCTCGAAGGCGCGGTGCGCAGCGGGTTAGAATGTGCCACAAAAATCATAAGGAGATTGGATTGATGCCTCTGGACGAGCTTGCGATCAGACAATACGAACCCACCCCGCCGCTTCTCGAAGGACGTGTCATTCTCATCACCGGCGCCGGCGACGGTATCGGTCGTGCCGTGTCGCTTGCCTGTGCCGCGCACGGCGCCACCGTGATCCTGCTCGGTAAGACCGTGAAGAAGCTCGAAGCCGTTTACGACGAGATCGAGAGCCAGGGAGGCCTGCAGCCGGCGATCTATCCGATGAACCTCGAGGGCGCCACCGCCAAGGACTACGCCGACCTGACGGACAATATTGCCGGCGAATTCGGCCAACTCCACGGACTGGTCAACAATGCCGGCTGGATCGGGGCGCTCACCCCTTTCAAGCACTATGACGTGGAATTATGGGCCAAGGTCATGGCCGTCAATCTGCATGCACCCTTCCTGCTCACTCGTGCCTGCCTGCCATTGCTCGAACGCGCCGAAGATCCAGCGATCGTCTTTTCCACGCATCACTGCCAGCGTGCCTATTGGGGCGGATATGGCATCGCCAAGGCCGGACAAAAGGGCATGCTCGATATCCTCGCCGCCGAATACGATGCCGAGAGCAACCACCCGATGCGCGTCAACGGCATCGACACTGGCCCGGTTATCACTCGTGAACGTCGCGCCCACTACCCGGGCGAAAAGATCGACGCCCACCCGAAGCCCGAGGCCATGGTGGGACCCTATCTGTATTTCCTGGGTCCGGATAGTCGCGGCATCACGGGAACCGACTTCGAATGTCAGCCGGGCAAACTGTAACGAAATGAACGACCGGTGCCGGCACGGAGGATTTAGCCCATATGCCAAGCATCGGCATCGTCCTCACGCATTGTCAGGAAGGCTTGCTTGAAGCAGGCAAGCTGTGTTCGTAGCCCCGAGTTTGCCTGACCCTGGCAAACTCAACATCCACTACTCTACTCAACTGAGTCACTGTACCGTGACGTTAGTTCGAGTATAGAGGCCGGCCAACCGCCTCCTGACGTAACGCCGCCGGGCACAGCCCGCGAAGGGGGCACTCGGCGCAAACCGGGCGGGATCGGCATGCCGATTTGGCATGTGCCACGATCAAGGCATGCCATTCGCCGTAATGCCTGGCATCCGCCGGAATCGCCGCCTCGAAGGCCCCGCGAAGCGACTCGTATGGCGCGTCGGGCGGCAACATGCCCAGCCGCCCGAAGAGGCGCCGGGTGTAGGCATCGATGACGAATACGGGGCGTCCGAAGGCATATAGCAGCATGTCGTCGGCGGTTTCCGGGCCGATGCCGTGCACACCGAGTAGCCCGGAGCGCAGTTCGGCCGTTTCGAGTGCGTTCAATGCCGCATAACCCCCTTGCTCGCAGTACCATGCGAGAAAGGCCGCCAGTCGGCCAGCCTTGAGGTTGTAATAACCTGCCGGGCGCAGATGGTCGGCCAACACCTCCCGCGGCATGGACAAAAGCGACTCCGCATCGAGCAAGACAGCGCCGCGCAGACGATCCAACGCCTTTTCGACGTTCTGCCAACTCGTGTTCTGGGTCAGTATGGCTCCGAGCATCACCTCGAAGGGCGTGTCGGCCGGCCACCAGTGCTGCTCGCCATAGGCATCGAACAGACGTTCGTAAACGCGCTCGACCTGCGCGGTGTCGAGCCGGCAGGTCATGGCCATGCCGGCCTCAGCGTCGGCCCGGACTGCGCGGGCGGCGAGCCGGTCGGGGCGGCGGCGCTTCCGCACCGGGCGGTTCGAGGCCGGCGGCGCGGTACAGTTCCGCCAGTTCGGCACCTTCCAGCTCGCGCCAGCGACCGGCTCGCAGCACGCGCCCCAGACGCACGGGTCCGTAGCGGACGCGAATCAGCCGACTGACGGTCGCACCCACCGCCTCCCACAGCCGCCTGACCTCACGTTTGCGGCCCTCCTTGATCACGACGTGGAACCAGCGATTGGCCCCTCCACTGCCGCCAGCGTCGGTGACCTCGTCGAACGAGGCCGGACCATCGTCTAGGCTGACGCCCTCACGCAGGCGCGCGAGCTGCGCGTCGTCAACCTCGCCGCGCACGCGCACCGCATATTCGCGCTCGACGCCACTCGAGGGATGCATCAGCCGATGGGCCAATTCCCCATCGCTCGTGAACAGCAACAGTCCGGAGGTATTGATGTCCAGACGGCCCACCCCGACCCAACGACCGCGCGGCAGCCGGGCGAAGGCGCTAGGGCGCCCTTCCGGGTCCTTGCGCGTGCTGATTTCGCCCTCTGGTTTGAAATAGGCAATGGTGCGTGGAGCCTGGGCGACACGTCGCAACAGGGCCAATGGCCGCCCGAGCCGGGTCACGCGGTCACTGGGGCGGGCGCGGGTACCCAATGTGGCGACCTCGCCGTTCACGGCGATTTCGCCCGCGGCAATCCAGCCCTCGATCTCGCGTCGCGAACCCAGACCGGCGCGCGCCAGCAACTTCTGCAACCTCTCGGGCGGTACACTATCGTTCATCGACACATTGTACCCGACGACGACGCATGCAGCGCCGCCGTCACAGAATTCCGAGGAGTGCCACGTGGACCCATCCATCCCATTTATCCCGCTCGACATTGCCGTGCTCACCATCTCCGACAGCCGTACCGAGGTCGACGACACATCGGGACAGGTGCTCGTGCAACGCATCGAGCAAGCCGGACACCGCGTGGCCGAACGGCGCATCGTCAAGGACGACATCTACCAGATACGCGCCGTCCTGTCGCAGTGGATCGCCAATCCCGAGATCAATGCCGTGGTCACCACCGGCGGGACCGGCGTGACCGGGCGCGACGGTACGCCGGAGGCGGTCAAACCGCTTCTGGACAAGAAGATCGAGGGTTTCGGAGAGCTGTTCCGCATGCTCTCGTACGAGGAAATCAAGACTTCAAGCCTGCAGTCGAGAGCGGTCGCGGGCGTGGCCAACGCCACCTACATCTTCTGTCTGCCGGGATCGTCCGGGGCCTGCCGCACCGGGTGGGACCGCCTGATCGAGGCGCAACTGGATCACCGTACACGACCCTGCAATCTGGTGATGCTGATGCCGCGTCTGCTCGAGCGCTGAAGCCGTACTCAACCGGCGGCTGCACCGGCGGGCGCAAAAGCGAAGCGACGGTCCAGACGGTATTTGATCCAGTATCCGATCGCCAGGCCGACTATCGCACCGGCAATGCGCGCGGCATGGGTGCCGACCAGGTGATACGCACCGAGTTCGCTACCCCAGAACACGATCGTGGTGAACGCCCCGCTAGCCGCATACAGGATGAAAGTGCGCAGATCGTGGGCGGCGTCGCGAGTCCGATAGGCAAAGATATAGCGTTTGTCGAGCACATATTTCACATACAGGCCGACGAGCGTGCCCACCGCCATCGCCAGATACAGGCGATAAGGCAGCCCCGGTCCGGCGTCCAGCACGCCTTCCTGAGCGAGCAGGTTCGCCAGGGTGGCGATGGCTGCGAACAGGGCGTAGCGGAGCGCCAGGGTCATATCAAGCCTCATCCTCGTCCGTCGACTGCGGCGATTCCCCTTGGCGGTCCTCCACGTCGGCCACGTCCGCACCGATCGTTTCCGGATCGCCCAGATCGAGTTGGGGGTGCAAACCGTCCAGATCGGTGAACTCGGCGAGCGGCGGCAGTTCGTCCAGGGACTTCAGGCCGAAATAATCCAGAAAGCTCCGCGTGGTGGCATACAGCGCCGGACGCCCGGGAACTTCGCGATGCCCCACCACCTTGATCCAGTCCCGCTCCTGCAGTCCCTTGAGAATGTGACTGCTGACACTGACGCCGCGCACGGCCTCGATCTCGCCACGCGTGATCGGCTGGCGGTAGGCAACCAGCGCCAGGGTTTCCAGCGTCGCACGCGAATAACGCGGCGGCTTTTCCTCCCACATGCGCTGGATCCAGGACGTATACGCAGGCTTGATCTGCAGGCGATAGCCGCTGGCCACCTCCTGCAGCTCGTAACAGCGCGTCGAACAATCCTGGGCCAGTTCGTCCAAGGCCTGACGCAGGGTACTGCGATCTGGTGCGCCCGGATCGCCTTCGAACAGACGCTGCAGACGGTCCAGAGTCATCGGCTGGCCAGCGGCCAACAGGGCCGCCTCGATGATCTCGCGCAGATTCGAAAGCGTGCTCACGGGCTCTCCTCAGCGTTCGGCGCGTTTGACGTAGATCGGAGTGAAGGGAGCATTCTGTACCAGCTCGATCAGATGGTCCTTGAGCAGTTCCAGCATCGCCAACAGCGTGACCACCACGCCGCGGCGCCCTTCCTCCGGGGCGAAAAACCCGCTGAATTCGACGAATTCGTCGCTCAACCCGGCCAGCACGCGCGACATGCGCTCGCGCACCGACAGAGGTTCGCGCTGAATGTGATGGTGGCTGAACATCTGCGCACGCCCCAGCACCTCGCGTAAGGCATAGAGCATCTCGCGCAACGAAACCTCCGGTTCGGGACGCGCGGCCTCGCGTGGCGGCGGCTCGGCGCCGGCCACCAGATAATCGCGCTCGAGACGCGGCAGCGCATCGATCTCCTCGGCAGCCCGACGGATGCGCTCGTACTCCTGCAGGCGGCGTACCAGTTCGGCCCGGGGATCGGCATCGTCGTCTTCCGCCTCGGCGGGCCTCGGCAGCAGCATGCGCGATTTGATTTCCGCAAGCACGGCGGCCATCACCAGATATTCCGCGGCCAGCTCCAGCCTCAGCTCCTGCATCAGCGCGATGTATTCAACATACTGGCGCGTGACTTCGGCGATCGGGATGTCGAGGATGTTGAGATTTTGCCGCTTGATCAGGTACAGCAGCAGGTCCAGCGGCCCTTCGAAGGCCTCCAGGAAGACCTCCAGCGCATCCGGCGGGATGTAGAGGTCCTGCGGCGGATTGGACAGCGGCTCGCCCCAGACTAGGGCGAAGGGCAGTTCGGACTGCGCGTGACCGGCGGGAGCAGCCTGGGTCGTACTCGGTTCGGAGGGTGCGTCGGAACTCATGTCGACGCTATCCCACGACCCACCGACCTCCGCTGCGCGCGATCCTGCGCCATCAGCGGTAGGCCAGACCCATGGCGCGACGCACCTCGGTCATCGTTTCCTCGGCCACGTCGCGGGCGGCTTCGGTACCTTCGTTGAGTACGTTCTGTACCAGCGAGGGATCGGCCTCGTATTCGCGCGCACGCTCCTGAATCGGTGCGAGCTCACCCAGCACCGCATCGATCACCGGCTGCTTGCAGTCCAGACAGCCAATACCGGCACTGCGGCATCCGGCCTGCACCCATTCCATCACGTCCTGCCCGGAGTAGACCTGATGAAACTGCCATACGGGACATTTCTCGGGATCGCCCGGATCGGTCCGGCGTACGCGTGCCGGATCGGTTGGCATGGTGCGTATGTTTTTTTCCACGTCAGCCGGCGCGTCGCGTAGGGAGATGGTGTTGTGATAGGACTTGGACATCTTGCGGCCGTCGAGTCCGGGCAGCTTCGAGGAACGCGTCAGCAGCGCCTGCGGCTCGGGCAGGATAATGCGTCCGGAACCTTCGAGATAGCCGAACAGGCGATCGCGGTCGCCGATCGACAGATTCTGCTGCGACTCGAGCAGGGCGCGGGCGATCTCGATCGCCTCCGTCTCGCCCTGTTCCTGGTAGCGTCGACGCAGGTCGCGATACAGACGGGCGTTCTTCTTGCCCATCTTGGCGATCGCCTGTTCGGCGCGCTCCGCAAAGTCGGGCTCGCGTCCGTAGAGATGATTGAAGCGCCGCGCGATCTCGCGGGTGATTTCCAGATGCGGCACCTGATCCTCGCCGACCGGCACCAGCCCCGCCTTGTAGATCAGGATATCGGCGCTCTGCAGCAACGGATAACCGAGAAAACCGTAGGTGGCGAGGTCGCGATCCTTGAGCTGCTCCTGCTGGTCCTTGAAGCTCGGTACCCGCTCCAGCCAGCCAAGCGGGGTGATCATCGACAGCAGCAGATGCAGCTCAGCGTGCTCGGGCACCCAGGACTGCACGAACATGGTCGCCGAACCCGGGTTGATGCCCGCGGCAAGCCAGTCGATCACCATCTCGCGGGTATTGTCCTCAAGATGGCTCAGATCCTCGTAGTGCGTGGTCAGCGCGTGCCAGTCGGCCACGAAAAAGAAGCACTCGTGCGTGTGCTGCAGTTCGACCCAATTTTTGACCACGCCGTGGTAATGCCCGAGATGGATGCGGCCCGTCGGGCGCATGCCCGACAACACACGTTGATTGGGTACCAGAACGGAACTCACGCCTACTCCTACAAGTGCGGCAAACCGAAGAGGTTGTAGATGATATTGGCGACGAATACATAGATCGGCACGATGATCATGTACAGCACTTTTGTCACCAGCAGGGTGACCAGAATGATCAGCCCGTAGGGCTCGATGCGGTCCAGACGGTCCGACCACACGGGCGGCAGCAGACCGGAAAGCACGCGCCCGCCATCCAACGGTGGAATCGGCAGTAGGTTCAGTATCATCAGGCTGATATTGATGGCGATACCCGCCTGCCCCATCAGGGTCAGCGGAATAGAAAAGAAACTGTTGGCCGTATCAGCGAAGTTCAGACCGAGCTTCATCACCAGGGCCCAGACCAGGGCCATTGCCAGATTGGCCAGTGGCCCGGCAACGGCCACTATTGCCATGTCGCGCCGCGGGTGCTTGAGGTTGTTGAAATTGACCGGCACGGGCTTCGCCCAACCGAAGATGATCGAACCCAAACCGCTGAATGTTCCGAACACCAGCAGAGCCAAAGGCACTGCCACCGTACCGATGGGATCGACATGGCGTAGCGGATTGAGGCTCAAACGACCCAGCATCTGAGCGGTCGTATCGCCCAATCGCTTGGCGACATAGCCATGTGCCGCCTCATGCAGAGTCACCGCAAACAGCACCGGCAGGATCCAGATGCTGATGGTTTGTATGATTTGATCAAAATTCATAAGGTCGCGATTATACGCGATGACTCCCTGCTATCGTGGAAAACTTCGACACTGGCCTTGGCAGCACCTCTCATTCGGTCAACAGGTGCCCGATTTCGCCCTTGCCCTGGCGCAGGACGCGCGGCGGATCCACATCGAGATCGACTACGGTCGTCGGCTCCACACCGCAGGTACCGCTGTCGATCACCAAATCGACGTCATGCTCCAATCGCTCACGAATTTCGTAGCCCGCGCTATGCGGCAAGGCATCCCCTGGCAGCCACAACGTGGTACTCATCAACGGCGCCCCCAATTCAGTGAGCAACGCCTGCGTCACCGCATTGTCGGGCACCCGCAGACCGATAGTCTTACGCTTGGGATTCTGAAGTCTGCGCGGGACCTCGCGCGTGGCGGGCAGCAGGAACGTATACGGCCCGGGCGTCAAGGCCTTCATCAGGCGGTAGGACTGGTCACTGACCTTCGCGTAGATCGATATCTCGGAAAGATCCCGACACACCAGCGTGAAATGGTGATTCTGCTCGATCCGCCGGATGCGCCTGATTCGTTCCTGGGCCGACTTGTCGCCGATCAGGCAGCCCAGCGCATAGCAGGAGTCCGTCGGATAGACGATAACGCCGCCGCGGGACAGGATATCCACCGCCTGACGCACCAGCCTCGGTTGCGGGCTGGTGGGATGCACATCGAAATGCTGACTCATCGCGGTCTTCGCATGAAGGGGGGGGCGACATGGTAGCGCCCACCGCGGCAAGGCGCATCCGCTAGCCGATCTGATATGATCTTGTATCAAGCCAACACCGGGCCTGTCCATGAAGCTGCTTTTTGATTTTTTCCCGGTTTTACTGTTTTTCCTGGTCTACAAGTTCTATGGATCGATCCCGCCTGAGGTCATCCATGCCATCAATCCGCTGTTGCCGCTGACCCTCACACCTGGCGACCATGCGGATGCCATTTTCATGGCCACGGCAGTCGCCATCATCGCCTCATTCCTGCAGGTCGGTCTCTACTGGCTGCGTCATCGCCGTTTCGAGACCATGCATCTTGTCTCTCTGGCGCTCATTACCGTATTCGGCGGCGCCACACTGGCCTTCCATGACCCGCTGTTCATCAAATGGAAGCCGACGATTCTGAACTGGTTGTTCGCCGCCGCGTTCCTGGTCAGCCATCTGATCGGACGGCGCACCCTGGTCGAACGCATGATGTCGCATGCGGTCACGGTGCCAGGGGAAATCTGGCGACGCCTGAATATGGGCTGGATCGTCTTTTTCATCATATCCGGCGCCCTCAACATCTGGGTCGCCTATCGTTTCAGCCAGGAAACCTGGGTTGACTTCAAGATGTTCGGAATGCTCGGGCTGAGCGTGCTGTTCATCATCGCGCAAGCCTTCTATCTCGCCCGCTTCATGCAGGACACCCAGGCCGACGAGGAAGTCTGAATGCTCTACATCATCTATGCCCACGACCATGCCGACAGCCTGCAGAAACGGCTCAGCGCCCGGCCTGCACACGTGGCGCGACTGCAGCAATTACTGGATGAAGGCCGTCTTGTGCTCGGAGGCCCCATGCCCGCCATCGACAATGAAGATCCTGGCCCGGCCGGCTTCAGCGGCAGCGTAATCGTCGCCGAATTCGACTCCCTGGGAGAAGCGCGCACCTGGGCCGACGCCGACCCCTATGTAGCCGCAGGCGTCTATGCCAGCGTCGAGGTCAAACCCTTTCGCCAAACCTTTCCTTAGTCGCCCCAAGCCACGCCAAGGCGATCACAAACCCGTTCCCTCCCGCAACAACTCCGGAAACCGATCATGAACCGATCCTTTGTCTGGCTGGGTGCCAGTCTTGTTCTATCCACCGTCCTGCTCGCGGGCTGCCAATCACACAAGAGCGACACCTCAAACGAGGCCTCCAGCGCCCCGAATAGTCACATCGTCGCAACAGTCAATGGCCAGCCCATCACGCTGGCCCAGTACGACAACTACAAATCCGGCCGAGCCCTGCAGATGCCGAACGTCAAACTCAGCCGCAAGGCGTTGGTAGAGGAGCTGGTTGACATGGAACTCCTCAAACAGGCTGCCGTCTCCGCTGGCATCGACAAGCGCCCGCAGATCCAGGCCAAGGTGGAAGAAAACACCGCCAACATTCTGATCCAGGCGCTTCTGAGAGAGAAATTCGGCCACCCCAACTACAGCGATGCCGAGCTCAAAAAGACCTACGAACAGGTCGTCGCACAATCCAGCGGCACCGAGTACAAGGCCAGCCACATCCTGGTCAAGACCAAGGCCGAAGCCGAGAAAATCATTCAGCAGCTAAACAAGGGTGCCAACTTCGCAGCGCTCGCCAAGAAAGATTCCATTGCCCCGTCAGCCCCTCAGGGCGGCGAACTCGGTTGGTTCACCGCAGACACCATGGTGCCGCCTTTCACCGCCGCGGTAGAGAAGCTCAAGAAAGGTGAATACACCAAGACACCGGTACACACGCGCTTCGGCTGGCACGTGATCCTCCTGCAGGACACACGCAAGCTCAATCCGCCACCGTTCGATCAGGTCAAGTCGAGAATTGAGAATCTGCTGACGCAACAGGCCATCCAGAAGTATGTCGGCGACCTGCGCGCCAAGGCCAAGATCACTACCGATCTCGGCAACATCCCAATGGCAGCGACAGTAGCCAAACCCACCATCGTGAATCCGCCTGCGATCAAGGAAACCACCGGGGAAACGCGGACCAACTGACGGGTAGAGTCCCCGTGCGAATGGGGCGCGCCGGGTTAGGCGTGCCCCATGGCGGTTTCAATCTGCTCGCGGGTCAGCAGGAACACACCGCCGCCTCCTCGCTCGAACTCGACCCAGGTCAACGGCCAGCCGTCCAGGCGACGTTCCAACGCAGCAGCGCTGTTGCCCACCTCGACGACCAGAATGCCGCCCGGATTGAGATGCGCTACCGCCTGTTCCACCAGCGGCACGACCACGTCCAGACCCTCTTCGCCTGCCGCGAGGCCCAGTTCCGGCTCGCAGCGAAATTCCGGCGCCAGACCGCTCATGTCCTCGGCATCGACGTAAGGCGGATTGCTCACGATGATGTCATAGGTCTCATCGCCGATTGCGGACAAGCCATCGGAAAGCACAGTGTGTACGCGGTCCTTCAGATCGTGACGCTCGACATTGATCTGTGCCACTTCAAGCGCTTCGGGGGAAATATCGACCAGATCGACTTCGATCCCGGGAAAGGCGTACGCGCAGGCGATGCCGATGCAGCCGCTGCCGGTACCGACATCCAGCACCCGAGTTACCCTGGCGGGGTCGATCCAGGGCTCGAAGGCCGCCTCGATCAATTCGGCAATCGGGGAACGCGGCACCAGCACGCGTTCGTCCACGTAGAAGGGAAGACCGCAGAACCAGGCCTCATGGGTCAGGTAGGCGGCCGGGCGCCGTTCATCGATGCGGCGTGCAATCAGGGTAAGGGCCTCCGTACGCTCTGCCGCAGTCAGACGCGCGTCGAACCAGGCCGGGTCGAGATCCGGCGGCAGATACAGCGCATGCAGAACGAGATAGACGGCCTCATCGAGTTCGTTCGCCATGCCATGCCCGCATGCGATGCCCGCCTCGGCAAAACGGCTCGCGGCCCAGCGCATCAGGTCGCGCAGCGTCGTCAGCTCGCCGATGGCGGTCTCGTTGATCTCCATGCTCCCCCCTGCCGCCGATATCGGCAAAAAGCGGCATAATACGCTCCCGGAGCGGGCACGCACATCCGCAGACACGCCATCACCGAAGACGCCCATGCTGACCGACTATCTGAAGTCCTGGCCGCTCTACCTGCTGCCGCATCACGCGATTTCACGCATCATTTATGGATTGACGCGCATACGCTCGCCCCTTGCCGCCTCCGTCATCCGCAGTTTCGTACGCGCCTACGACGTGGATCTGAGCGACGCGATCCAAAGCGATCCGAAGGCCTACCCCAGCTTCAACGCCTTCTTCACCCGCGCCCTGCGCCCCGACGCCCGGCCGCTGGATCCGGCTGGCGACGCGGTCGCATCGCCGGTCGACGGCACGGTGAGCGCACTCGGCGGTATCTACGAAGATCGCATCTTCCAGGCCAAGGGCCGCGACTACAGTCTGGCCGAACTGCTCGCCGGCGAACCTGCCGCGCGGGCCTATCGCGGCGGCAGCTTTGCCACGCTGTATCTCTCGCCGCGCGACTACCACCGGATTCACATGCCGCTCGACGGCACCCTCACCCACATGACCTATGTGCCGGGACGCCTGTTCAGCGTGGCGCCGCATACCGTCGCCACCGTGCCGCGGCTGTTCGCGCGCAACGAGCGTGTGATCGCGCATTTCGACACGCCAGCCGGGCCGATGGCCGTGGTGATGGTGGGCGCGATCAATGTCGCCGCGATAGAAACCGTGTGGGCGGGATTGGTCACCCCGCCGGCCGGCCGGCACGTCTGCGAACTGGATTATCCCGATACCGGGGAACGTTCGGTACGCCTCGCCCGCGGCGAGGAACTGGGTCGTTTCAACATGGGCTCAACGGTGATCCTGCTGTTCGCTCCGGGCGCCGTCGCATGGCTGCCCAGCCTGGAAACTGGCTCCTCCATCCGCATGGGACAGCGCCTGGCGACGAACACCGCACAGCATGACAGCGGATCAGGCACGTTCCCAGGGGAAGGCGATCACCTCGGCTAGGTCGTCACGGCCAGTCAGCCACAGGAGCAGGCGGTCCACCCCCAGGGCAACGCCGGCACAATCCGGCAACCCGGCCTCCAGCGCGGCGATCAGGCGTCTGTCGGCAGGGCGTTCCGGCGCGTCGACAGACACCCGGTACGCCTCATCGACGGCAAAGCGGCGTGCCTGCTCGCCGGCATCGGTCAGTTCGTGGAAACCGTTGGCGAGCTCCAGGCTGCCGCCGAACACCTCGAAACGCGCCGCCGTCGGCGGATATCCCTCGCGGATCCGCGCCAGCGCCGCCTGCGTCGCCGGATAATCGCTCACCACGGTCAACCGCCCTGCCGGGAATGCCGGCGCGACCGCCAGCCCCATCAGCAAGTCGAGCCAGCCGTCGCGCGTCAACTCACCTTCCGGTGCCACCCCGGCCGTGCGCGCAAGCTCGATCAGGGTTTCCTTGGGCGCGCGATGCGGATCAATGCCGAGCACTTCCGCAAACACTTCCGCGTAGCTCAAGCGTGCCACCTCGAAATCGGCCGGCAGATCTAGGGATTCTGCGGCCCGCAGCGCCAACTCGACCACCTCGGAGGCAAGGCGCGCATCGTCCCAGCCGAGGCGATACCATTCGACGAGGGTGAACTCGGGGTTGTGGAAGCGGCCGCGCTCGCCCTGCCGGAACACCCGGCAGATCTGATAGATATCCCCGCTACCGGCGGCCAGCAGGCGCTTCATGGGGAATTCGGGCGAGGTATGCAGATAGCGTGGCGGTGTCGCGCCGTGCAGCGCGAAGCTCTCGATGGTGGGGTCGGTGGTTGCGCCCACCGAGAGCATGGGCGTTTCCACTTCGAGCAGGGAGCGCTCCGCGAAAAAACCGCGGAGTGCGGCAAGCAGACTGGCGCGTTGTTGCAATGCCTCGCGGGAGGCGGTCGGGCGCCAGTCCGTCAAGGCAAGGTCACTTGCTGACGCGCGACACGTATTCGCCGGTACGCGTATCGATGCGCAGCACCTCGCCCTGCTCGATGAACAGCGGCACCTTGACTACCGCGCCCGTCTCCAGCTTCGCGGGCTTGGTGCCGCCGGTCGCGGTATCGCCGCGCACGCCGGGATCGGTCTCGACAATGGTCAGTTCGACGAAGTTCGGCGGCGTGACGGTCAGCGGCTGGTTGTTCCACAGGGTCACGATGCAGACATCCTGATCCTTCAACCAGTTCTTCGCCTCGGCGACCGACGCCTCGACGGCGGCATATTGCTCGAAGGTGTCCGGTACCATGAAGTGCCAGAACTCGCCGTCCGTGTAGAGGTACTGCATGTTGACGTCGACCACGTCGGCCGCCTCGACGGTCTCGCCGGACTTGAAGGTCTTGTCGATGACCCGGCCCGTCTTCAGGTTGCGGATGCGCACCCGGTTGAAGGCCTGCCCCTTGCCGGGTTTAACGAACTCGTTCTCCACGATCGAGTACGGATCGCCGTCCAGCATGATCTTCAGCCCGCCACGAAACTCACTTGTGCTGTATGTCGCCATAGTCCCCTCTCGGTAACGCGCCGCGCGCCGAGGCAATTGAAGTAAGATAAAGCCGCCTATGATACCGCTTACGCCTCACGCAATACAGGACCCGGACGACGCCCTTGCGCCGTGGCGTCGCGCCATGCGGGACGCGGTGCGCGACCCGTTCGAACTGCTCCGGTTGGTCGAACTGCCTGCCACGACGATTGGCGATGCCGCGGCTGCGCGTGAGTTTCCGCTGCTCGCCCCGCTCGGCTATATCGCACGCATGCGCCGGGGCGACCCGAACGACCCTCTGCTACTGCAGGTATTGCCGCAGGCGGCGGAAACGGCCGAAGTCCCAGGTTTCATCACCGACCCGGTCGGTGACTTGCAAGCCTTGAGCGCACCTGGCTTGCTGCACAAATACCATGGCCGCGCCTTGATCGTGGCCACCGGCGCCTGTGCCGTTCACTGCCGTTACTGCTTCCGCCGGCACTTTCCCTACGCCGAATCTGGAGCCTCTCATGGGCGCCTGGAGAGACTGATAGAAGCCCTGCGCCAACACCCGGAAATCGACGAAATCATTCTCAGTGGCGGCGACCCGCTGATGCTCGACGACGAGAAGCTCTCCGCCTGGGTGAAAGCCCTCGAGGAACTCCCACAGCTCAGACGGCTTCGTTTGCACTCGCGCATGCCCGTGATCCTGCCGGAACGCGTGGACGAGGCCCTGTTGGGCTGGATATGTAGCACCCGCTTGCAGGTGGTCTGCGTCATTCACTGCAACCACGCCAACGAACTCGACCACGATGTGGGCGAAGCCCTGAATCGACTACGTATGGCTGGCGTCAGCCTGCTCAACCAAAGCGTGCTGCTGCGCGACATCAACGACACCACGGAAACGCTCGCTTCGCTGAGCCTGCGTCTGTTCGAATTCGGCGTCCTGCCGTACTACCTGCACCTGCTCGACCCAGTCGCCGGCGCAGCGCACTTCAACATACCGGAGACCCATGCAAGAGAGATCATGCACAACCTGCGCGCGTCCCTACCCGGGTATCTAGTACCCAGGCTGGTCCGCGAGGAGGCTGGCAAATCGGGGAAAACAGACATCCCACCCCTGGATACGGGCACGAGGCTTCAACCGGAGTCTGGATAGCGCTACTATTGACCCATACGAATTTTCATAATAATCACATATAAGCTGGACATTGACGCCGATGCCGTGGCCCCCGCTCAAGAACAGGCCTTCCGCTGACGAAGGCATCCCGCAGTCGCCAAGACCTTTGCGTCGTTGGCTTAAATCGCTCCCCATCATCGATATGGGCGAGACCACACGGCTTCTGTACAACGGCCTGCTCAGCCTCAATCAGACGCAGTTACCTGCTGGGCAACGCATCCAGAACATGGAATTGATTCGGGATAGCGCTCAGCCCGTACTGCAACACCTGAGCCGTCAATTCATCGCGCGCTCACTGCCCCTGCCTCCTCGCGGACGCAAGATCCTGCGCCTGCTGATGCGTCTGCACAAGGAAACCTCCACTGGCTACAAACTGGCCTTGCGTGACGCATCACGCGGCGAAACCCTTAGCCCGAAACTACTCGCGCTTGCCACCCATCGTGCCCTGCGCCATATGGGTCAGATTCATCTGCTCGCAGCGCAAATGTACGAAACAGAGCCGGCAGGCATGTGGCATGACATCCATTTGCTCTACGCATTCGCGGAAGAACATGGCCTCACATCGAGCGTCGTGAAGGACTCAACCTACCGCCACATCAGGCAATCCAGTATTGCTGATGTTTATCTGCAGTCCTCCCTACTCGCTCTAAGCCTGCCAACCACCTTACGCCAGGGTGAGGCCGAACGACTGGCCTATTTCTTCGAGCGTACTGCAAGTCTCGTTAACATCGACGCTCGCCCTCTGCCTGATGCTAATGACGGCGTCTATCTCATCAACCTGGACCTGGATCGCCCCCCCGCCTATACGACACTGTCAGATGTGCCTTCGATGAGCAGTTTGCGTGGACTCGCACCAGAGAAATTGCTACTACTCTTGCGAGAGCAGGTTCAGGACAACGTCAGCCAGACATCAGCGCCCACATTGACTTCTGATATGGCGCGAAAACTGATGCTGCATCTCACACAGCACGCCAAACGGGACTTTGCCCGCGCGGACCGTGATGAGCGTATCTACGTAGCCATCGGCTTAGACACCATACATCGTGCGATCCAGGCCGACCCCGATCGGGCCGGACATGGCAATTCCTTCAAGGCGGTCGGCCTGCCAGAAAGGACCCGTGCCTTGGATCTTCAGACGATTTCTGACCACCAACGCCAGGCAAACGCCGACCCAGCCAACTATTACGATCCCAACGCAACCAGTGACGACATCTGGCGCCTCGTGGTCAACGACTCCATGTGGGAACGCAGTGTACCCGACACACCGGATGACACTGGGCTGAATACCCCAGCCGACCCCATCCCCACCTCGAATCCCCCTCAGGAATGGGCCGACTGGCGGCTGATCAATGCAAGTCCAGGCGGCTACTGCATCTGCTGGGAACATCCTGAACCCGCGCGCGCACAAGTCGGTGAAATCATCGGTTTACGCGAGCGTGAAGGTGCCAACACGTTCTGGCGCATCGGCGTAATCCGCTGGATGCGCAATGTTCCGGAACAAGGCTTGGTTGCCGGCATCCAACTGCTTGCTGCGCGCAGCTACCAGATCACCGTACACGGTGCGGCCTCTTCCCGACAGCAACCGATCGGCGCCCTGGACGCACTGTTACTCCCCGAAGTCAAGGCACTGCGCCAACCCGGCTCACTCATCCTTCCGGAAGGTCCGTTCCACAGTGGAGATGTCGTGGTAATCACGGATGGCCCTAACGAAAGTCATGTCCGGCTGCAGGAATGCCTTCTGCAGCAAAATTCCAGCTTTGCACAGTTCATGATCGGTACCATCGACACCGAACTATCATCACAAACGGACAACGGTTTCGACGCGCTCTGGTCCAAGTTGTGATAAAAATGAGAGGTATAGACAGCGCGCCCATCGACCCATATGAGGCGTCAATCCACTCGGTTTGAGACACCCGCCACATGGACAGCAAGCGGCTCGCACCTATCATCGTCTCAACAGACCTCAACGAATCCGAAGAGCTAATCAGCGCGATCAGGGGTATCGGCTTCGCCGTACGCCCTACGGTCGCGAGCTCCGATGAAGCCTTGCGCGAACAGTTGCAATCCATTCAGGCCGATCTAATTCTGTTCGATGCGGACAAGGCCGGCTTCGGTCAGGAAGAGTTACATACCCTGATCAATGACGCCGGCAAACGCCTCCCGGTGATCGTCCTGGTTCACAAGCCCGTCACGGACCCCATGCAGTACCTGTCCGCCGGTGCAGACGACGTGGTTGTGGCTTCAAACCATGAACACGTGCAACACGTAGTCAAACGCACCGCCGAGGCACAATTCAATTGGCGTTCGCTTAAACACAGTCAGGGACAGGTACGCGAAGCTGAAAAACGCTGCCAACTTCTGCTGGAAAGCTCCAAAGACGCAATCGGCTATGTACACGAGGGCATGCATATCCATGCCAATCGCTCTTATCTCGATCTTTTCGGTCTCGGCGATATGGACGAGATAGAGGGCATGCCGCTGATGGACCTAGTCACATCGTCGGAACGCAGTAACGTCAAGGAATTTCTGCGCCAGTATTCACGCAGTAACGACCCTGAACAAACCTTGTCCACCCAATTGCTCAGCGTGAGCGGCGACGAATTCGAGGCCGAACTGACCTTCAGCCCTGCCAGCATCGACGGTGAGGACTGCACCCAGATACTGATCCAGCGTCACGACGGCAACACCAAGGAACTTGAGAAACAGATTCATTTTCTCAGCCAGCGCGACCTGATGACCGGGCTGTACAACCGTCAGTACTTTATGGACCAGCTCAAGGAAAAGGTCGCGGACGCCACCCGCGGATTGGGCAACCGAGCGGTCATCCTGCTTGCTCTGGATCGATTCGATTCGCTCAAGGAAACCTTTGGCATCTCCGGCAGCGACATCATATTGGTCGACTTCGGCAAGCTGCTGGAAAAGGAAATCCACGACGACGACATCGCCTGCCGGTTTGACAGTAGTCGATTTATCGTGCTGACCAGCACCTGGCAGGCAGAAGCCCTGCAGGCCTACATGGAACGCCTCGCGGGATCCATTACCAATCATATTTGCGAGCTGGATGGACGTTCGATAGCCAGTCCGGCTAGCCTGGGCGCGAGCATCATCGACGAAAACGCGCCTGACGCCAACGAAACCCTCGCGCGTGCCGAACGCGCCTTCAAACAGGCAGTAGCCTCAGGCGGTGGACAGGGCTACATCTACCGTCCGCGCGAAGGCGAGATGAGCCAGAAGCAGCTTGACGAGCTATGGGGCAAACGTCTGCGTGAAGCGATCAAGGAAAATCGCATGCGCCTGCTATTCCAGCCGATCGTCAGCCTCAACGGGCAACCCGAAGAACACTACAACGTGTTTATGCGCATGCTCGACGAGACCGGGAAACCCATCGCAGCACTCGAGTTCATGCCTAGTGCGGAACGCACCGGCGTTGCCAAAATGCTCGACCGCTGGGTCCTGCACCATGCCCTCAAACAGCTTGCCGCACGCTTACGCGATAATCGCCGCACCATCCTGTTTGTCAAACTGACTGCAGGATCCTTGCAAGACCCTGAAATGCTCCCCTGGCTGTCTGAACAACTCAAGGAAAACCGGATTTCCGGTGATCTACTCGTGTTCGAGATCAAGACCGGCGTCGCGGTCAATTATCTGCGCCAGGCACGCGAGTTTCAGAAGGGACTGCGCCAGCTTCACTGTCACCTCACGCTCGACGACTTCGGCTCAGGTGCCAATCCCTTCCAGCTCCTGAAACAGGTCCCTGCCGACTACCTCAAGTTCGACGCAACTTTCATGGACGATCTACCCAACAGTCCGGAGAATCAGGAGACCCTGAAGCTCTTGACCAGCCAGGCGCATGCCGAAAATCGCATGGTCATCGCCCAGCGTGTCGAGGACCCGCAGGTGTTGCCAACGCTATGGGGTCTTGGCATCAACTACATCCAGGGCAACTTCCTACAAGTGCCGTCGGAGCGCATGGACTACGACTTCACTGCCTTGGGCTGACAGTCCGATTCCGACACCGGCGTGATGCGAAAAGAAAAGGGGCCGCTTTGCGGCCCCTTTGCGTTACGGTCGCCGTGCGCAGGATCAGCGCATGGCCTCAAGCGCGGCAATACGCTCCTCCAGCGGCGGATGGCTCATGAACAGCTTGCGCAATCCGTGGCCCAGTCCACCGTTGATACCGAAGGCCGCCAACTGCCCCGGCAGTTCCTCCGGCTCGTGCGCACGCTGCAGGCGGCGCAGGGCAGCGATCATCTTGCCGCGGCCGGCCAGCTTGGCGCCGCCCGCATCGGCCCGAAATTCGCGCTGGCGCGAGAACCACATGACGATCGCCGAAGCCAGGATCGCCAGGAAGATTTCGGTCACGAACACGGTGATGAAGTAAGCCGGACCGTAGTCGCGCTCGCTCTTGAAAACCACGCGGTCCACCACATGCCCCACCACGCGGGCGATAAAGATCACGAAGGTGTTGATCACACCCTGGATCAGGGTCAGCGTGACCATGTCGCCGTTGGCAACGTGAGTGATCTCGTGCGCAAGCACGCCCTCTACCTCGTCGCGATCCATTCCGTGCAACAGTCCCGTGCTCACCGCGACCAGCGAGCTGTTGCGCGTGGCGCCGGTGGCGAAAGCATTCATGTCCGGGCTGTCGAAAATACCCACCTCGGGCATCTTGAGGTTGGCCTGACGGGCCAGACGCTGCACGGTCTCCATCAGCCACACCTCGCTACTGGTGCGCGGCTGGTCGATCACCTGCACGCCCATGCTCATCTTCGCCATCCACTTCGACATGAAGAGCGAGATGAACGCGCCACCAAAGCCGAATACCGCAGCCAGCAGCAACAGGCCCTCGTAATTGATCTGACCGCCCTGGGTCTGGATGCCGTGAACCCCGGTGACGGCCATGAGTACATTGAGCACGATGCTCAGCACCACGAGCACCGCGATGTTGGTCGCCAGGAACAGCAGAATACGTTTCATCTAGAAAAGCCCTCTATAGTGTTTTTGCTCTGCTAATCATGTGTGTGGCACAGCAAAATTCAAGCACATTTACGCCGCTCTTACCGCATCTTTACACTACATTTTCACTCTTCCGCGCGCAGCGCATCGACCCGTTGGAAGCCCCTGGGAAGACGCGCTCCGCGCCTCCCCCGCTCGCCGAAATACTCGTCGAGTTCGGCCGGACGCAGCACCTTGTGACGTTGCCCCGATTCCAGCCGCAGGGCCTGTCCCGGGCGCAGGGCGGCGACCGCCACCACACGCTCCTCGCCGCTCTTGATGCGTGACGAAGGGATGCCGATCAGACGGTTGCCCTTGCCCTTGGCCATACGCGGCACCTCGTCGAGATCGATCACCAGCAGGTGTCCCGCATCGCTCGCGATGGCCAGCCGCAGCCCTTCTCCGGCCGGCACCGGGCACGGCGGCAGCACGCCCGCATCGCCCGGTACCGTCAGCGCCGTCTTGCCGGACTTGTTGCGCGACAGCAGATCGCCCAGGCGGGCGACGAAACCGTAGCCCCAGTCGGTCGCGAGCAGCACGGCATCGTTCTCGCCACCCAGCGCCAGGCCGACGAAACGCGCGCCTGCCGGAGGACTCAGGCGGCCGGTCAGCGGCTCCCCCTGGCCGCGCGCCGAAGGCAGGGTATGCGCGGGCAGCGCGTAGCTGCGCCCGGTCGAATCGAGGAACATGGCCTGCTGGTTGCTACGCCCCGTCGCGGCGCTGAGGAACGCGTCTCCGGCCTTGTAGGCAAGCCCGGCGGCATCCACCTCGTGCCCCTTGGCGGCCCGTACCCAGCCCATTTTCGACAACACCACGGTCACCGGCTCGGAGGGCACCAGTGCAGTCTCGTCCAGCGCCTGCGCGGCGGCGCGCGCCACGATCGGCGAACGGCGGTCGTCGCCGTAGGTCTTCGCATCCTCCTCGATCTCGCGCTTGATCAGGCTTTTCAGCCGCGCCTTCGAACCCAGTGTCTGCTCCAGCTCGGCGCGCTCCTGCTGCAGGGCCTCCTGCTCGGCGCGGATCTTCATCTCCTCCAATCGCGCGAGCTGGCGCAGGCGGGTGTCGAGGATGTAGTCGGCCTGTTCCTCGCTGAGCGCGAAGCGTGCCATCAGCACCGACTTGGGCTCGTCCTCCGTGCGGATGATGCGAATCACCTCGTCGAGGTTGAGGAAGGCGATCAGCAGACCGTCCAACAGGTGCAGGCGGCGGTTGACCTTGTCCAGACGCCACTGCAGGCGCCGGCGCACCGTCTCCGTGCGGAAGCTCAGCCATTCCACGAGCAGCGTGCGCAGGTTCTTCACCTGCGGCCGCCCGTCGAGACCGATCATGTTGAGGTTCACGCGGTAGCTGCGTTCGAGGTCGGTGGTGGCGAACAGGTGCGCCATCAGCGCGTCGACGTCGACCCGTGCCGAGCGCGGCGTGATCACCAGGCGCGTCGGCTGTTCGTGATCCGATTCGTCGCGCAGGTCCTCGACCAGCGGCAGCTTCTTGGCCTGCATCTGCGCGGCAATCTGTTCCAGCACCTTGGCGCCGGAGGTCTGATAGGGCAGCGCATCGACCACGATGTCGCCCTCCTCCATGCGCCAGCGCGCGCGCAACCTCAGGCTGCCGCTGCCGCTCGCGTACAGGGCGACGAGCTCCTCGCGCGGGGTGACGATCTCCGCCTCGGTGGGGAAGTCCGGCCCCTGCACGAAGCCGCACAGCGTCTGCAGGTCGGCATCCGGATGCTCCAGCAGGTGCACGCAGGCCGCGGCGACCTCGCGCAGGTTGTGCGGCGGGATGTCGGTGGCCATGCCCACGGCGATGCCGGTGGCGCCGTTGAGCAGCACGTTCGGCAGGCGCGCGGGCAGCAGCGACGGCTCATTCAGGGTGCCGTCGAAGTTGGGCACCCAGTCCACCGTCCCCTGCTCCAGCTCGGCGAGCAGCAGCCGCGCGTAGGGCGACAGGCGCGACTCGGTGTAGCGCATCGCCGCGAAGCTCTTGGGGTCGTCCTGCGAACCCCAGTTGCCCTGCCCGTCCACCAGCGGATAACGGTAGGAGAAGGGCTGGGCCATGAGCACCATGGCCTCGTAACAGGCCGTGTCGCCGTGCGGATGGAACTTGCCGAGCACGTCGCCGACGGTGCGCGCGGATTTCTTGTATTTGGCGGTGGCGGAAAGGCCGAGTTCGGACATCGCGTAGACGATGCGCCGCTGCACCGGCTTGAGCCCGTCGCCGACGTGCGGCAGCGCGCGGTCGAGAATGACGTACATGGAGTAGTCGAGGTACGCCTTCTCGGTGAAGGTCGACAGCGGCAGGCGCTCGGCGCCCTCGTGATTCGCGTATGCGTTTGCCATGCGTGGGATATCAGTCGTTGAGGTGTTTGGGCGGCTGGCCGACGCGGTCGCCGAGGGCGTCCTCGCGGTCGCGCACGATGCGCTCGGCGATCTCGCGCACCGCGTTGCTCAGCCACATGTAGGTCTGCGAGCCGGGCCGATAGTCTGCCGGGCCGAAGGACTGCACGCGCCCCTGGCGCTGCAGCTCGTTGATCTGGCGGAATTCCTTGTCGTGGCCGGGATTGTAGACGCCGTAGGTGCGCCCGCCGTTGCGCTTGACCACGGAGAACACGGGCACGTCGGAAGGCCCGTCGGCCACATACACGATGTTCTGGAACGGGATGCGTCGCTCGGACTCAGGCAGATTGGCGTTCACGCTGATCCGGTCCGGGTGTTTGTTCACGCCCTTGTTGATCTCGAACACCGCGCGGGTCTTGGTGGTGTTGTCAAGCACGTAGCCGATCTGCGCGATCTCCTCGCCGCCGCCGTCAAGATCCTCCACGAACTCGCAGCCCCACACGCCGTCCAGTTCGGCCGCGACCGCGCTGCCGCGGATGGTGCGGGTGAAGCCGGTGCTGACCACATAGTGTTCGAGGGTGATGTCGTGGTGCGCGAACGCGGAGTCGTCGGCCACCAGCGCACGCAGCTCGCCGAAGAACGCGGGCAGCCCCGGATAGAAGTCCAGCTCGGCGCCGAGTGCCTCCAGCAGCGCGTTGCTCAGCCCGGCGAAGGTGCCCCGGCGCACATAGGCGAGGATGTGATTGAGATAGGCCAGTTCGCCCGAAACCTGCTCGCAGCCGCGCGCACGGTACTGCGCCTCCAGGGCGTTGACCTCGCCCCAGAACGTCTTCTCGTCCACTCCGAAGCGACGAAACAGCGGCGCCTGCATGTAGCCCGGGATCAGGGTCTTGTCGAAATCCCAGACCATGGCGACGATGGTCTGCGTGAACAGCGGCGCGCTCATGCCGGCACCCCGACCGGCCGCTGTGCGGCGCCTGCGTAACGCGTGTGCGGCATCCTCAGACCTCCGCCAGGTTGCCCTTGCTTTCCAACCAGCCCCGTCGGTCGGCCGCGCGGCGCTTGGCGAGCAGCAGATCGAGCAGTCCGTCCGTCTCCGCCGTATCGTCGAGCGTGAGCTGCACCAGCCGCCGGGTATCGGGCGCCATGGTCGTCTCGCGCAGCTGCAGCGGGTTCATCTCGCCGAGGCCCTTGAAGCGGGTGACCTGTGGCGTACCGCGCTTGCCCTCGGCGCGCAGGCGGTCGAGCACGCCCTCGCGTTCGGACTCGTCGAGGGCATAGTAGACCTCCTTGCCGATATCGATGCGATACAGCGGCGGCATGGCGACGAACACGTGCCCGCGCGCCACCAGCGGCCTGAAATGGCGCACGAACAGCGCGCACAGCAGGGTCGCGATGTGCGCGCCGTCGGAGTCGGCGTCGGCGAGGATGCAGACCTTGCCGTAGCGCAGGCCGGTCAGGTCCGATGAGCCCGGCTCGATGCCCAGCGCGACGGCGATGTCGTGCACCTCCTGCGAGCCCAGCACCTGGGCGGAATCGACCTCCCAGGTGTTCAGGATCTTGCCGCGCAGCGGCAGGATGGCCTGGAATTCGCGCTCGCGTGCCTGCTTGGCCGAACCGCCGGCCGAATCGCCCTCCACCAGGAACAGCTCGGTGCGCGCCAGATCCTGTGCGCTGCAGTCGGCGAGCTTGCCCGGCAGCGCCGGGCCGCTGGTGACCTTCTTGCGCACCACCTTCTTGCCCGCGCGCAGGCGCCGGTTGGCGGCGCTGATGACCAGTTCGGCCAGCCGTTCGCCCTCGGCGACATGCTGATTGAGCCACAGGCTGAAGGCGTCCTTGACCACGCCGGAGACGAAGGCCGCGGCCTCGCGCGAGCCCAGGCGCTCCTTGGTTTGCCCGGCGAACTGCGGGTCGGCGAGCTTGAGCGAGAGCACGTAGCTCACCCGCTCCCACACGTCCTCGGGTGCGAGCTTGACCCCGCGCGGCAGCAGGTTGCGGAACTCGCAGAACTCGCGCACCGCCTCGGTCAGCCCGGTACGCAGGCCGTTGACGTGTGTGCCGCCCTGCGCGGTCGGAATCAGATTCACATAACTCTCGGCGATGCCTTCGCCGCCCTCGGGCTGCCACACCAGCGCCCACTCGACGGTCTCGCGATGTCCTTCGGAGCGCCCGGTGAAGGGCTCGGCCGGCAGATGTTCGAACTCGCCCGCGGTCTCCATCAGATAGTCGCGCAGCCCGTCCTCGTAGCGCCACACCTCGCGCTCGCCACTGGCCTCGTCGAGCAGCGTCACCTCGAGCCCGGGACACAGTACCGCCTTGGCGCGCAGCACGTGCTTGAGGCGCGGCAGACTGAACCTCACCGAATCGAAATAGGCCGGGTCCGGCCAGAAGCGGGCCGTGGTGCCCGTATTGCGCTTGGCCGTCGTGCCGACCACTTCCAGCGGCGTGACCAGATCGCCGCCCTCGAAGGCGATGTGGTGTTCGCGGCCGTCGCGGCGCACCCACACGTCCAGCCGTTTCGACAGCGCGTTGACCACCGACACGCCGACGCCGTGCAGACCGCCTGAATACTGGTAGTTCTTGTCCGAGAACTTGCCGCCCGCGTGCAGCGTGGAAAGGATCACCTCGACGCCGGGACGGCCCTGTTCGGGATGGATGTCGACCGGCATGCCGCGCCCGTCGTCCACCACCGTGAGCGAGCCGTCGGCGTGCACCGTAACCTCGATGCGCGAGGCATGGCCGGCCAGCGCCTCGTCCACGCTGTTGTCCACCACCTCCTGCGCCAGATGATTCGGTCGCGAGGTGTCCGTATACATGCCCGGGCGCTTGCGCACCGGGTCCAGTCCGCTCAGAACCTCGATATCCGCCGCATTGTAGCTGCTCATGCCAGACTCAACTCCGTTGTCATGCTTATTCAATCCCGCCGCAGCCGCAGCGATTCAAGACCGTCCAGCTCCGCGGCGCTGAAGCCGGCCGCAAGACGCGCCTCGGCATGCAGCGGTCCCTGCACGTGGCCCGGCGCATGCTCGCGCACCAGCTCGCGGAAGGTGGCTTCCGGTTCCAGTCCGCGCGCGCGGCAGAGCTCGGCATACCAGCGCGAGCCCGCGGCCACGTGGCCCACCTCCTCGCGCAGGATCACCTCCAGCACCGCGACCGTCTCCAGGTCGCCCGCCGCGCTCAGGCGCTCGATCATCCCGGGCGTCACGTCCAGTCCGCGCGCTTCCAGCACACGCGGCACCAGCGCCATGCGCAGCAGCGGATCGCGGTCCGTCTTGCAGGCCATTTCCCACAGTCCATTGTGCGCCGGATAGTCGCCATAATCGCAACCCAGATCCTGCAGGCGCTCGCGCACCATGCCGAAATGCCGCGCCTCCTCGGCGGCGATGCGCAGCCAGTCGCCGGCGAAATCATCGGGCAGCTCGCGGAAACGGTAGACCGCATCCAGCGCCAGATTCACCGCGTTGAACTCGATGTGCGCCACCGCATGCACCAGGGCGGCACGACCCTCCTGCGTACCCAGCCCGCGCCGCGGCAACTCGCGCGGCGCCACCAGACGCGGCCGTGTCGGCCGACCGGGGACGGGTACGGCGACTGGGGGCGCCGCTGCCGCTTCGACCGCCAGTGCGCCGGTCTGCCAGTCGCGCCAGAGCTCAGCTGCGGCCGCACACTTGCATGCAGGATCGGACTCCATCAATGCGCCGTGGACGCGTGCATAACGGCCGGCGGACTGCTCGGCCGGGTCGATCCTTTCGCTGGCTTTCGGGGCGCTCACGGGGCGTGATTATGCCAGAACGGCCGCACGCCATGTCCGCCGGATACCCGCTCGCCGGCGACGGTTGAAGCCTGCGCCGCAGAACCCCATAGTGGGTGCACACGGCCCGCGGGCGGCCTGCCCGGCTCGCCCCGCGCATTCCCAACACCAAAGCCGCGAAAAGGAAGCCAACATGAGCGATTCACCCTATGTCTTCGACGTCACTGCCGCCGATTTTGCCGAACGCGTGCTCCTGCGTTCGGAACAGGTGCCCGTGCTCGTCGACTTCTGGGCGGACTGGTGCGCCCCCTGCCGCATGCTGGCGCCGGTGCTCGACGGGATCGCCAACAGCTACGGCGGCAAGCTGCTGGTCGCCAAGGTCAACAGCGACGCCGAACAGGCGCTCGCCTCGCAGTACGGCATCCGCAGCCTGCCCACCGTCAAGCTGTTCGTCGGCGGCGCCGTCGTCGACGAATTCATGGGCGCGCAGCCCGAATCCGTGATCCGCGAACTGCTCGAACGGCACGTCCCGCGCGAATCCGACGGCCTGCGCGCACAGGCCCGCGCCGAGGCCGAGGCCGGCCATGCCGACGCCGCGCTCGCCCTGCTGCGCCGCGCCCGCGAGGACGACCCGGACAATCACCGCATCGACCTCGACCTCGCCGAACTGCTGATCGCCCAGGGACAGACGGCCGAGGCCGAACAACTGCTGCGCGCCCTGCCCGCCAAATACGCCGAGGAACCCGAGGTCAAGCGCCTGCTGGCCACCAGCCAGCTCGCCGCGCAACAGGCTGACGCCCCCCCGCTCGACGAACTGCGTGAGCGCGTCGCGGCTCGGCCGGACGACCTGGCCGCCCGCGAACAGCTCGCCGCCGCCTGCATTCTCGCCGGCGAATACGAGGCCGGCATGGACGCATACCTCGAAATCATGCGCCGCAGCCGCAGCTACAACGACGATGCCGGCCGCCGCGGCCTGCTCGCCGCCTTCGAACTCCTCGGCGGCGACGACCGCGTCACGCCCTACCGGCGCAAGATGTTCAACCTGATGCACTGAACGGACAATTTCAGGCGCCGTCGTGAGGCGGCGGCGCCTTTACCCCGCACAAACATCCGATTCGATACAAAACAAGACTTTTTCGAACATATCGCCCAGCCCTTTCCACGACTAGTCTGGCCTCGTGACGCGGCGTCTTTGCCCGTCCATCCGCACTGCGAGGCCCGACATGAGCACACCCCTACCAGAAACCGAAACGCGTACGCGAGCGAAACGCCGCACCCTCGCCGCACTGGCCTTCAGCCTATTCCTGGCAGCCATGGACAGCACGGTCGTGGCCGTGCTGCTACCCGACATCAGCGACACTCTGGGCGACTCCGCACAACGCGCCTGGGTCATGTCCGCCTACCTGTTAGCAGTCATGCTCTGTGCGCCACTGGCCGGACGTCTGGCGGACCGTTATGGAACGCGACCGATACTGGCCTATGCACTTGCCCTGTTCGGTATCGCTTCAGCCGGGTGTGGCTTTACCACCGGCATGCAAGGCCTGATCGCCCTGCGTGTGCTGCAGGGCTTGGCTGGCGGCTCCATCATCGTGCTGGATTATGCCCTGCTGGGCAGCCTGTTCACTGCTGACGAGCGTGCCAAGGCACAGGGTCTGCTAAGCCTCGTCTGGGGGTTTGCCGCGCTCACCGGCCCCGCCCTCGGCGCATCGATATCCGCCGCTTTCGGCTGGCGTAGCGTGTTCTGGATCAACCTGCCGCTGGCTCTGGTCCTTCTGCTGTTACTGCCCGGCACCCGGAACGATGGCTCCGCCTCCGCGATGCAAAAGCCTCGGCCGCCTTGGCAACCCAGCCCACCCAGGCCATCGAGCCGCACGCTGGTTGAGCGCGCATTCGAACACCGCGACCTGCTCGCCGCCTGCATGCTTTCGTTCCTGTCCAGTGCGGCGCTTTACGGCACGGTCGCCCTCCTGCCGTTCTACATCGGCTTCGGCACGCACCCGGCCCCCTACGTTGCGGCCGGCACGATCGCGTTGGCAGCGCTTGGCTGGTCGGCGGGTTCCGCCGTTTGCGGACATCTGCTCGACCGCAGCGGCTACCGCAGGTTCGCTGCGCTCGGCCTCGCACTGATGATTTCTGGCACGGCGCTGTTGGCGCTACAGGGCGGTCGCATGGACACGATCGCGATCTGTGCGGGCATGGGACTGCTGGGATTCGGTGTCGGTTTCGTCGCCACGGTCTCGCTCGTTCTGGCACAGAATCGCGCCGACAAAGGGCGGTTAGGCGGCCGCACGGCAACCATTCAATTCCTCAGAAACCTCGGCGCAGCCATCGGCATCAATGCACTGACGGCCGTGCAAATCACCCGAAGCACTGACCCGCACGGGGGGTTTCATGCCGCCTTCACGCTGCTGGTGCTGACACTGATCCCCGCCCTCGGGCTCGCCCTCCTGCTCCCGGAACGCTATCTTGAGCCCATCGTCCCCGAACGCCCCCGGCAGATCAGCGAATGACTTCGGCAGACACACGCTTGCAGGACACGCCCGTCGCCGGTACCACCTTGACGACCCGCAATGCCGCAACACTCGAAGAACCGCCCCATCGGCATGCCGCTGGACAATTCGTCCTGGTCAAGCACGGGCACCTCGCCGGAGGCACGCAATCGAGCCAATGGCTGCTGCAGTCTGGCATGGCCGTCTGGATACCACCGTGGCAGACCCACTGGGGACAGGCCCGCAACGATGTCGAAATCGCAGCGCTTTACCTGTCCGGAGCACAGAGCCGCGATATGCCTACGCAGGTCACGCCCATGCGTGCCACCGCGCTCATGCAGGCACTCGTCGACCGCCTGCTGGACACGGCGCGACCGCCACCATCGCCCCGGCTCAGACGCAACATGATCGAGCTGCTGCGCGAGGAAATAGCCACTGCCGCGCCGGATGGCTGGGTACTGCCCCTACCGTCCGACCGGCGCCTGCAGATCATCGCAAACGCCCTGCTCAACGATCCGTCGGACCGCCGCACACTCTCGTCGTGGGCCAGCGAAGTGGGCGCCACGGAACGCACGCTCGCGCGACTCTTCAAACGCGAAACCGGCATGAACTTCAGAAACTGGTGTCACACCTTGCGCCTGCGCGAGGCGATTCAAGGACTGTCCATGGGCATGAATAACGCCGCGCTGAGTGGGCACCTGGGATTCTCCTCGGCCGACTGCTTTGTGCACTGGTTCGTGAATATGACCGGCGCCTCACCCAAAAGCCACCGCCCCGGCTGACGTCGCGCGTACCGCGATCCTGCTGCACCAGCATCCCCATCGACAGGGCGCCGATTCAACCATGGCGAGACACGAGCCACCGCCTCCCCGTCTCCGGTCAACACCTACCGCTCACCTCGTATCGTTCCGGTTAAGGTCTCGCGAAACCCACCTCACGCTGGCCGCGGATGGCCAGTACGAAGACCGTGTCGATTTCCGCCACAAAGCGATAAAGCGCCAGATAGCCGTGTGCGTCCTGCCCGATCACCAATTGCGCATGTCGTTGCCACCGGTCGGGCAGCCGATCACGGGATTGGCATGGAGGACGTCGATAGTCTGGGTGATCTCATGTAACCGCGCGGCGGCGTGCACCGCTTGATGACTCAGGAGGTGGTCAAGAATCCGCTCGAAATCCTCACTGACGCCGGGCGACAACTCGATGCGTGCTACGCCTATCTCGCCAGCTTTCTGGCCCTGGGGCGCGGTGGCTTTTCGCCGACGATACGACGTTCAAGGTAAGTGCGCATTTCGTCCCAAGAGACGGTTTCTCCAGACTCGACGATATCGGCGTAACGCTGCTCCGCCATGGCATCGAAGTCGGCGCGACGCTCGACTTGATCGGCCTTTTCGGCGATGGCTTCGAGAATGAGGCTGTGCGTGGTGGTCCCCGTGAGTTTCGCCGCCTGCACGATGCAGTGCGCCGTGCGGCACTCGCCTTGTGGATCTTGATACAACGCCAACAGAGTGATCGCTAGGGCCTGGCGGCGGACCAGTCCTGCTCGAACTGCCGGCGGACCTGCGACAGGATCTTGCCGCCGTACGTGATACCGACCTCGCGGTTGTGATAGAGCGAGGCGTGGGTGATGTTGATCGAGCCGATGTACCCCTGCTCGTCGCCGGCGATCATCTTGGCGTGCATGTACACCCCGCTCATGTAGCGCACCTGGACGCCCGCGTGCCGCAACGCGCGAATCTCGCGCGCGTCATGTCGTCTCGCGCTCCACGGCAGGATCAGGCGCATGTCGCGGCCCTTGCGTTCCATCGCGCGGATCACCGGGCCGGTATCGCTGATGTCGTCCTGCTCCATGTCCAGCTTGCCCGGCTGGTCGATGAGCCGCACCATGCTCCAGGTGCTGCCGGGCGATAGCACCAAATACTTGCGCGGCGCGTTCCCGGCCGGCTTGTTGTGCCAGTCCGCGGCGAAGACCTCGCGCGCCGCCTGAACCAGGTCGGGATTCGAGAAGCGGATGATGTATTCGCGGTTCCGGTTGAATCCCGCGGCGGTGTAGTCCGCCGTGCCGATGGCGCAGATCTTCGCGTTGCAGATGTAATCCGCGCGGTCGTAGGCGAAGCGCTGCGGGGTGCCGTGCACCGTGATCCCCATGTCCGTGATCCGCCTGTACTCGTCCACGACCTGCCACAGCCCCATCCCATGAGGCGCGCGGTCGAGAATGATGCGCACCTTCACGCCCCGGTCATGTGCCTTCCTGAGCGCGGCAAGCACCCGGTTGTCGGACAGGATGTAGACGTTGAGTTCGACGCTCCTGCGCGCCTGTTCGATGATCTGCACGATTGGCTGGCTGCCGTCGCGCGGTTCGATATATAGATGCAAGCACGGCCTCGCTTACGGATTGTCAGGTAAGCGTCCCTATTGGACCGCGGAATCATATCAGCCTTGGAAAGACGCAAAACATCCAGCCCCCGAAACGGCAGCTTGCACGGTAGATGCGCTTCAGACGAATTTCGAAAAGCAGGTTACTGCGACCCGTTTAAATATATCTATCAGGCATTGCACGCAATGGCCTAACCCGCTTCGCTCAGGCCCTCATGAGCGGCCTTCAAGGTTTCGAACAGCCCATCCACGACGTTTTCGCGCCCCGCGAACACCGCCTCCGGTCCGCCCGCGTCGAGGGCGCTGAACGGCGCCTCGTAGAGCGCCGCGGCCGGCATCACGCCGCGCGTGGTGAGCTGGTCGATGATCAGTTCGACGAAACGGATTTGCTTCGGCGTCAGGCTGCGGTCGTTGAGGAACCGGGCGAACGCGGCCTGCGCGGCGGCGCGGTCCATGCCCACCAGGCCGCGCACGAACCAGGCCAGCGAGGGCGCTTCGCTGCGCTTGAGCAGATCGCCCAGCAGCGCCGCCCCTTCGTCCGCGCCGATCTCGGCCAGCGTTCGTTCCAGGCCCTGCAGGTCGGTCTCGGTCAGCGGCTGATTGCTACGCAGACGCTTGATGACCAGATGGTCGAGGTGGTTGCGCAGATACTCGCGTACCTTCTTTTCGTATTGCACGCCGGTCATCTTCGGCATGTACACGGCTTGTTCCTCGCGCACGCCGAGGACTTCGTCCTGGAAGTCGGTGTACACGATCCTGCGCTGCTGCTTGTCGAGGAACGGCACGAGGGTCCGCAGGCGCAGGCGCAGGTCCTCCAGCGCGGCCAGGCTCAGCCCTTCCCAGAACCCCGGCTCCTGCAGCGCGGCGAGATAGCCGAGCTGTGCCTTCACCGCCGGGATGCCGGCCTTGTCCTCCAGCAGCATGGCGATCTCGACCACGCGCTGGCGCAGTGTCTCCAGCGTGCGCCCGTCGCCTTCGGCCAGCGCCAACTGCATGCGCAGCGCGGTGAGGTCGAACAGGCGCGATTCGAGCTCGTCGGTTTCCCGCTCGCTGGGCAGGCCGGCCACCTCGCGCTGCAGGCGCTCGCGGTCGTGCTCGCTCAGCGCGACCCAGGCCGTGCGGTCCTGAAAGCGCTCCACCGCCTGCAGGTGCATGCGCACGATGAAGTTCTCGCGGTTCATCGCCGCGACCTCGCCGTGCAGTTCGTCGACGAGCGACCCGCCCAGCGCGGCGTCCGGGTCGAGGTCCGTATCGGCCTGCACGTGACCCAGCAGTTTCACCCGCGCGCGGAACAGGCGCGTGCCCAGCGCCACGCCGCTGCTGCCTTCGATGCCCTGCGGGTTCTCGCGGAAGAAGTCGAAGTTGAAGCAGAAGTCGAACACGCGAAAATCCTGCTTGTCCTCGTCCGGCCCGAACAGGTTCGGGCACAGCCGCGTGCCGCGCCCGATCATCTGCCAGAACTTGATCTTCGAGTACACCGGCTTGAAGAACACGAGGTTCGCCACCTCCGGCACGTCGATGCCGGTGTCGAGCATGTCCACCGAGATGGCGATGTGCGGCGCCTTGTCCGCCTGCGAGAAGTCGTCGATCAGGCTCTGCGGGTACTTGGCGCGGTTGTCGATCACCCGGGCAAACGCGCCCTTGTAATGCGGATAGTGGTGGTTGAAGCGTTCCTCGATGAAGGCCGCGTGCTCGTGGTTGCGCGCGAAGACGATCGTCTTGGCCAGCCGGTCGCCGTTCTCGACGGTGTGGCCATGTTCCATCAGGTGCTGCAGCACCTTGTCCACGGTGTCCGTGTTGAACAGCCAGTTGTTGATCGCTGTGGCGTTGACGGAGGTGGGCAACATGCCCGGTTCCCCATCGTCGCCCCAGTCCAGGGACTCCCATTGCGCCTTTTCCTCGGGGCTGAGCGCGTCGTAGTCGATGCCCTCGCGCGGGAACCTGATGTCCACCTGCTGCACATGCGGCGGCACCAGGAAGCCGTCGCGCACCGCCGTGTCCAGCTCGTAGGCGTCGGTCGGCACGCCCGCTTCCAGCTCGAACAGCGCGTAGGTGTTGCGGTCCACCTCCTCGCGCGGGGTCGCCGTGAGGCCGACCAGCAGCGAATCGAAGTACGCGAAGATCGCGCCGTACTTCTGGTACACCGAGCGGTGCGCCTCGTCGATCACCACCAGATCGAAATGCCCCACCCCGAAACGCGCTGTGCCGCCGTCGCTCTGGTCGATCAGGTTGAGCATGGTCGGATAGGTGCACACGTACACCCGCCCGTCCGTGTCCTTCTCGGTGACGAGGTTCACCGGGCTGGACTCCGGCAGATGGGTCTTGAAGGCGTTGACCGCCTGATGGACCAGCGACACGCGGTCGGCCAGAAACAGCGCGCGCTTGACCCAGCCGGCGCGCTGCAGGGCGTCGACCAGGGCGATGGCCGTGCGCGTCTTGCCGGTGCCGGTGGCCATCACCAGCAGCGCCTTGCGCCGTTGCCGGGCGAACTGCGCGAACAGGCTGCCGATGGCGCGCTTCTGGTAATAGCGCCCGGCGATGACGTCCTTCACCGTCGCCACGTCCAGCGCCTTGCGCTGCGTGCGGCGCAGGATCAGCCGCTGCAGCTCGTCCTTCTTGTAGAACCCGGCCACCTTGCGCGGCGGGTAGGCCGCATCGTCCCAGGCCCAGGTCTCGTAGCCGTTGGTGTAGAAGATCAGCGGGCGCTGGCCGTGCATCTGTTCCAGGCAATCGGCGTAGAGCTTGGCCTGCTGCCGCCCCGCCGTCGGGTCCGCCGTGGTCCGCTTCGCCTCCACCACCGCCAGCGGCTTGCCGTCGTCGCCCCACAGCACGTAGTCGGCATAACCCTTGGCCTGATTGTTGGGCATGCCGGTCACTTCGTACTCGCGGTCGCGCGGCTGGTCCAGCGGCCAGCCGGCGCGGCGCAGGTCCACGTCGATCAGGTATTCGCGGGTCTCGGCCTCGGAGTAGTCGTGCGTGTCCGGCGTCGCCTCGGCCTCGGCGCGCACCTCGGCGAGCTTCGCGCGCAAGACCTGCAGCTCGGCATCCAGCGCGTCGCGCTCCTGCTGCTGCTTGAGCGCCGCCTCGCTCTGCGCGGCAAACTGCGCCTCCAGCTCGGCCAGCCGCTCGCGCGGCACCGTGTCCTCGGCCTTGCCGGCGCGGGCCGGCTGCGGCACGCGGGCGTCGTCCCAGGCCGCGCCGGCGCGTGCGGCGTCCGGCGCGTAGGTGCGCGCCAGCCAGTAGCAGACGTGGTGCAGCTCCTTCACCACCTGCAGCGCGTCGTATTGCTTCACCGGGCGCGGGCTGTGCACCGCCTGATTGCCCAGCTTCTGGATCACCCGCGCCTTCTGGAACACCGCCTCCGGCAGCAGGTTCTGCAGGCTCGGCTCGTGCAGCAGCGCGCCCAGCGAACGGTCGTAAGGCAGGCGCAGCGCCGGATCGTGGCGATACAGCCAGTGCAGCGCCGCCTCCAGGGTGAAGCGGGCATGGAAACAGGCCGCGCGCGGGTCGCCGAGGATATGCCCCTCCGCCTTCCGCGCAGCCTCCGCGATGTCGCGGAAGGTCTCGGGCAGGAAGGCGAAGTTGCTCATGGCTCAGAGTTCCCCGTTGCAAACACGGCCGTAGGTTGGCCGGTCCCGTAGGTTGGGCCGACGAAGGAGGCCCAACGATAACGTCTCAATCCCTCTGCCCCAATGCCGATGGCTTCTGTTCGGGGTGCGGTCATGTTGGGCCTCCGTTGTCGGCCCAACCTACATTAGGTCGACCCCGTAGGTTGGGCCGCCGCAAGAAGGCCCAACGTCCACACCCACCGCCGCCCAGCCCGCGGACCGAAGGTGTCTTCTGGGGTATGGTCATGTTGGGCCTCCGCTGTCGGCCCAACCTACATTCTGTCCGTGGCGCGATCATGTTGGGCCTCCGCTGTCGGCCCAACCTACGTTCTTCCGCGCGGGCGCCGCGATGTCGCGGCAGGTCTCGGGCAGTCCCGTAGGTTGGGCCGACGAAGGAGGCCCAACGATAACGTCTCACTCCCTCTGCCCCAATGCCGATGGCTTCTGTTCGGGGTGCGGTCATGTTGGGCCTCCGTTGTCGGCCCAACCTACATTAGGTCGACCCCGTAGGTTGGGCCGCCGCAAGAAGGCCCAACGTCCACACCCGCCGCCGCCCAGCCCGCGGACCGAAGGTGTCTTCTGGGGTATGGTCATGTTGGGCCTCCGCTGTCGGCCCAACCTACATTCTGTCCGTGGCGCGGTCATGTTGGGCCTCCGTTGTCGGCCCAACCTACATTCTTCCGCGCGGGCGCCGCGATGTCGCGGAAGGTCTCGGGCAGGAAGGCGAAGTTGCTCATGGCTCAGAGTTCCCCGTTGAAGGCTCGGGATTGCAGCGAGGCGAAAAGGGTGTCGAGTTCGGCCAGGTGGGCGCGCAGGCGGGTTTTCTGGCGTTCGATGGATTCGACGATGGTGGCGAAGCGGTGTTGGATATCTGCTGATGGCAACGGCACTGGGATTCCGCGGATGTCTTTGAGAGCTACAAATTTCTGCGTCCCACCCCGATTCGTCTTGGCAGTTATGTGGTCAAAATAATGGGAACAAAGAAGGTGAAGAATATAACGCCGATCTGGCGAACCGCTCAGGATCTTGATAAGTGCCACATTCTTGATGGCAAAGTCAGGCTCTTGCTCTACCAATACGGGATTGCCGATAGTCCCAATCATCGGCATGACCAAATCCCCAACGTCAACTTTTGACCTCTTGTTTATATGCTCAAAGTCCCCATCACTAATCATATTCGCACCTGCGTAGTCGATCTCTCCATCTTTAAAGTTTTTCGACGTTAGCAGCGGATGTCCGTATTCAACGTATTTTGGTGAGTCATGGGTACCATCTCTCACGTCACAAACGTCACCAAGTTTCTTTTGCTCCCACCCCTTCGGATTCCTCACAGGATCGCCGAACAGGTCGAGGAAGGTGGATTGCAGCAGGGTGTCGAGCTGGGCGAGGGACTCGCGGCGCTTGGCCCGCAAGGCGTCCGCCGCATCCAGAATCGCCGCAATCCGCTTCTGCTCGGCGAGGGGTGGGAGGGGGATCTCGATTTTTCCCAGGTTTTTACGAGATATTCGCTGGCGCGTCGTTCCGGTTACGTGTTTTTCAATCCCACGACGTCCTACAGGAGAATTAATAGCATGCATCAAGTAGCGATTGGCGACCTTCTCTGAATTTGGCCGAATGATGCAAACGTCAACCACGGTCACACACGGTTTGGGATCTCCAGGGAAAATACAACTTCGCCCAAGAGGATCAGGCATTCGCGCTACAAGTATGTCGCCCGTTTCGAGGTAGGTGCATCTCAGTTGGCTTGCCTTCTCCGAGGATAGAAATCTCGTTGATTTGTTTATCCAATAACCATCTCCGATATCGGCTAACTGGGTTAGGCGAACATCTCCGTTAGGGTCTTGATCCTTCGATTCAATCCAGTCGCCATCAGTAAAAATCTCAGCGTCTTTTAATATCCGCGAGAGCGGTACAACGGCTCTCATCCTAAAAGACCCTCCAACTCCTTCCGCCCCTCCGCAATCTCCGCCTCCAGCTTCGCCAGCCGCGCCAGAATCACCTGCGGCGGGTCGTATTCGACGGCTTCGTATTCGACTTCCTTGTAGCGGTTGATGGAGAGGTCGTAGTCGTTGGCGGCAATCTCGGCCTTGGGCACGAGGAAGCTCTGCGCGGTGCGCGGGCGGTCGGCCTCGGCTTCCCGGTTCCGCCAGCGGGCGAGGATGTCGGGCAGGTCGCTCCTGTCCGGCTGCGGGGTGCGCTTGTCGTCCAATGAAAAGCCGTCGGCGCGCATGTCGTAGAACCAGACGTGGTCGGTGCCGCCGGAGTCGGTCTTGGTGAACAGCAGGATGGCGGTGCTGACGCCGGCGTAGGGCTTGAACACGCCGGAGGGCATGGAGACGATGGCGTCGAGCTTCTGGTCCTCGACCAAGAGCTTGCGCAGGGTCTTGTGTGCGGTGCTGGAGCCGAACAGTACGCCGTCGGGCACGATGACGGCGGCGCGGCCGCCGCTTTGCAGCAGGCGCAGGAACAGGGCGAGGAACAGCAGCTCGGTCTTCTTGGTCTTGACGATGCGCTGCAGGTCCTTGGCGGTGGATTCGTAATCCAGGCTGCCGGCGAAGGGCGGATTGGCGAGGATCAGCGAGTATATTTGCCGGCATCGTCGCCGGTGGAGCCGCTGGCGCCTTCGGCCAGGGAGTCGCGGTAGCGGATGTCGGGGTTTTCGACGCCGTGCAGCAGCATGTTCATGCTGCCGATGCGCAGCATGGTGCTGTCGAAATCGTAGCCGTGGAAGGTGTGGTCGTTGAAGCGGCGGCGGGCGGCCTCGTCGCGGTAGATGGCGTCGCCGTGGTGCGCGCGCAGGTATTCGGAGGCGGCGACGAGAAAGCCGGCGGTGCCGCAGGCCGGGTCGCAGATCTGGTCGCGCGGGGTGGGCGCGGTCATCTCGACCATCAGCTTGATGATGTGGCGCGGGGTGCGGAACTGGCCGTTCTGCCCGGCGCTGGCGATCTTGCCGAGCATGTATTCGTAAAGATCGCCCTTGGTGTCGGCGTCGGCCATGTCGATGCCGTCGAGCTGGTCGACCACGTTGGCCAGCACGCGCGGCGTGGGCATCATGAACAGCGCGTCGCGCATGTGGTGGCTGTAGGTGCTGCCGCCCTCGCCGTCGTCCTCGCCCTTGCCGCCGAGCGTCTTGATGAAGGGAAAGACTTCATCGCGCACGGTGGCGAACATCTGCTCCGGGGCGGTGTCCTTGAAGCGCGACCAGCGCAGGGCGTCCTGGCCGGGCGCAAAAATCGGCTCGTCGATGGGCTGCCCCGTGCGCGCGGCCTGGCGCTCCTTGCGCGTCTGCAGCTCGTCGAGACGCTTGATGAACAGCAGATAGGTAAGCTGCTCGATGACGGACAGCGGGTTGGAGATGCCGCCGGACCACATCGTGTCCCAGATGCGGTCGACCTTGGATTTGAGTTCGCCGGTGATCATGCGCGTCCTTGGGATGGATCAAACCATGGCGATGTTAGCGCATCCCATGGATCGTAGGTTGGGCCGCCGAAGAAGGCCCAACGACCACGCCTAACCGCATCCAGCCATCCCGGTGGCGGGTGCATCTGGCGTGGCACGTGTATTGTTGGGCCTCCGGTGTCGGCCCAACCTACATCTGATGGGCCCTGAGGTTATCGGCTCTCGGCGGCTTCGACGAGGAGGGTCTTTATCGTTGGATACAAATCGGGCAAATCCGATTGGATGGCCTTCCACAGCAAACCATAGTCCACGGTGAAATATCCATGCGTCACGCGGTTGCGTAGGGCGACGATGGCTGGCCATTCGACCTCGGGATGGGCATCGGCAAACGCATGATGGTAACGCTCGATGTTGCGTGCGGCCTCGCCCAAAATCTCGAAATTGCGCACAACCGCATCCTGGGTTTTGCCGTCGGCAAGAAACGCAACCTCGTCCAAGTCGGCAACGTAAGCATGTACACGCTCTATGGCTTCACGCATGTGATCCAGGAAATCCGGCAAGCGTAGCTCGTCGGCCTTGCTCATACGGCCTGGGCCTCGTCGAGCACGCGCTGTCGAAATTTCTCAGGCAGTGCCATGGGCGTTAGTACGTCGACCTCGACATCCAACAACTTCTTGAGCTGATACTGGATTCTGGCGATATCCAGCAGCGTCGTTTCACTGGTGGGAGAAACCAGGATATCCAGATCGCTTCCTTCCGCATCCTCTCCGCGCAACACCGAGCCGAACACACGCACGTCGGACACGCGATGGCTCAGCGCAATTTCGCGGATTCGATCGCGGTGAAGCTGCAGAGCGGTAGAGGGTCGCATCGGCGATGCCAGCCTAGGTCGATGGAAACAGCCCCAATAGTAAACTCATCGATACACACCTGCCATTCCGCCATGAAAATCAAGCGGCTATCGCAGAGTGTTGCGCTGAAATCATGTTGGGCCTCCGGTGTCGGCCCAAGCTACATTCGGTCTACCCCCGTAGGTTGGGCCGCCGAAGAAGGCCCAACGATCACGCCTAACCGCATCCAGCCATCCCGGTGGCGGGTGCATCTGGCGTGGCGCGTGTGATGTTGGGCCTCCGGTGTCGGCCCAACCTACATTGGACGATGCCGTAGGTTGGGCCGCCGAAGAAGGCCCAACGTGCCCCGCTTCGCAGGACACAAACTCCACGAATGCTAACGCTCATCTCGCGGGCTCGCCGTAATGGCCATCGGGATCACCGCCGCCGCCCCAGTCCTCGTGCAACAGGCCCTGTTGCACGAATCGATGAAAGGACGAATACGGCCAATCCGCCGCTGTGTTCGCATGACCATGTTTCACCGGATTGAAGTGGATGTAATCCACATGCCGCGCAAAATCGTCTTCGTCGCGGATCAGATGCTCCCAGAAGCGGCGTTGCCAGATGCCGCGTTCGCGTTTGTTGACACGGCTCGGCGTCAGCCCCGGGTCACACCGGGGAAGCCGGCGTGAAAATTCGCCCTTGATGCGATTCCAGCGCATCGAATAATCCGGGTCCTCGGGTGGCAGCGTCCAGATCGCGTGCATGTGTTCGGGCAACACCACCCACGCGACGATCTCGAACGGATGTGCCCACCGCACCCCGCGAACGGCCTCGCGCAACACGTCCACGTGGTCGACGAGCAACGTTTCCCTGCGCGAAGCCAGATTCACCGTGAAGAAATACGTCCCGCCCGGAATCAGCGCCCTCCGGTATCGCATACGCCCCCCAGCCGCCATTCAACCCCGACCGTAGACCGCAGACTGAACCGCCGCAAGGAGGCCCAACATCGACGTCCAGCAACCGTAGCAAAACCATAGGCTGGGCCGACGCCAAGGAGGTCCAACATCAAAACCACTACCCCGCCACCCCAGGCGCGGATGCATCACGTCGGGAAACGGTCATGTCGGGCCTCCAGTGTCGGCCCAGCCTACATTAGGGTGATCCCGTAGGTTGGGCCGACGAAGGAGGCCCAACAATCAACCCCATCCCAACCGCACCGATGCCGTGTACCTGTATCCAGGCACGGTGGCGTTGGGCCTCCGATGTCGGCCCAACCTACGTTCTGGGTCAGTCTTTCCTGACCTCGGTTGCGAGGTAGGTCGCGTCGGGAACGGGTTCCAGCCAGTCGACGGGTTTGCCGTCCAGGTATTCGTTGATGGCGACGTGCTTCATGGCCGTGGTGTCGGTTGCGCCGTGCCAGTGGCGGCGGCCGCAGTTGCACCAGATCATGTCGCCGGGGCGGATCTCGGTCTTGGGGCCGTTTTCGCACTGCGTCCAGCCGACGCACTCGGTCACGACCAGGGTCTGCCCCAGCGGATGGGTGTGCCAGTGGGTGCGCGCCCCCGGCTCGAAGCTGACGAGGGCGACCCCCACGCGCGCCGGGGCCGGCGCGGCGAAGGCCTTTTCGATATGCACGTTGCCGGTGAACCAGTCGCTCGATCCCTGGATGGGCTCGCTCGCGCCGGCGCGGAATATCTGCATCTCATCGGGCGATGGCCGTGCTGCGTTCATGGCGACCTCTTCGATGGCTCAGGCAGCGCCGTTTTTCAGCGTCGCCATGTCGATGACGAAACGGTATTTCACGTCGCCCTTGACCGTGCGGTCGTAGGCGGCGTTCACGTCCTGCATGTCGATCATTTCGATGTCGCAGACGATGTTGTGTTCGCCGCAGAAATCGAGCATTTCCTGGGTCTCCGGAAGCCCGCCGATCAGCGAACCCGCCATCGTGCGGCGCTTGAAGATGAACGGCACGCCGTTGACCCGGGTGAGCGGTTCGACCGCGCCCACGATCACCATCGCGCCGTCCCGCTTGAGCAGGTTCATGTAGGGGTCGACGTCGTGCCCGACCGGGATGGTGTTGAGCAGGAAGTCGAAGCTGCCCATGGCGGCCTGCATGGCTTCGGCGTCCTTCGAGATCAGCACCTCATGCGCGCCGAGCTTCTCCGCGTCCGCGGCCTTGCCCGGCGAGGTGGTGATCATGACCACATGCGCGCCCATGGCGCGGGCGAATTTCACCCCCATGTGACCCAGGCCGCCGAGCCCGATCACGCCCACCTTCTGCCCCGCGCCCACCTTCCAGTGCTTGAGTGGGGAATAGGTGGTGATGCCGGCGCACAGCAACGGCGCGGCGGCGGCCGGATCGAGGTTTTCCGGAATGCTCAGCACGAAGTGCTCGTCGACCGTGATCCGGTCAGAATAGCCGCCGAAGGTGTGGGTGTGCGGCGTGCCGCCGATCTTGTCCTCGCTGCCGTAGGTGCCCGTCCAGCCGTTTTCGCAATACTGCTCCAGGCCCTCGTTGCAGGACTCACAGTGCCCGCAACTGTCGACCAGGCAGCCGACGCCAACCAGATCGCCGGCCTTGAAGCGGGTGACCTCGCTGCCGACGGCCGTCACGCGGCCGACGATCTCGTGGCCCGGCACGAAGGGGTAATGGGTCTTGCCCCATTCGCTGCGCGCCGTGTGGATGTCGGAATGGCAGATGCCGCAATACTGAATCTCGATCGCCACATCCTGCGGACGCGGCTCGCGTCGCTCGAAATCGAATGGACCCAGGGCTTCGGTAGCGGAATGAGTGGCGTATCCATGTGCATGCATCGTGGCACCTCCATCGGGTGTAGCGGTAGGACGGGTCAAGCCCCGGCCTGCGGGGCATTGCGATATCCGTGAGCGAACTCGGATTGCATAATAGGTGGCGACCCAGGAGCCCGGTTAGACCATTTGAGTTGTTTTATTGCCTGATCCTCCGGACGAATGGATTTCGCGCACGGCAAGGATTAGGCTGACGGACAGCCTTGTGAGCATGGAGCGCAGCGATGCCGGCATCGACCGACCCGATTGAACCCCTTGAGCCGATCGAGCAGGCCCTGGCTGGCCTGCGGCATCGCATCGGGCGATTAACGGCCGCCGGGGAACTGTCGCCGAGCGCGATTCCGGCCCTGTCGCTGTATCGCAAACACGGGCCGACGGAGCCCGTGGGCGGGCTGTACGAGCCGAGCATCTGCATGGTCGTGCAGGGCGCCAAGCGCGTCATTCTCGGCAGCGACGTCTACGTCTATGACGCGCAGCGCTACCTGATCACCTCCACGCACCTGCCGACGGATTTCCAGATTCTCGAGGCGAGCCCGGAAAGGCCCTATCTGGGCCTGAAGCTGGTGCTCGACCTGCGCGAGGTCTCGCAGCTGATGGTCGACAGCCACCTCCCGGCGCCGCGCGCGAACCAGGGCGGGCGCGGGATGGCCACGGGCGAGATGACATTGCCGCTGCTCCAGGCCTTCGGACGTCTGCTCGATCTGCTGGACGAGCCGCAGGACCTGCCGATTCTGGCGCCGTTGATCCAGCGGGAAATCACCTATCGCCTGCTGGTCGGCGACCAGGGCATGCGCCTGCGTCACATCGCCTCCATGGGCAGCCAGGGCAATCAGATCGCGCGGGCCATCGAGTGGCTGAAGGAAAACTTCCGGCAAACCCTGCGCATCGACGAACTCGCCAGGCAGGTCGACATGAGCCCCTCCACCCTGCACCACCATTTCCGCGCCATGACCGCCATGAGCCCGCTGCAGTACCAGAAATGGCTGCGCCTGCACGAGGCACGGCGCCTGATGCTGACCGAAAACCTGGATGCGTCGACCGCCTCGTTCAATGTCGGCTACGAGAGTCCCTCGCAATTCAGCCGCGAATACAACCGCATGTTCGGCGCCCCGCCCCTGCGGGACATCTCACGACTGCGACGGCTGGTTGCCTGATCCGGCCAACGTCCTCGCGGGTCAGGCAGACGCGTTCGACCCTAGCTCGCCGAGGCGTCCTTGATCGCCTGCATCAGCTTGTCCACCGGCAGGTAGCCGGGGAGGACCTGGCCGTTCTGCAGCACGATGGTGGGGGTGCCTTCGACGCCGAAACGCACGCCGAGGTCGAAGTCGCGCTTGACCGGGTTGGCGCAGGTGGCCTTGGGGATGGCCTTGCCTTCCATGGCCCGGGTGAAGGCGGTCTGCCGATCCTTGGCGCACCAGGCGCTGACGGCGGTGTAGTACGACGGCGTATCCGGACCGCTGCGCGGGAAGAAGAGATAGCGCACGGCCACGCCCTTGCGGTTGAGCGCCGGCACCTCGGCGTGCAGCGCCCGGCAGTAGGGGCAGTCGACGTCGCTGAACACGCTGATGGTATAGCGTGCCTTGCCCTTGGGGCGGTACTCGATGAAGCTGCTCGCCGGCAATGTATCGAGCAGGCTCAGGCGGGCCTTGTCCAGGCTGGTGTCGGTGAGGTTCTGACGGTCCTTGAGATCGACGAGCTGGCCCTGGATCAGGTAGCGGCCGTTGCCGGTGAGGTAGAACACCTTGAGCCCATAGCGGACCTGAAACAGGCCGGGAATCGGCGTCGGCTGAACGGAGTCCGGCGCCTGGCCGGGGATGAGCTTGACGAGGCGCTGGCGCAGGGCCTTGGCGTTGTCTGCAGCGGTCTTGCCGGCATCGGCCAGGGCCGCGGCGGGCATCAGCAGACAGCAGGCTAGGATCAGGGCGAACAGGCGTGCAAGGGCGGCGGGCATGCGGATTCCGGAAATGTGGGGACGCAGACCGATAGCATATCAGCCGCGCGGGTGATGCGCGGCATGCAGGGCCTGCAGACGGGCCTTGGCGACGTGGGTATAGATCTGGGTGGTGGAGAGGTCGCTGTGGCCGAGCAGCATCTGCACCACGCGCAGATCGGCGCCGTGGTTGAGCAGATGGGTGGCGAAGGCGTGGCGCAGGGTGTGCGGCGAGAGGTGCTTGTCGATCCCGGCATGGCGGGCGTGGCGGCGGATGAGATACCAGAAGGCCTGCCGCGTCATCGGCCCGCCGCGGCGGGTGACGAACAGCGCCGTACTGACGCCGTGGCCCTTCATCAGCTCGGGCCGCGCCTCGGCCAGATAGCGCTCGACCCAGGCGGAAGCCTCGTCGCCTACCGGCACCAGGCGCTCGCGCGAGCCCTTGCCGATCACCCGCACCACGCCGTGTCTGAGGTTGAGCCGCGATTCGACCAGCCCGACCAGCTCGGACACGCGCAGGCCGGTGGCGTACAGCAACTCCAGCATGGCGCGGTCGCGCAGGCCTTCGGGCGTGGATACCGCCGGTGCCGCCAGCAGATGCTCCACGTCCGCCTCGGAAAGCGCGTCCGGCAGCGGCCGGCCGAGCCGCGGCGGATCGATCTCGGCGGTGGGATCGCCGGCGATGCGGCCGTCGCGCTGCATCTGGCGGTAGAAACGGCGCAGGGTCGACAGCAGGCGTGCGCTGGAACGCGGGCTGCCCCCCGCCGCCAGCCGACTGCTGAGATAGTCGAGCAGGTGTTCGCGGCGCGCCTGCAGCAGGCCGAGCCCCTGCCGGTCGAGTGCGCGCGCCAGGCCTTCGAGGTCGTGGCGGTAGGCGGTCAGGGTATGGTCCGACAGACCCCGCTCGGCCCACAGGGCGTCCAGAAAGGCCTCGATCTGGCCGCGCCAGGCCGGTGGTGCCGCGGTGGCAGTGTCAGCCGGCATCTTCGTCCGCGGCGCCCTTGCCCGGCGAGACGGCCTGCATCAGCGGCTTGAACAGGTCCATGGGCAACGGAAACAGGATGGTGGAGCTGTTGCGCGTGGACATGTCGCTGACCGTCTGCAGATAGCGCAGCTGCAGCGCCTGCGGGTTCTGCGCGATGACGCTCGCGGCCTTGAGCAGAGTCTGCGAGGCCTGCAGCTCGCCCTCGGCGTTGATCACCTTGGCGCGCCGCTCGCGCTCGGCCTCGGCCTGGCGGGAGATGGCGCGCACCATGCTCTCGTCCAGCTCGACCTGCTTGAGTTCGACGTTGGTCACCTTGATGCCCCAGGAGGAGGTCTGCTCATCGAGGATCTCCTGGATGTCGCTGTTGAGGCGGTCACGCTCGGCCAGCATCTCGTCCAGCTCGTGCTTGCCAAGCACGGAACGCAGCGTGGTCTGCGCGAGCTGACTGGTCGCCATGTAGTAGTTCTCCACCTGGATGATCGCCTTTTCGGCGTCGACCACACGGAAGTACAGCACGGCGTTCACCTTGACCGTGACGTTGTCACGCGAGATGACGTCCTGGCTGGGGACATCCATGGTGATGACGCGCAGATCCACCCGCACCACCTGCTGGATGGCCGGGATCGCGAAGATCAATCCAGGGCCTTTCACTGCCTGGAAACGCCCCAGGAAGAATACCACGCCACGCTGGTATTCGGGCATCACACGGATCGAGGCGAAGGCCAGCCCAAGAATCAATAAAATTGGAATAATCAGATACATGCCTAATTCTCCTCAGGGACTACTGTAAGTTCCAACCCCTCCATCGACACCACGCGCACGTGTTGCCCGCGATGCAGGGGGGTGGCACTGCTGGCCTGCCATAGCTCGCCGTTGACGTGGATGTGACCGGTTCCGGCAAAATCCTCCGCGACCACGCCTCGGGCGCCGATCATGGCCTCGCGGCCGCTGACCGCCCCGCGCCGCCGCAGGCGCAGCAGGCGCCCGATCAGCCATAGGAAGAAGCCTGCGGACACCGCTGCCGTGGCGCCGATCGTTGGCAGGGAAACGCGGATGTCGTGACTGTCGAACAGCAGCAGGGAGCCGGCCGTGAACACGGCTACGCCGGCGAGCCCGAGCACCGCGAACAGGGCGACGAAGCTCTCGCCCACCATCATCGCAATGCCCGCCAGCATCAACCCCATGCCGAGGTAGTTGATGGGCAGGCCCTGCAGCCCGATCAGCGCCAGAATCAGTGCCACCGCGCCGACGGTGCCGGGCAGGATCATGCCCGGACCGGCCAGCTCGAAGACGATGCCGAAGAAGCCGATGAGCAGCAGCAGAAACGCCACGTTGGGATCGCCTATCCAGGCCATGAAACCCTCCTTGCCAGCCGGTTCGAGCGGCATGATGTGCAGGTCGCCCGTATGCAGAATCTGCCAGCCCGCGTCCGTGCGCACGCGGCGGCCGTCCGCCGCCAGCACCAGGGCTTCAGGGTCCGTGGCCAACAGATCGACGAGATGCATGCGCGCCGCCTCGGCGGCGGTCAGGTGCTTGCCGGCGTGCGCATCAACCTGTTGCCAGTCGACCTTGCGACCGTAGCGCTCCGCCAGCGTGTGCAGCGGCCCGGTGGACTTACCCAGCTCCAGGCGCGTTGTGGGCGCCATGGCCGCCACGCTGCAGGCGGACAGAATGCGGGTCCCCGCAGGTCCAAGCTGTGCTCCCGCAGGGAAGGCCAGGCCGGCGACCGGAACGGGTGAGTGCAGGATCGCCTGCACGATATCGTCCGTCGCCGCAGCATCGGCGCCATCCACATCGACGGCAAGCACCACCAGCGCCGCATCGCGATCGCGTGCCACGGCAAGGCCATTGCGGACAAAGGCCAGCTGAGATGGGCCGAGGTGGCCGTCGAGATGCATCACGATGGCCTGGGAGTCGGATGCCCAGGCGCCGGGGACCACGAAAAGACAGCAGATCAGGGCGAGGAGCGCGGACCGGAAGATCACGTTGAGGCTCTCAGGCGAAGAACGAGCCAAGCATAGCACCAACATTGCCCCGAGCCGCGTCATACGCGATCATCCGCAGGCCCCAAAAGCACGAGTCCAAGGATGCCTGATCTACCCTTTCCACGCCCCGTTCTCGGTTTTGCCGCCTGGAGCGGCAGCGGCAAGACCACCCTGCTCGCCCGTCTGCTGCCATTGCTGCGCGCGCGCGGCCTGCACATCGCGATGATCAAGCACGCGCATCACAACTTCGACATCGATCAGCCGGGAAAGGACAGTCACACCCTGCGCAAGGCCGGCGCCGAGCAGATGCTGATCGCCTCGCGCCGCCGCTGGGCGCTGATGGTGGAATCGCCCGACGAGCGCGAGCCCGAACTCGCCGAATTGCTCGCCCACCTCGATCCCGCATGGGCCGATCTGGTGCTGGTCGAGGGTTTCAAGCACGAGCGCTTCCCCAAGATCGAGGTCCACCGCGCTGCCGTGGGCAAGCCGCTGCTGCACCCCGAGGACCCCGACATCATCGCCGTGGCGACCGACTCCCCGCTCGACACCACGCTGCCCTGTCTCGACATCGACGACCCTGCGGCCGTGGCTGAATTCGTCGTCAGGCATTGCCTGTCCGCCGCGTGAACGCCCTTTCGGAGAATCCATGAGCACCCCGAGCAGTTGCGACGAAACCGATCTCGAAGCCCTGACCGTCGAACAGGCGCTGGCGCGCGTGCTCGACACCGTCGAGCCGGTCGGCGGCAGCGAACGCGTCGATCTGCGCAGCGCCCACGGACGGGTGCTGGCGCACGCCGTTTCCGCACCCTTCGACGTGCCGCCGCATGCCAATTCCGCGATGGACGGCTTTGCCCTGCGCCACGCCGATCTTGCAACCGGCGAGCGCCTGCACATCGTCGGAGAGGCCTTTGCCGGCCGCCCGTACCGCGGCGAAGTCGGTGCCGGCGAGTGCGTGCGCGTGATGACCGGCGGCGTGGTCCCGCACGACACCGACACCGTGGTGCAGCAGGAGCACGTGGCCGTAGAAGGCGACGGCATTCGCGTGCAGAGGTCGCCGCAAGCCGGCGCCAACATCCGCCACCCCGGCGAGGATCTGCGCGCAGGTGCCACCGTCCTCTCCGCCGGGCAGCGCCTCGGCGCCGCGGAGCTCGGACTACTCGCCTCGCTGGGCCTGGCCGAGATCGACGTACGCCGACTGCCCCGTGTGGCCTATTTTTCCACCGGCGACGAACTGCGTGCGGCCGGCGAGGAACTCCGCGAGGGCGACATCTACGACAGCAACCGTATCACCCTGCACGGCCTTTTGAGCGATGCCGGCGTACACGCGATCGACCTCGGTCACCTGCCGGACGACGAGGCGATCACCCGCGGCGCGATGGCTCAGGCCGCCGAACAGGCGGATCTGATCGTTACCACCGGCGGCGCTTCAGTGGGCGACGCCGACTTCGTGACCCGTATCCTGCGCGAGGGTGGCGGCGCAGGATTCTGGAAGATCGCCATGAAACCGGGCCGACCGCTCAATTTCGGCCGTTTCGGCAACGCCCTGTTCTTCGGCCTGCCGGGCAACCCGGTCTCCGCCATGGTCACCTTCGCACTGTTCGTCCGCCCAGCCATCAAGCGCCTGCGCGGCGAGGCCTACGTGCCGCCGCTCGTCCTGCACGCGGTGACGCGTTCGGCCCTGCGCAAGGTGCCGGGTCGCACCGACTTCCAGCGCGGCCGTCTCACACAACACTCGGACGGCACGCTCGAAGTCGAGGCCGCCGGCATCCAGGCTTCGCATATACTCAGCGGCATGAGCCGAGCCAACTGCCTGATCCGCCTGCCGCGCGAGTCCGCTTCGGTCGAAGCCGGCGCCGCGGTCGAGGTCATTCCGTTCCACGAACTTTTTCGCTAGGGAGCCCTGTTTCATGCGTCACTCTCGGATTACCGCAACGCTGCGCCTGTCGGCGCTCGCCCTCGTCGCCCTGCCCATGCTCGCAATCCCGATGGCGCAAGCGGGGAGCCTGGCACCGAGTCCCACACCCGCCGGGCTTGATCAACCGGTTTCGTCCACCATCATGAAGAATCTGGCACAGGCCGCGCACGACGGGCTATCCGCCAAGCGCTCTCCGGATTACACCTCGATGCAATCGCTCAGCGGCCCCAATCCGGCGCAGGCCGCCGGCAAGAGCACCGTGCTCTACATCGGCGCCGACTACTGCCCCTTCTGCGGCGCACTTCGCTGGCCGCTGACCATCGCGCTGATGCGCTTCGGCGACTTCCAGGGTCTGCGCACCATGCGCTCAAGCCCCAAGGACGTCTATCCGAACACCACCACGCTGAGTTTCGCCCAGGCCAAGTACACCAGCCGTTATGTCGACTTCGTTCCCGTGGAGACCTCGGATCGCCTCGGCCATCCGCTCATGCCACTCAAGGGAGAATCCCTGAAGCTGTTCAAGAAATTCGATGCCGAACCCTATACCTCACACCCAGAGGGTATTCCGTTCCTGTACATCGGCGGCCGGTGGTTGCTGCTCGGCGCACCGGTTAATCCAGCGCTGTTCGCCAAACTGGACTGGGCGCAGATCTCCGCCAAACTGGCCGATCCGAACGGCATGCTGAGCAAGGTGGTCATGCCGCAGGCCAATCTGATCACCGCGGCGATCTGCCAGACTACGCAGCAGAAGCCCGCCGAGGTGTGCAAGGCACCCGGCATCCAGTCCGCCGCGCAGATGCTACCACCGACTTCGTGAGCGCCTGCCGGTTCCGACGGACAGGCGGCCTCTGTGCCGTCCGTCGGAACCGGACTTGCCCATGCCGGCCCGATCATCTTCAATGATCAAGGGGGCTCTCTCCCCCAGCATGCAGTTCACCTTCACTCACAGCGAGGTCAACGCATATGATCAATTCCATCTGGGTTCTAGTCGCCAACGCGGGACGCGCCCGCCTCTTCTGCTCCAACTCGCGCAACGGCAAGCTGATCGAGCAGGCCGCATGGATCGACGGCGAGGCGCGTTTGAAGAGTCGCGAGATCGTGACCGACAAGGCCGGTCGCGCACGCAACGCCAGCGGACAAAGCCGTCATGCCATGGAACCCAAAATCGACCCCAAGTCCGAGGAAGCGGCCCGTTTCGCACGCATGATCTGTCAGAAACTGGCCGAAGTGATGCAGAACTCGCCCTGCGAACGACTGCACATCGCCGCCGCTCCGGCGTTTCTCGGACGTCTGCGCGAGGTCATGGGTAACACCTTGCGCTGCAAAGTCTCCACCGAGATCGCCAAGGACCTGACCACCCTCGACGAGATGAACCTGCGTCGGCATCTGCCCGACTTCCTGTAACCGGGTCACCGTACCGCCGTGCGAACCGGTTCATCCAATCGATTCCGATCGTGAAGACGCTCACCCTGCTGCGCCATGCCAAATCGAGCTGGAAGCAGCCTGATCTGACCGATTTCGACCGTCCGCTCAACGACCGCGGGCAGACCGATGCCCCCGAAACGGGTCGCCGTCTCGCCCGGCGCGGCTTCAAGCCCACGCGCATCATCAGCAGCCCGGCCGTCAGGGCGCGCGCCACCGCCGAAGCGGTGGCCGACGCCCTCGGCTTTCCGCGCGCCGAGATCGCCTGGGAGCCCCACATCTACGAGGCGAGCAGCGACCGGCTGCTCGCCGTACTCCGCGCCCAACCGGACGACGCCGACAACCTGCTGCTGGTCGGGCACAACCCCGGGATGACGCAGTTCGCCAATGCGCTTGCCGACGACCGCCTCGACAACATCCCCACTGCCGGCGCCTACACGCTCCGTCTGCCGGTCGCGCACTGGCGCGACGCCGCCTATGGCAGCGGCTCGCGCATCGCCTACGACACCCCCAAAAACCCCGACGCAGACTGACAGTCGGCTTACCGGGTTAGGTCTGATCGCCACCCTGCTGCGTATCCAGTCGCGCACAGACTTCCTGGTAATACTGCTCGTCCAGCCGCAGGTCGCGGTGCGCATCGCCGCACAGGCGTTGGCGCAGCAACTCCAACCGACGCTGCGCCCGGTTACGCTCCTCGGGTTCGGTCGAGACATCGATGAGTGCCTGGGCCTCGCCGATCTCGCGGCGCAGTTCGACTTCAGGGGGCAGAAAGCCGGCATTCTTGAGCAGACGATAAGCTGCGCGCAGTTCAGACGGGACATGCGCGTCGTCATCCAGTTCGAGCGGACGGCCCGCGCCAGGCAGATCGTCCAGCTCGCCGCGTTCGAGCGCCTCGCGGATTCGACGTTCGGCAATGGCGTCTACGGGGTCCATGCATTCACTGACCTAGGGCCTGTTCACACGATGCGGTGGGGAGCCGCCTGAGCCACTTTGCAAGGAGGGCTCCCGACAACATAGCGAAGATGCACACCGCAGCAAAGCCAGTAGAGGCGAGAATCCGTCCCTAGCAAGCTTTCAGGCGCCGGGACGCACGAACAGAGCGATGGACTCGACGTGGGCGGTATGCGGGAACATGTCCATGACGCCGGCCGCTTCGAGACGGTAGCCGTGAACCTTCGCCAACTCCCCGGCATCGCGCGCGAGGGTGGCCGGATCGCAGGAGACGTAGACGATGCGCGCAGGCGCCAGACGAGCGATGTACGGCAGCATCTCGCGCGCGCCGGAGCGCGGCGGGTCGAGCAGCACGCGGTCATAGCGGCGGGTGAGCCAGGGCGCCTTGGGGTCTGGCGCGAACAGGTCGGCGGCGTGCTGCTCGGCGCCGGCAAGACCGTTCGCGATCGCGTTGCGCGCGGCGCGCTCGGTCATCGCGGGGTCGCCTTCGACGGCCACCACCCGCGCCCCGCGGGCGAGCAGCGGCAGAGTGAAATTGCCCAGGCCGCTGAACAGCTCCAGCACGTCCATGTCCGGCCGCACGTCGAGCAGTTCAAGGGCGCGCACGACCATCTGGCGGTTGATCCCGGCGTTGACCTGGATGAAATCGCCAGGGCGGAAATCCACGTGGGTGCCGAAATCCGGCTGTGCGTAGCTCAGTGGCTGCGCTTCCGGCCACAACGGGACGATGGTGTCGGGCCCGCCCGGCTGCAGGGCAACGAACAGGCCCGTGTCCTGCGCAAAGGCGGTCAATCGGGCGCGGTCGTCGTCGTTCAGGGGTTCGAGGTGGCGGAACACCAGACTGATCGTCCCGTCGCCCGCCATGACCTCGATCTGAGGGATCTGCTCGCGTACGCTCAGGCCCTCGATCAGCGACGCCAGTTCGCCGAAGCGTTCGCCCACCTCGGGCACCAGCACCTCGCAACGCGCGAGGTCGGCCAGCAGGCGTCCCTGGCGTTCGCGGAACCCGATCAGCACCCGCCCCTTCTTGGCGACGTAGCGCACGCCCAGTCTCGCCTTGCGCCGATAGCCCCACACCGGCGCGGTGAGCGGCTCCAGCACGCGTTCCGGCGCGACGCCGCCGATGCGCGACAGGGCTTCCAGCAGGGCACGCTGCTTGGCGGCGATCTGCGCCTCGGGAGCGAGATGCTGCAGGCTGCAGCCGCCGCAGACGCCATAGTGCGGGCAGCGCGGCTCGACCCGTTCGGGCGAGGCCGCGAGCACCGCCTCCGCCTCGGCCTCGTCGTAGTCGCGATGGGTCTGCGTGAAGGCGGCGCGCACGCGCTCGCCGGGCAGCCCGCCGGCGACGAACACGGCCTTGCCGTCGAGCCGTGCGACGCCGCGCCCGTCCTGAGCCAGCGATTCGATGGACAGTTCGGCCGGGGCTCGCGGCGGGCCGCGGCGCCGGTTGTTTCTGCGCGCCACGCTCAATCCGCTCCGTTCGCGTCCCAGGCCTTGAGAAATTCCTGCAGGTGCGCGGCCTCGGCCGTACCGAGCAGATCGCGCACGCGCGCCTGTTCGGCCGCGTAGGCCTCTGCACCGAGATGCCCGCGCAGGTATTCGAAGCGCAGATAGACGAGATAGGTGTTGAGCACGTCGGTTTCGCAGTAGTCGCGGATGCCAGCGAGATCGCCGGCCTGATAGGCGTCCCAGACCTTGGCCCCGCTCATGCCCATCTTACCGGGCAGGCCGAGCAGCGTGGCCACCTCGTCGAGCGGCGCGACGGCGCGACCCTGGTAGCCGGACAGCACGTCCATGAGGTCGGTGTGCAGCCAGTGGAAGCGGTTGAGGTAGTTGTTGAAGCGGAACTCGCGGTCGTCGTCGCCGACCTCCCAGTAGCGCGGCGCGGGCACGCCGTGGCGCAGCGCGCGGTAGTGGATCACCGGCAGATCGAAACCGCCGCCGTTCCACGACACCAGGGTGGGCGTGTAGCGGTCGAGGCCGTCGAAGAAGCGACGCAGCAGCTCGGACTCGTCGGAATCGAGATCGCCCAGCGACCAGACCTTGAGCTGGTCCGCGTGGCGGAACACCACGGAGATGGCGACGATGCGGTGCAGGTGATGGGCAAGGAAGTCCCCGCCGGTCTTGGCCATGCGCAGCTGGTACATGGCCTGGGCGACATCGACGTCGGACAGCCCGTCGAGCCCGTACACGCGGCGCCCGCCCTCGACGTCGGGCACCGTCTCGATGTCGAACACCATCACGTTCACGCGGGAAACACCCCCGTGGAGATGTAGCGGTCGCCGCGGTCGCAGACGATGGAGACGATGGTCGCGTTCTCCACCTCGGCCGAGACCTGCAGCGCCGCCGCCACCGCACCGCCGGAGGAAACGCCGCAGAAGATGCCCTCCTCCGCGGCCAGCCGGCGCATGGTCGTTTCCGCGGCCTCCTGCGAGACGTCGATGACGCGGTCAACCCGCGCCGGCTCGAAGATCTTGGGCAGGTAGGCCTGCGGCCAGCGGCGGATGCCGGGGATGCTCGCGCCTTCCTGCGGCTGCACGCCGATGACCTCGATCCCGGGGTTCTGCGTCTTGAGGTAGGCGGAGTTGCCCATGATGGTGCCGGTGGTACCCATGGAACTGACGAAATGCGTGATCTCGCCGTGCGTGTCGCGCCAGATCTCCGGGCCGGTGCCTTCGTAATGCGCGAGCGGGTTGTCGGGGTTGGAGAACTGGTCGAGCACCCGCCCCTTGCCCTCGGCCTGCATGCTCAGGGCGAGGTCGCGGGCGGCTTCCATGCCCTCGGCGCGCGTGACCAGCACGATCTCTGCGCCGAAGGCCTTCATGGTGGCGCGGCGCTCCGCGCTCATGTTGTCCGGCATGATCAGCACCATGCGGTAGCCGCGGATCGCCGCCGCCATGGCCAGGGCGATGCCGGTGTTGCCGCTGGTCGCCTCGATCAAGGTGTCGCCGGGCTTGATCTCGCCGCGTTCCTCGGCATGCCGGATCATGCTCAGCGCCGGGCGGTCCTTGACCGAACCGGCCGGGTTGTTGCCTTCGAGCTTGACCAGGATGACATTGCTGGTCTCGCCGGGCAGGCGTTGCAGGCGCACCAGCGGCGTATTGCCGACGAACTGCTCTATCGTGGGGTATTCCATGCCTCTCTCCTCGATCCGTTCTTCACGCGCCTTCGAGCACCACCAGCGCGATGACGTGTTCGTGTTCGTCGCTGAGCGACAGATGGCAGCCGGTCACCCCCAGTGCCGCCGCGCGTTCGGCGGCGACGCCGCTCAGCACCAGCGCCGGTTTGCCCAGGTCGTCGTGCACCACCCGCAGATCGCGCAGCCTCACGCCGAGCGCGAAGCCGGTACCGAGCGCCTTGCTGCCCGCCTCCTTGGCAGCGAAGCGCTTGGCCAGGTAACGCGCCGGTTCCGGCGCCTCGGCAAGACCCGGGCGTTCGTCTGGATGCAATACGCGTTCCGCGAGACGCTCGCCGTAGCGCGCATGCAGCCGCTCCAGCCGCGCCACCCTCACCAGATCCACGCCGATGCCGCGGATGGCCACTAGGCGCGCGCCGCCAGCATCAGCGCCTTCATCTCCTCGGTCGCCTGCTCCAGCCCCACGAACAGCGCGCGACAGACGATGGAATGACCGATATTGAGCTCCACCAGCTCCGGAATGGCGGCCACGGGGTCGACATTGTCGTAATCCAGACCATGCCCGGCGTTGACCTGAATACCCGCCGCATGCGCCTCGGCACTCATCCGGCGCAGGCGTTCCAGCTCGGCATCGCGCGCCGCGCCGGGCGGCAGATTGGCGTAGCGCCCGGTATGCAGCTCGATCACCGGTGCGCCGGTGGCGACGATCGCCGGCAGCATGGCGATGTCAGGTTCGACAAACAGCGACACACGCACCCCGGCGCCGGCCAGGCGCACGCAGGCCTCGCGCAGGCGCGTCTGCATGCCGGTCACGTCGAGCCCGCCCTCGGTGGTCAGTTCCTCGCGCCGCTCGGGTACGATGCAGCAGTCGGCCGGTCCCACCCGGCAGGCGATCTCCACCATCTCGTCGGTGGCCGCCATTTCCAGGTTGACGCGCGTGGTCACATGATCGTGGATGCCGAGCACGTCGGCATCCTGAATGTGCCGTCGGTCCTCGCGCAGATGCAGCGTGATCGCGTCGGCGCCGCCGCGCTCGACGGCAGCGATCGCCTGCGTGAGATCGGGATAAGGTGTACCGCGCGCCTGCCGCAGGGTGGCCACGTGGTCGATGTTGACGCCGAGTTTCATGTGCTTGCCTGTCCGGGAATGGGAGTGCTCAATCGTCCGAGCGGTCGGTAGGCCGCTCATTCTCGGCCATTCTGCGGTAACGTGCCAAGCCGCCGAGCAGGCTCCGCGTGCGCAGGCCTCGCGGACCGAGCTGGGCCTCCAGGGCGCTGCGCAGGACGCGCTTGGCCGCGGCGAGGGTTTCCGGTTCCGACCAGTCCTCGCGCGCCATCGCGAGCAGCGCCGCGCCGCTCACCGAACCGGTCGCGCCGGACGTCGCAGCCACCGGACCGTGCTCCGGCAACAGGCGGTAGTATCGCGCCGGATCGAGATCCGCGCCGGTATCGGCTTCGCGGTCCAGCGCGGGCGCGTAGCCCAGCCCGGCCAGCAGACGCAGCTCGAAGCTGCGCAGCACCGGTTCGACCGGCAGTTTGGCCGTCAGCGAGCGCAGCGCGGCGGTGTAGGCCTCGTAGATGTCCGGAACTTCCTGGTGGCGCGGCAACAGGCGCATCAGCAGTTCATTAAGGTACAGCCCCACGCCGACGACGGCGGGCGGCAGGCGATGGCAATCCAGTTCCTCGACGCCGGTCAGGGTGCCCAGATCGCCCTGCGCGCGCCAGCCGAGGTGCAGGCGGCGAAACGGCTGCAACCTGGCTGCCGCCTCGCCGCGTCGGCTGCGTGCGCCGCGGGCGACCACGCCTTCGCGACCATGCTCTAGGGTGACGATCTCGACCAGCAGGCTGGTTTCGCGGTAGCTGCGCGCATGCAGCACGTAGCCTTCCGCACTCAGGTTTTCGGCCACCGCGGCTCTTCCAGCTCCAGCTCCCGCAGAAACCGCGGGTCGTCCTGCCAGCCGGGGCGGACCTTGACCCACAGTTCGAGGAAAACCCGTGTGCCCAGCAATTGCTCGATGGCCTTGCGGGCCTTGCTGCCGATGCTCTTGAGACGCTCCCCGCCGCGCCCGATGACGATCGCCTTCTGCCCGTCACGCTCGACCCAGATAGTCGCGGAGATACGCGTCAGCGTCGGCTTTTCCTCGAAGCTGTCGATGGTCACCGCGGCGGCGTGCGGCACCTCCTCGCCCAGGCTTCTCACCAGATGTTCGCGGATGAACTCCGCACTGACGAAACGCAGACTGCGGTCGGTAAGCTGGTCGGGGTCGTATGGCCGCTCCTCGACCGCAGGAAGATGCTTGAGGGCCGCTTCGGCCAGACGCTGCGCGTTGTCGCCCTTGAGCGCCGACACCGGCAGGATTTCCACGAAATCGTACAGCACGCCGACACGTTCGAGATAGGGCAGCAAACGCTCGCGCTCGCGCAGCCGGTCGATCTTGTTGACCACCAGCATGACGGGCAGCCCCTCGCGGCGCAGCGCCGCCAGGATATGTTCGTCCTCGTCGTCCCAGCGGTCCGCGGCCACCACGAACCAGACCAGATCCGCCTCTGCCAGGGCGCCGAGCGCGGTACGGTTGAGCGCCTGGTTCAGGGCGCGCTTGCCGGGAATGCGGTGGATGCCGGGCGTATCGAGCAGCGCGATCTGCCCCGCCGGCAGGTCGACAAGTCCCAGTATGCGATGACGCGTGATCTGCGGCTTGTCGGCCGTGATCGACAGCTTTTGCCCCAGCAGGCGGTTGAGCAGCGTGGATTTGCCGACATTCGGCCGGCCGACGATGGCGACGCTTCCGGCGTGCAGGGTTTCGTTCTTATCGGCCATGGGCGTCCGCTCCGCGTTCGTCGAGCAACTCCAGCATCGTTTCCGCGCTGGCCTGTTCCGCCTTGCGCCGACTGCTGCCGGTGGCCTCCGCCGTCAGATCGGCGTCGCTCAGACTGCAGCGCACGCGGAAATTCTGCTGATGCGGCTCGCCGGTCGCCTCGATGATTTCATACACGGGCAGCGCTCGCCCGGTCGACTGCAGCCGCTCCTGCAGCCGGGTCTTGGGGTCCTTGAGACTCTCCGCGCTGGGCAGGTGCTCCAGCCGTCGGCCGAGCAGGACATGCACGAACGAGCGCGTTTCCTCGAAGCCCAGTTCCAGGTAATGCGCACCGATCAGCGCCTCGACCACGTCGGCCAGAATGGAGTCGCGCCGGAAGCCGCCGCTCTTGAGTTCTCCCTGCCCCAGACGGAGATAGTCACCCAGCGCTCGTTCGCGGGCAATCGATGCCAGGGTCTCGCGCTTGACCAGCGAGGCACGCACTCGGCTCAGCTCGCCTTCGCTTGCCCTGGGCAGCGAATCGTACAGCCATTCGGCGACGATCAAACCGAGCAGCGCGTCGCCCAGGAACTCCAGGCGTTCGTAATTGCTGCCGCCGGCACTGCGGTGGGTCAGAGCCTGCAGGCACAGCGGCGACGCCCTCAGCGCGGACGGGATCCAGTCGGGAAGAGAGGCTTCAGTCACCGCTGCCGGTATGTTGGTAGTGTACGGAATACTTGAAGGTCATCAGCCCGTCGATATTGGCCAGCAGATGGCGCTTGACTTGATAGTCGATGGTCAGCGTGGTCTCGTTGCCGACGGTATTCATCTTGAAATCTTTGCGATGCACATCGTCGATATTGTTGATATCGAAACGCGTGTTGATCGAGTTCCAAACCTGTAGGTAGTTCTTGGAGCCAATACCTGGCGAATGCGCCACTTCGTTCATGATCGAACGCACGTTGTAATAGTCCATGTATACCGGGAAAAGGCGTACCCCGATGACAAACAATACGCCCACCAGGGCGACAAGTATCAGGATCGAGGCGTACGACGCGCCCTTTTGGCCTTGTCTACCTTGCATCTTACTCACCCTCCGATGACGTCCAAGCCTGTGTATTTCTGAGTATTGGCGGCCTGAGGAAAGCTACCGCGTCAGGGAATCAAGTCGCCGATTCGATGGAAGTTGATCTGCCCGTCCTGGAAATCCCAGTTGAACCATATCAGAAAGGCGCGCCCGACCAGATTCTTCTGCGGGACGAACCCCCAATAACGGCTGTCGTTGCTGTCGTCGCGGTTGTCGCCCATAACGAAGTATTCGCCCTTGGGCACCACCACACTCCCGGTCGGGACGGGGCGGCCCGGGATGATCAGGATATCGTGCTTGACCACGCTGCCGTTGCGTCGTGGCAGGTCCTCCTGCTCCACCAGCGCGCCGCCCATCAGGTGGTTCGGACCCTCGCCGGCGTAACGGCCGACGATCTTGGTCGGCACCAGCTTGCCGTTGATGTAAAGCTGGTTGCCATCGTAGGTGATCGTGTCGCCGGGCAGGCCGATGATCCGCTTGATGTAGTCGATGGAAGGATCGCGTGGGTAGCGGAATACCACCACGTCGCCACGCTGCGGCTCACCGATGGGCAGTATCTTGGTATGGATTAGCGGCAGTTTCAGCCCATAGTCGAACTTGTTGACCAGAATGAAGTCACCGACGAGCAGCGTCGGCATCATCGAGCCCGAGGGAATGCGGAAGGGTTCGGCGACGAAGGAGCGCAGCAGGAGCACGGCCAGCAGCACCGGGAAGAAGGAGCGTGAATACTCCACATACCACGGGGCACGAGAGGAATCCTTATCCGGTTCCTCGGACACATTGCCATGCACCCCGCTGTCAAAGGCCTGCTTGCGGCGCTTCGGCCCCCACACGCGCGCATCCACCAGCCAGATCACGCCGGTCAGAAATACACCGACGACAAGCACAAACTCCAAGTCAAAATTCATCTGGGATTCCCAATTTCCCGCTGCAGGCGGACCTGCCGCGACATTCGCTCAATGATTCACGTCATTTATCGACCCGCAGGACGGCGAGGAAGGCCTCCTGCGGAATTTCCACTCGGCCGACCGACTTCATGCGCTTCTTGCCCGCCTTTTGCTTTTCGAGCAGCTTGCGCTTGCGCGACACGTCGCCTCCGTAGCACTTGGCGAGCACGTTCTTGCGCATGGCTTTGACGCTGGAGCGCGCGATGATGTGCGAGCCGATGGCCGCCTGGATCGCCACTTCGAACATCTGACGGGGAATCAGTTCCTTCATCCGCTCCGTCAGGTCGCGCCCGCGCGTCTGTGCGGTGTCGCGGTGCAGGATCAACGACAGCGCGTCCACGCGCTCGCCGTTGATCAGGATGTCGACCTTGACCAGGGGCGCGGCCTGGAAGCGCTGGAAATGGTAATCGAAGGAGGCGAAACCTCGACTGACCGACTTGAGCCTGTCGAAGAAATCGAGCACCACCTCGTTGAGCGGCATGTCATAGGCCAGCGAGACCTGCTTGCCGAGATACAGCATCTTGGTCTGCACGCCGCGCTTTTCCACGCACAGACTGATCACCGGGCCGACGAACTCCTGCGGCACCAGGATGTTCGCGCTGATGATCGGCTCGCGTATTTCGCCGATATAGTTCACCGCCGGCAGATCGCTGGGGTTGTGGATGCGCAGCGTTTCGCCCTTGGTCGTGACCACCTCGTAGACCACGGTCGGCGCCGTGGTGATGAGGTCGAGGTCGTATTCGCGCTCCAGGCGCTCCTGCACGATCTCCATGTGCAGCATGCCGAGGAAACCGCAGCGGAAGCCGAAACCGAGCGCCTGCGAGGTTTCCGGCTCGTAGGCCAGTGCGGCATCGTTCAGACGCAGCTTGTCCAGGGCCTCGCGCAGGTTCTCGTAGTCGTCGGACTCTACCGGGAAGATGCCGGCGAAAACGCGCGGCTGTACTTCCTTGAAGCCGGGCAGCGGCTTCGGCGCGGGATTGTCGACGCCGGTCAGGGTATCGCCCACCTTGGCGCCGTCGATCTCCTTGATGCTGGCAATCATGTAGCCCACCTCGCCCGCCTCCAGGCTTTCCGTCACCGTCGGCTTGGGACGGAAGGTACCGACCTTGTCGACCTGGTGCTGGCGCCCCGTGGACATCGCCTGGATACGCTGGCGCGGCGTGAGGCGGCCGGACACCACGCGCACCAGCGCCACCACGCCGACGTAGTTGTCGAACCAGGAATCGATGATCAGGGCCTGCAGGGGGCCGTCGCGGTCACCGGCGGGCGGCGGGATGCGGGTCACCAGCTGTTCCAGCAGTTCGGGCACGCCCTCGCCGGTCTTGGCGCTGATGCGCAGCGCGTCGTGCGCCTCGATGCCGATGATCTCCTCGATCTCGTTGATCACGCGGTCGGGCTCGGCCGCGGGCAGATCGATCTTATTGAGGACCGGCAGCACCTCGAGACCCTGGTCGATGGCCGTGTAGCAGTTGGCCACGCTCTGCGCCTCGACGCCCTGGGAGGCGTCGACCACCAGCAGCGCGCCCTCACAGGCGGCCAGCGAGCGGGACACCTCGTAGGAAAAGTCGACGTGGCCGGGGGTGTCGATGATGTTGAACTGATAGACCTCGCCGTTGGCCGCCTTGTAGTCCAGCGACACGCTCTGCGCCTTGATGGTGATGCCGCGCTCGCGTTCGATGTCCATCGAATCGAGCACCTGCGCCGACATTTCACGTTCGCTCAGGCCGCCGCACAGCTGGATCAGACGATCCGCCAGAGTCGATTTGCCGTGGTCGATGTGCGCGATGATCGAAAAATTGCGAATGTTCTTAAGCGGCTTAGCCATCCGTCAGTGCCTGCCTCAGCGCCTTCTCGTCGAGGAAGTGGCAGCACACCACGTCCTCCCCGACCATCAGCACGGGTATTTTTTCGTTGAAGCGCTGTCGCAGCGCGGGATCGTTGTCGATATCAACCGGCTCGACGACGAAGTCGAGCTCCTGCGACAGGGGCGCAAGCGCATAAACCATCTGTTCACACAGATGGCAGCCTTCGCGGTGATACAGCGTGAGCGTTTTCGTCTCCATTCCGCAGCCGTCTTGGCGCCGGTGTGGCGCATCGGGAGTGGAGCGAATTATGCAGATCGAAGGCCGAAAACGCCATCTGCGGGCGCTTTGACGGTACTTCGCCCCTACCGTTCAATCCGCTTTCGTATAGGTCAGCGCATCCGCGATGCGGTGCACGGTGACGCGCGGCACCTCGCCCATGACCGTCACCAGCGCCCCGTGAAGCGAGGTGGTCAGCACGTTGAGCGCCCCGCTGCGTTCCATCTGCGACGGGACCTGAACCGGATGCTTGCGGGTGGCGATGAAAACCGAAACGGTGGCCACGCCGTCGCTGAGCACGAAGTGCCGCACCGGGTCACCGCTCGAACCAAAGCGCCGCAGTTGGGTTGCGCGGATGGAAAAACCTGGCGGCAACTGATCGGGTTGGAACCGCCATGCGGATCCCCCGCTGGTCACCGATTCCGGTTCGCCCGAACTGTTGGTCTTCACCCAGCGCAGCGTATATTGCGGGCCCAGTACCGGCGGTTTGAAGTCCGCAGGCGTCAGGCCGGTGACTTCCTTGAGCTCGGTGAACAACAGGCGTTCGACCGGGTTGCCCTGGTGATCGATAACTTCGGATTCCAAGGGCAGGTGATTGACCTCGTCCACGCACATCCGATGCTGGTATCGGTATTCGTCGACCGGCTTGAGAATCAGCATCCGGCACTTGCGCCCGGCGATGCGCTTGCTGGCACCGAGCGCCAGTTCGTAATAGGGCGAGATTCCGGTTTCCGCCGCGATGCGCCCCGGCAGACCGCCGTGGCTGTCCCGATGCATGATCACGACGGACTTGCTGGCCGGGCGCACGTAGGTCACGAGATCGCCATTGATCAGCACCTCCCGTCGTGCACCGTCCTGGGACAACAGGCGCTCGTATTCCTTGCCGTGCAACCAGCCATGTTCGACTTTGAGCGTGCTGAGCGAGGGGCCGTCCTGATAGACGAAGATACCGCGGTAATCCAGTGTGCGTGCGGCGCGCTGCATTTGCGTAAACAAAGCCTGCGCGGGGCTGAGATCATCAGAATCGGCCCGGGCGATCGGCGCAAGCAGAACCGCGCCGATCAGACCGGCTGTCAAAACCACACGCACGTCGTACAGTGCCTAGCGGTTCGGGGTATAGCTGACCATGCGCACGTAGGGCATCATACCCTGCCCGCCGGTCTGCTCGGCATGGCTCAGCATGTAGCTGTTCATGCGCATATAGCTTTCGAGCTGTGTCGGCACGTGGTGGCCGGGATCGGACACATCCTCCACGGCCGCCATCTTGCCGAAGGTATCACCGGAAACGGCCTGCTGTGCGAAGTCCGTACCGATCTGACCCGGCCCGAGCATGGACTGCAGCCCGACCACCATGGCACCCGCCACGGATGCCGCCATCGCGAAACCCAGCACCGGCTTGGCCCAGCGTGATTGTTTGCGATAAGGCGTCACGCCTGCCGCCTGCTCGGCAGCAATCCGCGCCATGACTGCCTCACTGAAACCTTCCGCGGCGGTTCGCTTCACGTCCCTCCGGAGCACGTCGCCGATAAAATGGTATCGCTCCCAGCGGCCGCGCAGCTCGGTGTCGCTCAGTAGCAGATCAACCGACCGACGGGTCTCGAAACGGCTGGTCTGTCCGTCCATGAGGGCGGAAATCTGCTCTTCTTTTTGCGTCATCATCGTCATGCGTTTCATCCTGCCGGCGATCTTAGGCCGACTCACAGGTCACACACCTCAAGACACCCTGGCATCGGTTCAATCCAACAAGGGCCGCAGACAGCGGTCTATCGACTCGCGCGCGCGAAATATCCGCGAACGAACCGTCCCTATCGGACAACTCATCACTTGGGCGATTTCCTCGTAACTCATACCCTCAAGTTCGCGCAACGTGATGGCGGTCTTGAGATCCTCCGGCAGAGCCTCTATGGCATTGAATACACGCTGCCTTATTTCCTCAGACAACAACTCCCCCTCAGGAGTTGCATATTCTTTCAGCCCGGATTCGCCATCCAGCCGCTCGGCATCCTCGGCGTTGACCTCGAATTCGGGCGAGCGCCGCGATTCGGCCACCAGATGGTTCTTCGCCGTGTTGATCGCTATGCGATACAGCCACGTATAGAACGCGCTTTCGCCCCGAAAGTTTCCCAATCCGCGATAGGCCTTGATGAAGGCTTCCTGGGCAACGTCCTGGGCGGCAGACGGCTCATGCACATAGCGCGCGATCAGATTGAGGATCTTGTGCTGATATTTACGCACCAGCAGGTCGAAGGCCCGCATGTCCCCGCTCTGTACTCGACGCACCAATTCCGCATCAGGAATACCCCCTTGCTCCATCAGGCAAGTCCTTCCCGGGGGTTTTTCGCAGCGTCCATGTCCCCCTCCTGTTACGTAACTAGGCCCGGCGCAACGGGTACGCAAAGTGTGACAAAATAGCTGATTATATGGCGCACCCACAAGGCAACGACCTGCGTTACGACGTCCTCATCATCGGCAGTGGCGCGGCCGGGCTCGGTATCGCCCTGAGGCTGGCCGACACCCTGCGCGTCGCGGTTCTGAGCAAGGGCCCCCTGCATGAAGGATGCACGTTCTATGCGCAGGGCGGTATCTCCGCCGTGTTCGATCGGCATGATTCCTTCGACAGCCACGTCGCCGACACACTCAGCGCCGGAGCGGGCCTGAACCACGAGGACGCCGTCCGTCTCACCGTCGAGCATGCCCCCGAAGCCATCGCGTGGCTGAGCGACCTCGGCGTGCCCTTCACCCATCGCAGCGAAGACGGGCATACGAACGAATACCACCTCACCCGGGAGGGCGGACATAGCCATCGGCGCGTGGTTCATGCCACCGATGCCACGGGACGCGCGGTGGAAACCACGCTAATTGCACGGGCACGCGAACATCTTAGCATCGAATTATTGGAAAACTACCTCGCCGTGGACCTCATCACCGCGCAGAAACTGGGTGCGGACGGGCCGAACAGGGTTCTTGGAGCCTATGTGCTCGATCGAAGTTCCGATTGCGTGGTCACGATCTCGGCGCGCACGGTGGTGCTGGCCAGCGGCGGCGCCAGCAAGGTGTATCTCTACACCTCCAATCCGGACGGTGCCTCGGGAGACGGCATCGCGATGGCCTGGCGTGCCGGCTGCCGGGTCGCGAACATGGAATTCATGCAGTTCCATCCCACCGTGCTCTACGAACCCCGCGCCAAGGCCTTCCTGATCAGCGAGGCGCTGCGCGGCGAAGGGGCGCGGCTGCAGCTCCCGGACGGCACCCGATTCATGCACCGCTTCGATCCGCGCGGCGACCTCGCCCCGCGTGACATCGTCGCCCGCGCGATCGACCACGAAATGAAGCGCCTCGGCATCGACTGCGTCTACCTCGACATCAGCCACCGACCTGCGGAGTTCATCCGCGAACACTTCCCCAACATTCACGCCCGCTGCCTCTCGCTCGGCTACGACATGACGCGGGAACCCATACCCGTGGTCCCCGCGGCCCACTACACCTGCGGCGGCGTAATCGCCGACCTCGACGGACGCACCGATCTCGACGGCCTGTATGCCATCGGCGAGGTGGCCTGTACCGGCTTGCATGGTGCCAACCGCATGGCCAGCAATTCGCTGCTGGAGTGCCTGGTGTTCGCCAAGACGGCGGCCGCCGATATCCTGCGTCGCCACAGCTCTCCCGCACCGCCGCTCCCCGCGCTGCCTGCGTGGGACGACAGCCAGGTCACGGATTCCGACGAAGAGGTCGTGGTCACGCACAACTGGGCCGAGCTGCGACGTTTCATGTGGGACTACGTCGGCATCGTGCGCAGCAGCAAGCGCCTAAGGCGCGCGCTCAGCCGAGTCGACCTGCTGCTGGGGGAAATCGACGAGTACTACCGACATTTCCGCATCGGCAACAACCTCATCGAACTGCGCAACCTGGCGCTGGTCGCCAAGCTCATCATCGTCTCGGCGCTGGCCCGCCGCGAAAGTCGCGGACTGCATTTCACCTTGGATTTCCCGGAACCCGACCCCACACTGGAGCATTGCGACACCATTCTCGCGCCGGATACGACTCCTCCGGAGCTAACGCCCAGGGTCGTTTCGCCGGCATCGCCCCCAGGAGTATCGAAATGAGTACCAGCGCACCCATCGTCATCGAACCCGCCGAGCTGGAAGCCCGCCTCGGCAATCCCGATCTGATCGTGGTGGACCTGTGCAAGGCCGAGGTCTATCAATCCAACCACATCCCCGGCGCGGTCCACGTGGAATACGCCGACATCGTGGAAATGCGGCCGCCGGTCGCCGGACTGTTGCCCGACGAGGCGCGCATGAGTGCCGTGCTGTGTTCCATCGGTTTCACTGACGGCAAGCATATCGTTGCCTACGACGACGAGGGCGGCGGCAAGGCGGCGCGCCTGCTCTGGACGCTGGCCGCCTTCGGCCTGGAAGGCCACAGCATGCTCAACGGCGGACTGCATGCCTGGGCCAACGAGGGACATCCGCTGGACGCCAAACCGGTCCGCCCGGAGACCACCGACTACCACGCCCGCTACCACGGCGGCGTGGTCGCCGACCGCGACTACATCGCCGCGCGCATCGGCGACGGTTCCGTGCTGCTGCTTGATACGCGCACCCAGCACGAATACCACGGCCACGACGTGCGTGCGGCGCGCGGCGGACGCATCCCCGGCGCCCTGCATTTCGAGTGGACCCGGGCGATGGACCGCCGCCGCAACCTGCGCATCCGCGAGGAAGACGAATTACGACGCGAACTCGAAGCCCTGGGCGTCACGCCGGACAAGGAAATCGTCTGCTATTGCCAGACGCACCACCGCTCAGCGCATACCTGGGCGCTGCTGCGCCACCTTGGCTACAACAACGTCAAGGGCTACCCCGGCGCTTGGTCGGACTGGGGCAATGCACAGCACCTGCCGCTGGAACACGGCCCGAGCTGACGTCCCGCACGCCGCTCATTCGAGCGGCGGCAGCAGATGTTCGCGGTAGTAGCGCAGCTCCTCGATGGAGTCGCGGATATCCGCTAGCGCGAGGTGCTCCGAGGTCTTGGCAAAACCCTTGGCGACGCCCGGATACCAGCGCTTCGCCAGCTCCTTGAGCGTACTCACGTCCAGATTGCGGTAATGGAAGAACCGCTCCAGCTCGGGCATCAGCCGCGCGAGAAAGCGCCGGTCCTGGCAGATGCTGTTGCCGCACATCGGCGACACGCCCGGCGGCACATGCTCGCGCAGAAACGCCAGCGTGCGCGCCTCGGCTTCAGACGCATCGACCCGACTCTCGGCCACCCGGGCGATCAACCCCGACTGCCCGTGCTGGCGCTGATTCCATTCGTCCATCCCCGCCATCACCGCGGCCGGCTGATGGATCGCCAGCACCGGTCCCTCCGCCAGAACGTTCAGCACGCGGTCGGTCACCACGGTGGCGATTTCGATGATGACGTCCTGCTGGGGATCGAGTCCCGTCATTTCGAGATCGATCCAGATCAGGTTGTCCGGACTGGCGGGCATCGGGCATTCTCCTTCGGCATCGGTATACGTGGCGGCATTCTAGCTCACCCGGCCGCGCCACCCCACGCCGCTCATTGCAGCCAGGCCGAAGCCACGGCCAGCCACAGTCCGTAGGTGGCGAGTCCCGCCAGCATGCCGACCCACAGCTGACCGCTCAGACGCTGAAGCCAAAGCGCGACGACCAGCGACAGCAGCTCGCCGCCCAGGGTCGCAGCCACGGGTGCGTGCCCGGCCGGCACCAGCGACACCACCGCGAAGGCTGCGATCAGAGCCGCGCCGGCCGGCTCGAACAGACGGCCGAGGCGATGCTCGCCGCGCACCGCCGAACCTACCAGCCAGGCGCCGGCCAGGCGGATGGCGTATGTCCCCACCGCCAGCACGCAGGCGCCGATCAGCCAGTCGTGCAGATTCATCGCACGCGCGCCAGCCAGGCGGCGGCCATCCCGGCCACCGCGGCGGCCACCAACGCCGCCGCGCTTTCTCCTTGCCACTGCAACGCCAGCGCCGTCAGCGCCCCGGCGGTCGAGGCCGCCCGCATGCGCGCCTGCCCGAGCAACGGCGGCAGCAGCAGCACGAATAACAGCGGCAAGGCGAAATCCAGCACCGGCTTGAACAACGGCGACCAGGCGAGCATACCGGCGCCGCCGAGCGCACCCAAGGTCGTCCCGCCCTGCCAGGCCAGATAGGCGCCGATCTCAAGCCCCACCAGCCAATCGCGCCGCATCTTCGCGGAAGCGGACGCAGACAGGCGACCATAGGCGGCGGCGAAGGTCTCGTCGGTCAGCCCGAAGGCAATGCCGGCCCGGCTGCGCCGGTTCAAGCCGGCAAGCTGCCGGCTCAAGGCCGGACCATAGACGAAATGGCGCAGATTGAGGATCAGTGCGAGCAGCGCCGCCGACAGCGGCGCTGCTCCCAGCGACAGCGTAGCCAGCAGCGCGAACTGGCTGGCACCGGCATAGACGACCGCAGAGACGAAGGCGAGCGACCAGTACGGCAAACCGCTGGCCTGCCCTGCCACGCCAAAGGCAACGGCCACCGGCAAATAGCCTGCCGCGATCGGCACACTGGCGGCAAAACCATCCCGCAGGACCCTCATGCCCTCGCCTCCGCGACCGCGTAGCGCATCATCACCAGCAGGGTTGCCGGACCGTCTCCCGTCGCATAAAGATGAGGTCTCGCGCCATCGAACGTCCACTCCACGCCGGCCGCAAGCATGCGGGTCGCGCCCAGCTCGCCCGCGCGGACCTGGCCCTGCAACACGATGACCCGCTCGTCTACGCGCAAGCCGTGCCCCACCGCCTCGCGCACCGCGCCCGCCTCCAGTGTCAGCAGGTAGCTTTCGAGCCGCGGGGGGCCGTCCTCGCGCGCCAGCAGCCGCACGTGCACACCCTCGTTAATGTCGGGCACCGAAGTGTCCGCGCCTTCGACGAGAGCACCGAAGGACACCGCCAGCGCGTCGGCCAACGCCCATAGGGTGACGATGGTGGGATTGCCGTTCCCTTGTTCCAGCGCCGACAAGGTGCCCTTGGAAATGCCGGCCAGTTCGGCCAGGCGGCTCAACGTAAGGCCTCGCGAGCCACGCAGCCGCGTCAGATTGCCTGCCACCACCTTACGGATTCCGTCCACCGTCCCGCCCTGCTCCACGAATCGTACATTTTACGAAACGATGTTCTCTATATCAAACGATCCATGCGCCAAGCCCGGTCGCTGCAAAAGCGCCGAGCGAGCACGTACACTAGACCCGGAATTCCGCACCGCCCCGATCTGGAGCCGCCATGCACGCGTTTACACTCGTCTTTCTCGCCGCCGTCGCGCTCGGCCTCGGTCTCAGGCTGTGGCTGGCCAATCGGCAGATCCGCCATGTCGAAGACCATCGCGCGCAGGTGCCGCCGGATTTCGCCGCCAGCATCCCGCTCGAAGCCCACCAGCGCGCCGCCGACTACACCGTCGCCCGGGTCCGCTTTTCCCGTCTGGAGATCGTTTTCGAGACCTTGATCCTGCTCGGCTGGACGCTGGGCGGCGGACTCGACCTGGTCGACCGGCTGTGGCGCGCGTCCGGCTGGTCGCCGCTGCTGGCCGGCACCGCGACCGTACTCAGCGTGATCGTCATCGGCGCCTTGCTCGATCAACCCTTCGCGCTGTGGCGCACCTTCGTGATCGAGGCGCGCCACGGCTTCAACCGCACCCGCCCCGCCACCTACCTCGGCGATCTGCTGCTGCAGGCGCTGCTCCTGCTGATGCTCGGCGTGCCTCTGCTGTTGCTCATCCTGTGGCTGATGGGGCGAACGGGCAGCGTCTGGTGGCTGTACGTCTGGCTGGTGTGGACCGGCTTCAGCCTACTCATGGCCTGGGCCTTTCCGCGCTTCATCGCACCGCTGTTCAATCGCTTCGAGCCACTGGAGGAAGGCCCGCTGCGCGCGCGCGTGGAGGCGCTGCTCGAACGCACCGGTTTCCGCTCCAGGGGCATATACGTGATGGACGGTTCCAAACGTTCGGGCCACGGCAACGCCTATTTCACCGGACTCGGGCGCAACAAGCGCATCGTCTTTTTCGACACCCTGATCGACAAGCTCGAACCTGAGGAAATCGAAGCCGTGCTGGCTCACGAACTGGGACATTATCGCCACCGGCATGTACAGAAGGCCATGTGGCTAATGAGTGCACTCAGCCTCGCCGGTCTCGCACTGCTGGCCTGGCTGATGCAACAGCCCTGGTTCTACGCCGGTCTCGGGGTCAGCACGCCATCCACCCACATGGCCCTGCTGCTGTTTCTGATCGCCCTGCCGAGCTTCGCCTTCCCGCTCACGCCGCTGTTCTCCTGGCGCTCGCGCAAGCAGGAATTCGAGGCCGATGCCTTCGCGCATCTGCAGACCGGCGGTGCCACGCCGCTGGTGCATGCCCTGGTCAAACTGTACCGGGACAACGCCAGCACGCTGACGCCCGACCCGCTGCACTCGGCCTACTATGACTCGCACCCACCCGCCTCGATCCGGGTCGAGCACCTGCATCGACTCGATGCGGCGGACTCGCGCTGAATCCGACCTCAGAACAGAGGAGTCCCGCATGAATGACGGCATCACCCACACCCTCCGGCAAGGCCGCTGCGCGCCCTGCGAAGGCGGCGTGCCGCCGCTCGATCACGACGAGGCGGCACGCCTGATGAGCGGCCTGCACCCGGACTGGCAACGGGTCGAGGACGGCCGCGCCATCGCGCGGGAACTGGGCTTCGCGAACTTCCACGACACCATGGCCTTCGTCAACGCAGTCGCCTGGATCGCCCATCGAGAAGACCATCACCCCGATCTCGAAGTCGGCTACAACCGCTGTCGCGTGCGCTACTCGACCCATGCCATCGGCGGACTGTCGCGCAACGATTTCATCTGCGCCGCACGCGTGGACGCCCTGTTCTCATGACCCGAGGCCGGGTGGTCGCCCGTTTCGGTGCCGAACTGATCGTGCGCGACGATGCCGGTGGACTGCACAAGGCCGTTTCGCCGCGCAATCTGGTCAAACGCGGTCCCGAGCATCTACGCGCGCCGGTGTGCGGCGACGAAATCGAATACGAGGACGGGTTCGACAAGGCGGTGCTCACCGCGCTGCTGCCGCGGCGCAATTGCCTCGTGCGGCCGGATCATCGCGGGCGGCCGCGTGCCGGCGTCGCCAACGTCGATCAGGTCGTCATCGTGGTCGCCACCCGGCCGCCGCCCGACTGGGGGCTGATCGACCGCTACCTCGTCGGCACCGCCGATCTCGGCGCCAACGCGGCCATCGTCATCAACAAGATCGATCTCGCGCTGGCGCCGGCAGCCGCGGCGCATGTATCCGAGACCCGTACCCTGTATGCCGGCCTTGGATATCCAGTACTGTCCACCAGTACGCTCGACGGCAGCGGCATCGATGACCTGCGCGCACGACTCGCCGGGCGCACCAGTCTGTTCGTCGGCCAGTCCGGGGTCGGCAAATCCTCGCTCACGCATCATCTCGACCCGAACCTCGAAGTTCGAGTCGGCGAGTTGTCGGCACTCACCGGAGAGGGCCGCCACACCACTACCCACGCCCACCTCTATGCCCTACCCGGCGGCGGCGACCTGATCGACTCGCCGGGCGTGCGCGACTTCGCGCCGTTCGCGCCCGAGCGCGCATCGCTGCACGCCGGCTTCCCCGAGATCGCGGCGCGCATCGGCGACTGCCGCTTCCACAACTGCCAGCATCGCGCCGAACCGGGCTGCGCGATCAAGACCGCGGTCGAAGCCGGCGAAATCGCCGCCACCCGCCTGCGCAGCTTTCTGGAACTTTCGAACGAGCTCCGGAACTCCGTCCGCGGCGGCGACTCTATGAGTCCATGAAAACGGATCTCTGGCTACTGCTGCTGCTCGCCGCCTCGCTGGTCCTCAGCGCGCTGACCCTGTTGGGCTACCGGCATCCAGCCTGGGTACGTGCACGCAGCAGCGGCGAAGTGCTGCGCCGGCATGGCGTCGCGGCCTTGGTGTGCTATCTGTTGATGGCGTTGCTGCTGAGCGTGCACGACATCGACCGCCGCGGCTACGACCGACAATTCGAGTCCGCGGCACCGGCGGTTGCGGCTGCGCATCATGGCCGTCCGACAGCGAACTAGGGCCTGTTCACCCGATGGGCAGGCATGCTGTTGTGACAGAAGAACCGCCGTTCGAGGCGCGAGCAGCGCGGTTTGTGATGCCAAATCAGCGACGGGCAACGCCGAGTGGCGGTTTTTTCGGTCGCAGCCCGCAGGCCGGCCGGGGCCGCTTTTCGCGTCTCGCGGTGTTGCCGCTGACCCATGTCATGTGGCAGACCATGCCGCGCGCGGCACCTGGCGGCCACGAAAAGCGGCTCCGGCAGCACGCCATCCCATCGTGTGCACAGACCCTAGCGTCCATCGAACCGCCCTTCGGTATCCGCCAGCCCCGCAAGGCGCTCCGGCACCCACCACGGCGCGGCGCGAACCGCCCCTAGCCGGGCGGCCAACCCAGGGCGCGGCCGCCGAGTACATGCAGGTGCAGATGAAATACCGTCTGCCCGGCCTGCTCGTTGCAGTTGAATACCGTGCGGTAGCCCGCCTCGGCAAGACCGTGCTCGGCGGCGATGCGAGCCGCCGCAAGGTGCATTGTGCCGACCACCCCGGCGTCATCCGGTGTCAGGTCGTTGAGCGTGGCGATATGCCGGCGCGGCACCACCAGCACATGCAGCGGTGCCTGCGGGTTGATGTCGCGAAAGGCCAGCACATCCTCGTCCTGATAGACCGGCTCGGCGGGTATCTCGCCGGCCACGATTCGGCAGAACAGGCAGTCGCTCATGGGCTTGTTTCCTGAAAAGGCATGAAGGAAGGGCGCGCCGCGCTCAATATTCGCGGCGCGATTCGAAGGCGTGGGTCAATGTGCCGCTGTCCAGATATTCCAGCTCGCCGCCCATCGGCACACCCTGCGCGAGCCGGGTCACGCGCACGCCATGGGCACGGGCCATCTCGCCGATGTAGTGCGCCGTCACCTCGCCCTCGACCGTCGGGCTGATCGCCAGAATCAGCTCGCGCAGCTCGCCCTCTCCCAGGCGCCGTTCGAGCCGGTCCAGACCGAGTTCCTCCGGACCGATGCCGTCCAGCGGCGACAGACGCCCCATGAGCACGTGATACACGCCCTTGAAGTGCGTCGCCTGCTCCATCACCTGTAGATGAGAGGGATTTTCCACCACGCACAGCAGACCGGCATCGCGCCGGGTATCGGCGCAGACCGCACACAGCTCGGTTTCGCTCAGGGTGCGGCAACGCTCGCAATGGCCGATGCGCTCGACCGCCGCACGCAGTGCCTCGCTCAGACGCAGGGCATCGTCGCGGTGGCGCTCAAGCAGGTGGTAGGCCATGCGCTGAGCCGATTTCGGTCCCACGCCCGGCAGGCACCGCAGAGCCTCGATCAATCCCTCCAGGAGGGGGCTGCGCGCCATGCCTAGAACGGCAGCTTGAAGCCGGGCGGCAGGTTGACGCCGGAAGCCATGCCGGAAAAGCGCTCCTGCGTGGCCGATTCTATGCGGTGGCTGGCGTCGTTGATCGCCGCGGCGATCAGATCCTCCAGCATTTCCTTGTCGTCGCCGAGCAGACTGGGATCGATGGTCACGCGGCGCGCCTCGTGACGCCCGGTCATGGTCACCTTGACCATGCCGCCGCCGGCCTCGCCAGTGACCTCCATGCCTGCCAGCTCTTCCTGGGCCTTCTGCATCTCGGCCTGCATCTGTTGCGCCTGCTTCATCAAATTCGCGATGGGACCCTTCATATTCTTTCCGTCCTCTCAAGTTTCATTCAAATCCGGCGCGTCCGTGCGCGGGCGCACGGAGCCCGGCACCACCTTGGCGCCCAGCTGCGCACGGATACCTTGTATCCATTCGTCCGTCTCGATCGAGTGCTCGGCTTCCGATTGCAGGCTTGCGGCGGCACGCTCGGCCTGCACGGCCGGTGTCTCGCCCACCGAATCCGCCACCTGGATATCCACGCGCACGGGCCGTCCGTCGACCTCCGACAGTGCCTCGATCAGGCGCTGTCGGGCCATTTCAGTGCACAGGTGTTCCGATGATCGCTCGATGGCCAGTCGGTAATGCCCGGCCTCCGCCGACATCAAACTGGTGTGGCTCGCCAGCTGTCCGGCGAGACCGCGCAGGCCGAGGGCCGCCACGCGCGCCGCCCACTGCCCCGCAGCGCCGCCGGCCGCCTCGGCGGAAGCCCTCGCAGGCGGGTCCGCAGCGGCCGCGGGCGCTGGCGCGGACACCGGCGCATAGACCGCCCTCGGTTCTGCGGTAGCAGGCGCCTGCGGCCGGGGCGAGACTGCCGCCCGTGGCGGGGCGTCTGCCGGCGCCGTCTCCGCCGTGGCGGGGCGGAACGCCAGCATGCGCAGCAGCACCATTTCGAAGCCGCTGCGCGGGTCCGCCGCCAGCGGCAGGTCGCGTCGGCCGATCAGCGCGATCTGGTAGTAGAGCTGGACGTCTTCGGCGCCCAGCGTGACCGCCAGTTCGCTCCAGGCGGCCTCCGCCTGCTCGTCGGCCGCTGCGACGCCGGCGATCTGGTACACCGCGATACGGTGCAGGGCGGACAGCAGCTCGGCCAGCACCGCCGCAAAATCGGCCGCCTGACCGGCCAGTTCGTCGACCACGTCAAGCATCGCCGCCGCCTCCCCAGCCGCCAATGCCCGCAGCAAACGGGGTACGGCGTCGCGCGAGATCGTGCCCAGCATGTCGCGCACGTCCGCCTCGTTGACCGAGCCGCCGCCATAGGCGACGGCCTGATCGAGCAGACTCAGCGCATCGCGCAGGCTGCCGTCTGCCGCACGCGCCAGCTCGCGCAGCGCCGCCGGCTCGCCGCCCAGCCCCTCGCGTTCGAGCACGCTGGCCAGCTGCTCGGCGATCGCCGTCTCGGGAATGCGCTTGAGGCCGAACTGCACGCAGCGGGAAAGAATCGTGGCCGGCAGCTTCTGCGGATCGGTGGTCGCGAGCAGGAACTGCACGTGCGGCGGCGGTTCCTCGAGGGTCTTGAGCAGGGCGTTGAAACTGTGCCCGGAAAGCATGTGCACCTCGTCGATGAGGTACACCTTGTAGCGCCCTCGGGTGGGTGCGTACTGCACGTTCTCGAGCAGCTCGCGGGTATCCTCGACCTTGGTGCGCGAGGCCGCGTCGACCTCGATCAGGTCGATAAAGCGGCCCTCGTCGATCTCGCGGCAGGCCGTGCACTCGCCGCAGGGTTCGGGCGTGACGCCGGTCTCGCAGTTGAGGCATTTGGCGAGTATGCGCGCCAGCGTGGTCTTGCCGACGCCGCGGGTGCCGGTGAACAGATAGGCGGGATGGATGCGCTGCTCGCGCAGGGCGTTGACCAGGGCTCGGCGCACATGCGCCTGCCCCACCAGTTCATCGAAATTGTGCGGGCGCCATTTGCGCGCCAGTGCCTGGTAGGTCATCGATAGGATCGGCGGCTGCCAAAGCTTGGGACTATACCGATTGGAGGCAACCCGCACCAGCACACCCCGGCACACGAGATCACTGCTACCGTTGCTCCCTTCCGGGCCTGGCGGGGTTTACAGTTTATCGTTGCGAGGGGCCGATGCGGGCCACCATGGGCATCCGGTTGCCAGGCGGCTTCCGGCGGCATGCGCGCGCCCGGCCATCCGGTTTCGCGCAGACCTCGTACAAAACGACGCCACCCATCGGGTGGCGCGCCGCTATTGTACACCCCCTCCCGCGCAGGACAAGCGGCCGTCTGCCCCGCTCCGGGATCGCCCGCTTCCACCCGGCCAACGGGCGGACAACCGCGCTGGAATCGGGAACGGACAAGGCGGGCAAGGCGGGCAAGGCGGCCGGCGCGGCGAGATGTTGCGGATTGCACACCGGAGCGGCGCGCGGGCATCGAGACATTCGCGGCGCCGTGACCGAAAACGGATGCTCTATTCCACCGCGATGGCAGCGAAACGTCCGCCGGTGAGCGCCGCGAGGTCGTCCGGGGCCAGCTCGATCTCCAACCCCCGCCGCCCGGCGCTGACGAAGATCGTGGCGAGGCTGCGGGCGCTGTCGTCGATCACCAGCGGCAGGCGCTTTTTCTGCCCCATCGGGCTGACGCCGCCGAGCACGTAGCCCGTGGCGCGGGTAACGGCGGCCGGCTCCGCCATCGCCGCCTTCTTCGCGCCGAGCGCGGCGGCGACGGCCTTGAAGGAGAGCTTGCACGGCACCGGCAGCACCGCCACGGCCAGCACGCCGGCATCCGTGGCCACCACCAGGGTCTTGAACACCCGCGCCGGATCGAGCCCGAGCTTGTCCACCGCCTCGTCGCCGTAGGCGGTCACCGACGGATCGTGCTCGTAGGCATGCACGGTATGCGCGATGCCCGTTTTCTTCGCCAGCTGCACGGCGGGCGTCATATCGTCGTGCCGTCGAAGGCGTGCGCGCGCTCGACCCGCGCCACGCGCAGGGCGTAGCGCGCGTACCAGCGGGCGCGGCCCTCGCGCTGTGCTGCCTGATGCTCGACGTGTCGCCGCCAGGCAGAGATCGATTCGAGATCGCGCCAGTAGGAGACTGTGATGCCGCCATCGGCCTCGTGTGCCGATTCGACGCCGAGAAAACCGGGCTGCGCGCGTGCCAGCGACAGCATGCGTGCCGCCGTCTCGGCATAGCCGGCGTCGTCCGCGCCGGACTGCGCCGTGAATATGACCGCGTAGTAGGGCGGCTCCGGCGTGACGGCGATCACAACGCCGCACCGATCGCTTCGGCAGCGCCTGCAATGCGTGCAAACTCACCGTGCAGGCTGGCCACTGCGGTGCGGTGCAGTTCGTCGGCGCCGTAATAGCGGCCGTCGTGGCCGACGCGCCCAAAGGTGGCGCAGGCGTCCTCCACGAGCATCACGCGAAAACCCAGATTCGCCGCCATGCGCACGCTGGTGGAAACGCAATGATCCGTGGTGAACCCCGCCACCGCCAGCGCCTCGACACCCTGATCGCGCAGCCAGGCTTCGAGCCCGGTGCCGATGAAGGCGCTGTTGACCCGCTTTTCGAACACGGGCTCGCCCGCGAGCGGGGCGGCCTCGGGCTTGAAGGCAATGCCCGCGCCGGAGGGATGCAGCGGCGAGGCGGGCTCGGTCGAGAGGTGGCGCACGTGCACGACCGGGGCGCCGGCCGCGCGCCAGGCGGCGAGCAGCCGGGCGATCTCGCGTTCGGCCTGCGGCCGGTTGCGCGCGCCCCAACCCGGCGCGTCGAATCCCTGCTGCACGTCGATCAGCAGCAAGGCCGTGTCGTTGCCGCCCATAAGCGTCCCCTCCCCGCATCCCGCATGTGAAAACGCCGATTATAGCGTCGCCAACATCCGCTCGAATGCTGGCTAGGGATAGGTCTGCCGGGTCGGCATGACCAACAGTTCCTGACAGTTCACGTTGGCCGGCTGGGCGAAGGCGAACACCAGTGCGTGGGCGATGTCCTCGGCGTGCAGCGCACCCAGCTTGTCGCGCCGCTCCCGCATCGCATCCTCGGGCACGTTGTAGCCCCACTGCGTATAGACCGCGCCCGGCTCGATCAGCGACACGCGGATGCCCTCCGGCCCCAGTTCCTTGCGCAGGGCGTCGTGAAATCCGACCACGGCGAACTTGGTCGCGTTGTACACCGACCAGCCCTCGATGCCGTGTCGGCCGCCGACGCTGGACACCGAGCTGATCATCGCGCCCTCGCGCCCGCGCATCAGCGGGATCGCGGCCTGGGTGCAATGGAGCACGCCATAGAGATTGGCGTCGATGGTCGCCTTCCATTGAGCCGGGTCGCTGTCCGCGAAGGCGCCGTTGTAGCCGACGCCGGCGTTGTTGAACAGCAGGTCGACGCCGCCGAAGCGCGACTTCGCCTGTTCGAAGAGCGTCTTGACCTGGGCCGGATCGCCGACGTCGGTCGACACCGCGAGACAGTCGTCGCCGAGCTCGGCGGCCAGCGCCTCGATCTTGTCACGGCTGCGCGCGGCGAGCACGAGCTTGACGCCCTCCTCGGCCAGCACGCGCGCCGCGGCCTCGCCGATGCCGCTGGATGCCCCGGTAATCACGGCCACAGCGCCTTCGATGTTGCGTAGCTGCATAGTCGAACTCCTTACCGACATTCAGTACGGTATTGCCGAAAAATGAAATCGCCGCCGCGGTATATCGCAGGCGGCGTGCCGTCATCAGTCAGACCGATGGGTATGTGATGTGTTCCATGGGCGTGGCAGACACTTGCCCCACCGCAACACCGCGCGGGATACTGCCGCCTCGCCATCCGCAAACGGAAGCCGCGCCATGTCCCTGCAACCCTTCCATCTCGCCATCCCCGTGCGCGATCTCGCCGAGGCGCGACGTTTCTACGGCGAGGTTCTCGGGCTGCCGGAAGGCCGCAGTGCCGCGCACTGGGTCGACTTCGACCTCATGGGCCATCAGCTGGTGATCCATCATGCCCCGGGACATGCGGGCACCGCGGCCTTCAATCCGGTGGACGGAGAGTCCGTACCGGTGCCGCATTTCGGCGTGGTGCTCGACATGGCTTCCTGGCAGGCGCTGGCGGGACGCCTGCGCGAGGCCGGCGTGACCTTCGAAATCGAGCCGACCATCCGCTTCCCGGGCGAACCCGGCGAGCAGGCGACGCTGTTCTTCCGCGACCCGTCCGGCAACGCACTGGAATTCAAGGCCTTTCGCGACCTCGGCCAGCTTTTCGCGCGCTAGCCTGGCTCACGTAACCTCGTTCACCTGCTCGCCCAGTCCGGCGACCCTGGCGCGCACGCGGTCGCCGGGCCTGAGGAAACGGCCGCGCGCCATGCCGACCCCAGGCGGTGTACCGGTGGTGATCACGTCGCCCGGCTCCAGCACCATGAAGCGCGACAGATAGGACACGAGATAGGCCGGGCCGAAGATCATGGTCGCGGTGCTGCCGGACTGCATGGTTTCGCCGTTGACCTCCAGGGTCATGGCCAGCGACAGCGGATCGGGTACCTCGTCCGGGGTGACCAGCCAAGGGCCCAGCGGGCCGAAGCCGGGGGCGCTCTTGCCCTTGAGCCACTGCCCAGTGCCTTCGAGCTGCCAAGCGCGTTCGGAAACGTCGTTGCAGATGCAGTAGCCGGCCAGATGACCGAGCGCGTCGGCCTCCTCGACCTGCCAGGCGCGCCGCCCGATCACCAGCGCCAGCTCCACTTCCCAGTCCACCTTGGCCGCTCCAGGCGGCACCGGGATCGCGTCGTTCGGCCCGGCCATGCAGCCCGGTGCCTTGTTGAACACGATGGGCGCCTGCGGGATCGGCATGCCGGTCTCGGCGGCATGATCGGCATAATTGAGGCCGATACCGATGAACTGACGGGTGGCCGCCACGCAGGGTCCCAGTCGCACGCCGGCATCAACGGCGGGCAGCGAAGCGAGGTCCGCTCCGGTCAACGCCATCAGGCGTGCGGGATCGAGCGCGTCGCCCGCCAGATCGTCGCAACGGCCGCCGAGATCGCGGATCACGCCCGCATCGTCCAGCACGCCCGGACGCTCGCGGCCCGGTTCGCCGTAGCGCAGGTATTTCATGGCGGTATCCTCCTTGGCGATTGAAGCCGAACGCGCAGGCGCAGGCGCAGGCGCAGGCGCAGGCGCAGGCGGGCGAAAATATCAGCCGTGCAAGGTGCGCCGCAAGTAGATGACCAGCAGCAGAATCATCAGCGTGACCAGCCACATGACGAGATAGATCACGGTCGCGCGGCGCGCCCGTGCCTTGTCCACCCAGGTGCGCGGGCGGATGCCCTTGAGCAGGAACACAACCTTGCTGGCCAGGTTGACGCACACCACATTGACCGCCAGCAGCAGGCCGGCACCCGCGGCGCTCGCCCCTGCTCCGGCGCCGAGATACAGCCCCAGGGCGGCGGCAGGCGGCAACAGCGCGACCGCGACCATCACCCCGACGAGCACGCTGGACAGCCCGGTGGTCAACGACAGCGCGGCGGCGGCTCCGGAAGCCAGGGCCAACGCCACGGTGTCATAGCCGGTGATCGTGCGGGCGACCAGCTCGTGGCTCACGAGCAGACCGTGCGGCACGAAGGCACCGATCGCGGCGGACGCCGCGACCGCCAGGGCGACACCCGCGAGCAGGCTACCGACCGCCTTGCGCATCAGCGACAGATCGCCCAGCGCCGTACTCAGGCCGAAGGCGAGGTTGGGCCCCAGCAGGGGCGCGATCACCATCGCCCCGATGATCGCGCTGACGTTGTCCTCGATCATGCCGATCGCGGCCACCATGGTCGACAGCAGCACCAGCACCACGTAATTGGTGCCGAAACGCGCATCGCGCTCCACGCCCGCGTACAGCGACTCGCGCAGGGCCACGGCGGCATCCTCCTGCTGGCTTTCCGCCTCGTTCTGGCGCGGCAGCGCCACCTCGACCGGCAGCACCACGATATGCGCGCCGGGCTGGGCGCCGAGCACGTTCTGCAGCAGGTCCAGCGCCCGCTGCACCTTGTCGTCGGCCATCAGCAGGCGCATGAACTGCAGCCCGTCGTCATCCACTGCACCGGTTCGAAAATCCGTCGCCTTGATCTTCTCGCCGATCGCGGCGATGGTGTCGCGGCTGCTGGCTTCGGCGACCACTTCGATGATCTTCATTTCCTGCCCTCCTTGCCGGACTGCCCGCGATGCCCCCGTGTCCGCGGAGACAAAAGCGTAACCCGCCTCCGCCGCGTGCACCTCTGGACGGTAGCACGCCATCGGGGGATTGCATCGGGGCGGCGCCTGCACGACCATAAAAACCGCATGCCCTTCGGAAGCCGACCATGACACGCAGCGCACTCGAACGCTATCTGCTCACGCTGCTGCACGAAAGCGGCGTGCAGGCCGGCCCGCGCGCCGGCCCGCTGGTCGCGATCAGCCGCGACTACGGCGCCGGCGCCGGCGTGATCGCACCGCTGCTGGCTGCCCGGATCGGCGTGGCCTTCTATGACCATGCGGTGATCGACGGCGTCATCGAGCGCATCGAAGGCGACCCGGCGCTGATGCGCGAGTTGGACGAATCGGCCCCGCCGGGGCTGATCTCGCGGCTGCTGCACGGCTACGGCAACATCCCTTCGAGCAACGAATACGCCAAGGCCCTCGTTGAGCTGGTCCTGGCCATCGCCCGCCAGGGCGGCGTGATACTCGGGCGCGGCGTGCATCTCATCGCCAGCATTCCCGACATGTACCGCGTCTACCTGCGCGCCTCGCCCGAAACCTGTATCGCCCGGCTGGCGCAGAGGGACAGCCTGGACCATCAGGCCGCCGCAGACCGCTGGCACCGCATCGAGGCGGACAGGCGGACCTACCTGAAGCATCATTTCGGACGCACGCGGGATGCCTTCGACGACTTCGATCTCGTCGTCAACACCGACCACGTTGACACGCTCGAACGCGTGGTGGACATCATCGTGGCCGGCCTGCACGCACGTCAGCCCCATCGCTTGCACACATGAGCGAACACCGCCACGCACGCATTACGCTCAGCATCGTCACCGCCCAGGGCAGCCTGTTCTTCGGCACCGTAGAACGCGTGGTGCTGCCCGCCGAAGGCGGCGAAATGTGCGTCCTGCCAGGCCATACCCCCGTGCTCGCGCGCCTGATGCCCGGCGAGGCGCGCTATCTGAGCGACGACGCCTGGCAGTACCTGTATCTTGAAGGCGGCTATCTGGAAGTGCAGCCGACCCAGGTGACCGTACTCGCCGACACGGCCCTGCGCGCCCAAGACATCGACGCCCGCGCCGCCGAGGAGGCGGTCAAACGCGCCCGCAGCCGCGACCAGAGGGCGCGGCTGCCCTACGACAAGCAGCTCGCACATGCGGAACTGATCCGCGCGCTGGCCCTGCTCCAGGTCGCGCTCGATGCGCGGCGGCCGGGCAGACGCTAGCGGGCCGATATGCCGATAACCCGCGCGGCCCCACAACCTGGCAAGAGCCGAACTCGATGAACCAACGCCGCGAGGATACCGTCACGGGCCCGCCCGCCGCCATCGTCTGGTTCAGGCGCGATCTGCGCCTCGCGGACAACCCGGCGCTGCGGGCCGCCCGCGACGCGGGTATGCGCATCGTTCCGGTCTACATACATGCCCACGAGGAGGAAACCCCCTGGGCACCGGGCGGCGCATCCCGGTGGTGGCTGCACCACAGCCTCGCCGCCCTGGATCGCGACCTGCGCCGCCACGGGAGCGGACTGGTCATCCGCCGTGGACCCAGCCTCGAAGCCCTGCGCCGACTCGCCCGCGAAACCGGGGCCGGCGCGGTGCACTGGAACCGCCTCTATGAACCCGCCGCGATCGCGCGCGACGGCGCCATCAAGCAGACCCTGCGTCAGGATGGCCTGGACGCACACAGCCACAATGCCGCCCTGCTGTTCGAGCCCTGGGCCCTGCAGACGCAAAGCGGCGGGCCCTACAGAGTCTTCACCCCGTTCTGGAAGGCCTGCCTGGGTTTGGGTCTTGCGGAAAATGCCGCACCGCCCCCCGAGGCGCTTGCGCTGATGGCGGCCGAATCCGAGTCTTTGAATACGCTCGGTCTCCTGCCGCAGCGCCCCTGGGCCGATGCCTTCGCCGATCACTGGCAGCCCGGCGAGAGGGGCGCGCAGGATGCGCTGGCGACGTTCCTCGATCGGGCCGCCGCTGACTATGCCGCGGGACGCGACCTGCCGTCGGAACGCGCGACCTCGCGGCTGTCCCCGCATCTGCATTTCGGCGAGATCGGCCCCCGCCAGATCGCGGCCGCGGCCCAGGCGCACATGGCCAGGAGTACGGATCGCGGCACCTTCTCCGGGCTGGAAACCTTTCTGCGCGAACTGGGCTGGCGCGAGTTTGCCCATCACCTGCTGTTCCACTTCCCGCAGACCCCGGAACGCAGCCTCGACGCCCGTTTCGAGGCCTTCCCCTGGACCCGCGATCACGCCTCCCGCCTCGAGGCCTGGCAGCGCGGGCGGACCGGAATTCCGCTGGTCGATGCGGGGATGCGCGAGCTTTGGCACACCGGCTGGATGCACAACCGCGTACGCATGGTGGTCGCGTCCTTCCTCACCAAGAACCTGCTGATCCCCTGGCAGGCGGGCGCGCGCTGGTTCTGGGACACCCTGCTCGACGCCGATCTTGCGAACAACACCCTGGGCTGGCAGTGGACGGCCGGCTGCGGGGCCGACGCCGCGCCCTACTTCCGGGTCTTCAACCCCGTGCTGCAAGGCCGCAAGTTCGATCCGCAGGGGCGTTACCTGCGCCGCTGGCTGCCCGAGCTCGCCCGGCTGCCGGACAAGGACCTGCACGCCCCGTGGGAGGCCTCGGCGCAGACCCTGCAGCGCGCCGGCATCCGCCTCGGGCGCGACTACCCCAACCCCCTCGTCGATCTGGCAGTCAGCCGCAAGCAGGCCCTCGCCGCCTACCAGAGCATCAAGACGGCGTAACCCACAAGCCGAGCCTTCTTCGTATCGAGCGGCGGAACCTTGTGCCGCATGCCAGCCTCCAAATCGAGCCGGTTGCCGATCGGCGCCGCTACGCGACAGCCCGGCGCCTGATGGCGCATGATGATCCGATCCGGAAGCACCCCCATTCCAGATACACCGCTCGGGAAGCATCGAATGTCCAGGGAATACCGCATGCCCAGCTCGCGCCTCGCCCGGCTCGCCAAGATGGGTCGACTGGCCGGCGGCTTGGCCAGCGGCGTGGTGAGCGAGGGCGCACGCCAGCTCGCCAAGGGCAACCGCCCGCGGCTCGACCAGCTCCTGCTGACGCCGGCGAATGCGCGGCGTCTGGGCGACCGGCTGTCCGAGATGCGGGGCGCGGCCATGAAACTCGGCCAGCTCATCTCCATGGACAGCGGCAACGTCCTGCCGCCGGAACTGAGCGAGGCCCTCGCCCGCCTGCGCGACAAGGCGCACTACATGCCGCTGGGCCAGGTTGCGCAGGTGCTCGAAAACGCCTGGGGCAAGGACTGGGACCGGGATTTCGCGCGGTTCATCTTCACCCCGCTGGCCGCCGCCTCCATCGGCCAGGTGCACGACGCGCAGCTGCGCGACGGCCCGCGGGTGGCGATCAAGGTGCAATACCCCGGCGTGCGCCAAAGCATCGACAGCGATGTCGACAACATGGCGACCCTGCTGCGCCTCACGCATGCCCTGCCACCCGAATTCGACCTCACGCCCCTGCTCGCGGAGGCCAAGCGTCAATTGCACGACGAGGCCGACTACCTGCTCGAGGCCGGACATATCGCGCGCTATGCCGAACACCTGGGCGACGACCCGCGCTACGAGCTCCCGCTGACCCTGCCCGAACGCACCACCGCCGAGGTGCTCTGCATGCACTTCCTCGATGGCCAGCCCATCGAGACCCTGGCCGCACTCCCCAGGACGCAGCGCACGCAACTTGCGACCGATCTGCTGGAACTCGCCCTGCGCGAGGTCTTTGTCTGGGGCGTGGTTCAGACCGACCCGAACTTCGCCAATTACCGCTTCAACCCCGCCAACGGCAGACTGCAACTGCTCGACTTCGGCGCAACCCGCGTCTACACGCCGCCCTTCCGCGACGCCCTGCGCACCCTGCTGCTGTCCGCCATCGACGGTAGCGAGGACGACCTCGCCCGTGCCGCCGCGCAGGTCGGCTATTTCACCGAGGACGATCCGCTACGCTACCGCCAGGCCTTCGTGAAGGTGCTGGGCATTGCCGCCGAACCGGCCCGCCGCGACGTCCCCTTCGTCTTCGCTGGCTCCGACCTGCCCAGACGCATGCGCGACGCGTTGATACAACTGCGCTTCCACGACCGCTTCAGCCGAATCCCGCCCGCCGACATCCTCTATCTCCACCGCAAGATCAGCGGCATGTACCTGCTGATGGCACGCCTCGAAGTCGCCCTGCCGCTGAGAAAGATCGCCCGGGAAACCGTATCGGCCTAGTCGCCAGACCAAGCGCGCCGATCCGGGCACCAAGCCTAGAATCTGAATCGCACCGACGGGCCTCAGGCGTGCGGCACGAACAGCTGCACGTGGCTGAGCAGGAAGTCGTGGAAGGTCGCGGCCACGACGGAGAGATTCTTGCCCTTGGGGCGCACGATGTACCAGGCGCGGCGGATCGGGAAGCCTTCGACGTCGAGCACCGCCAGCTCGTTCTGGATGGGGTCGAAATTCAGCGTGCTGCGCGACAGCAGCGCCAGACCCAGTCCGCCTGCCACGGCCTGCTTGATGGCTTCGTTGCTGCCCAGCTCCATGCGGATGTTGAGCGGCACGCCCTGCTCCTGGAACAAACGCTCCATGGTCATGCGCGTGCCCGAACCCTGCTCGCGTACCAGAAAGGTTTCATCGCCCAGCGCGGCAAAGGGAATGCGTCTGCGATCCGCCAGCCGGTGCCCGACCGGTGCGATCACGACGATCGGGTTGTCCATGAAGGCTTCGCTCTCGATGTCCATGTCGTCTGGCGGCACGCCCATGACGTAGAGGTCGTCCTCGTTGCGCGCCATGCGGTCCAGCACCCGGTCGCGGTTGACCACTTCGAGCGAAATGTCGATGCCCGGGTACTGACTGCAGAACGGGCCGAGGATCCGGGGCATGAAGTATTTGGCGGTGGTCACCGCGGCGATTTTCAGCCGCCCCTGCTTGAGGCCCTTGAGATTGGCGACGGCCTGCTCGAAACGGCCCCAGGTATTCAGCCAGTCGGCACAGGTGGCGTAAAGCTCCTGCCCGGCCTCGGTGAGAAAGACCTTCTTGCCGACCTGTTCCAGCAACGGCAGCCCGACCTGTTCGTGCAGGGCACGAATCTGTTTCGACACCGTGGGCTGAGTGACGTGCATTTCCTCGGCGGCGCGCGAAAAGCTGCGCAGCCGAGCCACTGCCTCGAAGGCCTGTAACTGGCGCAGGGTGACATGCATCATGGTCGTATCTCCCGCAGAACTATAGCCTTAAGGATATCGTTTTTATAACGACTATTCATTTTTATTCATTTCACATCTTCCCTAGACTCCCCAGCCATCAGCGATTCGTTTCGCAACGGACGCAAAGGCCTTCAATCAAGGGAGTCTGCATCATGAAAACCCGCCGCACCTTGCCATCCACAGCGATCTTGTGGCCATCCAGCCACATGCATTGCCCATCAGCCGCAGGAGGTCGCCATGCTGCCTAACGCATTCACTCCCGGCTTCGTCCTGGCCGCGCCCGTGCTGCTGTTGCTCGCCGGGCTGATACCGGCCCAATGGGCCAATGCCCAACCCCGCGTGATGGCGCGTCTGTCTGGTGCCGCCGCCTGGCTGGCGTTCGCCAGCGCCATTCTGGCCGCCGTCGCCCTCCCCTTCGACCGCGCACATACCTGGACACTTTCCAGCATCGCGCTGCCGGGCGACGTCGGCGCCTTCTCGCTCAGCGTCTACGTCAACAGCGTCACGGTCATCATGCTGCTGCTGGTGTCCTTCGTCGGCGCGGTGGTGACCCGCTACGCGCGCAACTACCTCAACGGCGACCCCAATCAGGGCCGCTTCAACAAGTGGCTGGCGCTGACCCTGGCGGCCATTCTCATGCTGATCGCCTCGGGCAACCTGCTGATGTTCGCGCTGGCCTGGATCGCCACCAGCCTGTGCCTGCACCAGCTGCTGATGTTCTACGGCGAGCGCCCGGCCGCGGTGCTGGCCGCGCACAAGAAGTTCGTCGCCAGCCGTCTCGGCGACCTGAGCCTGCTGGCGGCGGTCCTGCTGATCGGCTACAGCCTGCACACCCTGGAGTTCGAGGGCATGTTCCGCGCGCTGGCCGCGCTGCAGGGCCCGACGCCCATCGCCCTGCAGGTCGCCGCCATGCTGATCGCGGTCAGCGCGGGGCTCAAGTCGGCCCAGTTCCCCTTCCACGGCTGGCTGATCCAGGTGATGGAGGCGCCGACGCCGGTGTCCGCGCTGCTGCACGCGGGCATCGTCAATGCCGGTGCGTTCCTGGTGATCCGCATGAGCCCGGTCATGTCGCATTCCGAACTGGCGCTAGGGGCCCTGGCCATCGTCGGCCTGACCACCCTCGCGCTGGCCTCGCTGGTGATGCTCACCCAGACCAGCATCAAGGTGTCGCTGGCCTGGTCGACCACCGCGCAGATGGGCTTCATGCTGCTGGAATGCGGCCTCGGCCTGTACAGCCTGGCCATGCTGCACCTGGTTGCCCACTCGCTGTACAAGGCGCACGCCTTCCTCGCCTCCGGCAGCGGCGTCGACGCCTTCCGCGCGCCGGCCATGCCCTATCCGTCGAACGCCTTCAGGCCCGGTCTGCTGCTGGCGGCGCTGCTCATCGGCGGCGGCATGACGCTGGTGGTTGGCGCGGCCTTCGGCATCGGCATCGCCGGAGAGCCCGCCCTGCTGGCGGCCGGCGCCATCGTCGCCATCGCCGTCAGCCAGCTATTGCTGCAGACGGCCGGCGCGCTGAGCGGCGGCGCCCTGCTGCTGCGCGGCCTCGGCCTGAGCGGCGGCGTCGCGGTGGCCTATTTCGCCCTGCACGCCCTGTTCGCGGCGCTCATGCAGGGCAGCGTGCTGCCGCTCCAGTCGCCGCCCGGCGCGTTCCAGTACGGATTGTCTGCGGCCGTGATCGGCGTATTCCTGGCCCTGCTGGTACTGCAGCAGCTGCTCAGGCACAACCCCGCCGCCCTGGGCGAGGGCCTCTACATGCACCTCTACAACGGCCTGTACATCGACGTGTTCATCACCCGCCTGCTGCAGCGCGTGTGGCCCAGCCCGCGGCCGGAACCCGTCGTGCAGCCCGCCCCCTTTGCCCCCGTCACCTCACGAGGAGCCTGACATGGACATGCGTGAAGACTTCACCCTGACAAGCCGGGACGACCGCACCGAGGCGACGCTGGACCGCGCCGAACTGAACCGGCGCATCGACGCCGCCTGCGAACGCATCGCGCCGCTGTGGCCGCTGAAGCACTTCGTCGCCGTCAATCCGTTCTTCGGCCTGCGCGACCATGGCTTCCAGGACGCCTCCGACACCCTGGCGCGGATCACCGGCAACGGCCTGTACATGTCGCGCGAGTACTACCGCGAGCAGCTGGCCAGCGGCCGCATCAGCCGCGACGACCTGCGCCAGGCCATCGAACGCTGCGGCAGCCGGCTCGACGTCGAGGCCGTCGAACGCGCGTTGGCAGCGCCGGCACCGCGGCCGAAACTCGGCATGGCGCCGGTGAGCGAGGTGTTGGAGCGGGTCGAGGGCGGCCTGTGGTCGAGCTTCGTCACCGAAAGCATCAGCCGGCACTGCGCGGCCTATTTCGACCTCGGCCAGGCCATCGTCGCCATGCCCTGGCGCGGGCAGTCTCTCTATCAGTCGTGGCGCAAGGCCGCGGCCATCGACCGCAGCCCGGCGATGATGGGCCTGCGCGACTTTCGCGCCGCGGTCGGCCGCCTGCCCGCCGACCCGCGCGACGCCATCGCGCTGGCCATCGGCCGGCTGGGCATCCAGGACGCGGCGGTGGAGCGCTACCTGCACGCCTCGCTGATGAGCATCGGCGGCTGGGCGGCGTGGGCACGCTACCTGCGCTGGCAGGCGGAGCTGGGCGGACGGCGCGACGACGCCATCGTCGATCTGCTCGCCATCCGCCTGATGTGGGACATGCTGCTGTTCGAGGAGAAGCGCTCGCCCGCGCTGATCGCGCGCTGGCGCGAAATGCTGGCCGCCAGCATGCGTCCGCCTTCGGCCAAGCGCCAGGCCGCCGCGGAAATCGACCGCATCCTGCTGAACGCGATGGAGATCGGCTTCCAGCGCAGCGTGATCGCCGGGCTGACCGGCGAATCGCGGCCCGCGCCGCACGTGTTCCGCCCGCCGGTTCAGGCGGCCTTCTGCATCGACGTGCGCTCCGAGGTGTTCCGCCGCTCGCTGGAAACCGTGGCGCCGGCGGTGCAGACCGTCGGCTTCGCCGGCTTCTTCGGCATCTTCATCGAGCACGTGCCGCTGGGCGCCGCCCAGGGCCGCAGCCACGTGCCGGTGATCTTCAATCCGGGCTACCGCATTCAGGATCGGGTCAAGGGCGATGATGCCGACGGCCTGCAGCAGCAGCGCCGCCGGCGTATCGGCCTGCACAAGGCCTGGAAGGGCTTCAAGCTGTCGGCGTCCTCGTGCTTCTCCTTCGTCGAGTCCGCCGGCCTGAGCTACGGCCCCAAGCTGCTCAGCGACAGCTTCGGCTGGACCCGTCCGGTGCCCGATCCGCACAGCCAGGGCATCGCCAGGCGCGACATCGTGCGCATCGGGCCCAGCCTTGAGGCGGTGGGCGACGGCGACGCGGGCATCCCCGCCGAAGACCGGCTGGGACACGCCGAACGCATCCTGCGCGCCATGTCCATGACCGCGAACTTCGGCCGCCTGGTGCTGCTTGCCGGCCACGGCAGCAGCACGGTGAACAATCCGCACGCCACCGGCCTCGACTGCGGCGCCTGCGCGGGTCAGACCGGCGAGGCCAGCGCCCGCGTGGTCGCCGCGCTGATGAACGACCCCGCGGTGCGCCGCGGGCTCGCCGGGCGCGGCATCGTGATCCCCGAGGACACCTGGTTCGTCGCCGGCCTGCACGACACCACCACCGACGAGCTGCGCCTGTTCGACACCGACGACGTGCCCGCCGCGCTCGCCGGCGACCTCGCCCAGCTGCGCCAGTGGCTGGAACAGGCGGGGGACCTCGCGCGCATGGAGCGCGCCGCGTTGCTCGGCACCGCCGGGCAACCCGACCGCGCGGTCGAAGCCGACGTGCGCCGGCGCAGCCGCGACTGGTCCGAGGTGCGGCCCGAGTGGGCGCTGAGCAACAACGCCGCCTTCATCGCCGCGCCGCGCGCGCGCACCGCGGACATGGACCTCGAAGGCCGCGCCTTCCTGCACGACTACGACTGGCAAAAGGACGAAGGCTTCAAGATCCTGGAGCTGATCATGACCGCGCCGATGGTGGTCGCCAACTGGATCAACATGCAGTACTACGGCTCGGTGATCGACAACCGCCGCTTCGGCAGCGGCAACAAGGTGCTGCACAACGTGGTCGGCGGCGCCATCGGCGTACTGGAAGGCAACGGCGGCGACCTGCGCGTCGGCCTGCCGCTGCAGTCGCTGCACGACGGCCGGCGCTGGATGCACGAGCCCTTGCGCCTGTCCGTGTTCATCGAGGCGCCGCAGGCCGCGATCGACGACGTGATCGCCCACCAGGAACTGGTCCGCCAATTGGTCGAAAACGGCTGGCTGCACCTGTTCAGCATCGGCGACAACGGCGTGTTCCGTCGCCTGTCTGACGGCGGCTGGGAACGTAGCGACATGCCGCTCGCGGCCTCCGCGTGAGCGCGGCGCTGGCTTAGTGCCTTTAATGAGCTGGCTTAGTGCCTTTAATGAATGGTGAAACCGCGCAGGGACGCGCAACCTTCACCGCCGCCGAAACGGCGGGCCGCGATCTCGACGAGTCCATCGATGAAACCTCAACCCTATCGGGGCCGGCAGGTCGTCCTGCCGACCCTGCACGCCAAATCGCAGGCGATCGCCCCGGAATTCGCCGAGCGGCTCGGCGCGCAGGTCGTGGAACACCCGTGCGATACCGATCGCTTCGGCACGTTCAGCGGCGAGGTCGCGCGCGAAGGCACGGCGCTGGACGCCGCCCGGCGCAAGGTGGCGCAGGCATTCGCCGACACCGACGCCGAGCTGGCGCTGGCCAGCGAAGGCAGTTTCGGCCCGCACCCGGAGGCCGGCTTCATCCCCGCCGGTCAGGAATTGCTGCATTTTGCCGACCGTGCGCGCGACTTCGCGCTGACCGTATCGCTGACCACCGCCGAGACCAACTACCGGATGGCCCAGGTGGACAGCCTCGACGCGCTGACCGAATTCGCGCAGCGGGCGCGCTTCCCGTCGCATGCGCTGATACTCGCCACGGGGCCGCGCGACGCGCGACGCAGGGTACTCAAGGGCATTCGGGATGAAACGGCTCTGGCGCAGGTGTTCGCGAACCTGCAGCGCGAGTCGGGGGAAACCGCGGTCTGGGTCGAAACCGACATGCGCGCCTCGCACAACCCCACGCGCATGGCCGCGATCGCACAACTGGCGCAAACGTTGGCGACGCGCCTGGACACGCCGTGCCCGGCCTGTGGACTGCCCGGCTGGGGTCAGGTCGATGCGCTTACGGGTCTGCCGTGCGCCTGGTGCGGCACGCCCACGCGCCTCGTCCACAGCGTGGTCCACGGCTGCGTGAAATGCGGCCACCGCGAGCGACGGGATCGCCCCGACGGACGCGCAACCGCCGACCCCGGGCACTGCCCCGAGTGCAACCCATAACCGATGACGGCGCGGATTGCCCTCGCCCCCGCGCTCAGGCAGGCGACTGCAGCTGCCAGTCGAGCCACGTACCGGCCATCAGCGGAACGATCGAACCAACGCCGGGGATATCGACGCGCTCGGGAATCGTCCACGGTTCCTTGACCAGGGTCACCGTGCCGGCATTGCGCGCCAGGCCGTAGAAATCGGCGCCGTAATGGCTGGCGAAGGCTTCCAGACGGTCGAGCGCGCCCAACTCGTCGAAGACCTGCGCATACAGCTCCAGCGCGGTCGGCGCGCTGTAGCAGCCGGCGCAGCCGCAGGCCGATTCCTTGGTCGAAAGCTCGTGCGGCGCCGAATCCGTGCCCAGGAAGAACTTGCTGGAACCGGACACCACGGCCGCGCGCAGCGCTTCCTGGTGACTGCGGCGCTTGAGCACCGGCAGGCAGTAATTGTGCGGACGGATGCCGCCGGCCAGCAGGTCGTTGCGGTTGAGCAGCAGATGCTGCGGGGTGATCGTCGCCGCCACGTTGGCGCCGGCCCCGGCCACGAACTCGGCCGCGTCCTTGGTGCTGATGTGCTCCAGCACAATCTTCAGCTTCGCGAACCGCTCGGCGATGGCGCACAGGTGGCGGTCGATGAACTCACGCTCGCGGTCGAAAATGTCCACACTGCGGTCGGTCACCTCGCCGTGCACCAGCAGCATGATGCCGTGCGCCTCCAGGATTTCGAGAATGGGGTACAGGCTGTCCAGGTTGGCGACCCCGGCCTCGGAATTGGTCGTCGCCCCGGCCGGATACAGCTTGACCGCGCGGACGCCGGCGGTCGCGGCGCGCGCGATCTCGTCGGCGTCGAGAGTATCGGTCAGATACAGCGTCATCAGCGGCTCGAACGCCGAGCCTTCCGGCCGGGCGTCGAGCAGGCGCTGTTTGTAGGCCAGCGCCTGCTCGACCGTCTTCACCGGCGGCACCAGATTCGGCATCGCGATGGCGCGCCGGAACACCCGCGCCGTCGCCCGCACCGTCTCCGCAAGCATCGCGCCATCGCGAAAGTGCACATGAAGGTCGTCGGGGGTCTGAAGCGTGAGCGTCTGCATCAGGTAATGCTAGCGTTCCATGCTCGGAATTAGCAATCTCACGAATATCGGCAACGGCGCTCGCTTCAGGGTACTGAGCAGAGCGCGCTTGCCGCGCACCGGGGCGTCCATGAAGAGTTGGCACTTGCGTCCGAAGCCCACGGCATGAGAAGAACCGCAGTCAGGACAATATTGGCTGGAGCCGTTGCTGGTTGCCTCAATGAGATAATCGTGTTCACATTCTTGAACGGAGTCCTGCTGTAAATGCTTCAGATTCAAGAAATCCATCTAGACCATCCCGTACGAGCATGCACCTTCAGCTGCAGAATTCCGTTTCGTCTTTGACGACTTCAACAACCTCTTTAAGCATCTTTTCGCAGCTCGCTATCCCTCAATCTTAGAGTGTAAAGATGCCAGCAATCCCAGCATCAGATCTTCAGGCCTCGGAGGGCAACCAGGGATCTTGACGTCCACTGGCACGACGTTTTCTACCGCACCGTAGCTCGCGTAGGACACTCCGAACTCGCCACCATCACAGGCGCATTGGCCAGCGGCGATGACGAACTTGGGGGAAGGGATGGCAAGCCACGTGCGGCGCAGCGCGGTTTCCATGTGCCGCGACACGGGGCCAGTGACCAGCAGGGCATCGGCGTGGCGCGGCGAGGCGACGAAGCCGACGCCGAAGCGCTCCAGATCGTAATAGGGATTGGCGAGTGCATGGACTTCCAGTTCACAGCCGTTGCAAGAGCCGGCATCGATAAATCGCAATGCCAAGCTGCGGCCGAAGCGGACATCGATGGCGCGGCGCAGCTCCAGTCCGAGCGTTTCCAGCGCGGCGTCGTTGATAGTCGGCGGCGGCTCGGTAACGATGCCGGTACGCAGAATATGGGCGAGTATGCGGAGCATTAGAGGTCCACTCCCGAATAGGAACCATTGACCGATTTATTGCACACCGGGAAGTCCGGCACGATTTCGCCCATGATCAGGCGCTCCAGCGCCGGCCAGTAGAACCAGCTAGGATCTCGCGGGAAGTAGCGCGCGATGCGCCCTTCATCGTCGAAGCGCACCCAGGCCAGCGTTTCCCCGCGCCAGCCTTCCACCCGCCCGAGGCCGATGGCGTCGGGCGGCGGCGTGGGCAGCGGAGCGGCGGTCTCACCGGACGGCATAGCGTCCAGCAACTGGTCCATCAGATCGAGGCTGGCAAGCACTTCCGCCATGCGCACGCGCACGCGGGCGGCGGTGTCGCCTTCGCTGTCGGTGACCACCGGCACCTCCAGCGTGTCGTAAGGAGCGTACGGCGCATCGCGGCGCAAGTCGAAATTGCAGCCGCTGGCCTTGCCGAGATAACCTGTGCAGCCCAGCGCGCGGGCATGCTCCCGGCTCAGCACGCCGGTGCCGACCAGGCGGTCGTCCAGCGGCGGATGGTCGTCGATGATGTCGAACAGAGGCCCGATCTCGCGGCGCAGCGCGACATGGTCGGCGCGCAGCGCATCTCTACCCGCCGCTGCGAGATCGCGGGCCACCCCGCCTGGAATGAGCGTATCCATCAAGAGGCGGTGGCCGAAGCATTCCCGGCTGCGGCGTTGCCAGCGTTCGCGCAGACGCGCGGTCTGCACATGGGCGAAGGCAAAGCCCACGTCGTTGCAGATGGCGCCGATGTCGCCGAGGTGGTTAGCCACCCGTTCGCGCTCGGCGAGCAGGCCGCGCAAGGCCAGCGCGCGCGGCGGCACTTCGACGCCGGTAACGCCTTCCATAGCCTGACAGGCGGCCCAGGTGTGCGCTACCGTGCTGTCGCCGGAAACCCGCGCGGCCAAGCGCGCGAGAGCCGCCGGATCTCGGCCCACGGCGAGCCGCTCTATACCCTTGTGCACATAGCCGAGCCGCTCCTCCAACTTCAGCACCGGCTCGCCCGCGGCGTGAAAGCGAAAATGCCCCGGCTCGATGATGCCGGCATGCACCGGCCCGACCGGAATCTCGAACACACCGTTGCCGTGGACGGGGGCGAACGGGTAATCGACATCCGCCGGAGTGCGGCCGGGTGCGGGTGAGTCGCCTGCCTGATCGGGGTGCAGGGGGTGCCAGTGCTCCGGCCAGGCGCGGTGCCGCGTCCAGCGCCGCGGGTCGGGATGGTCGGTAAAGATCACGCCGAACAGGTCGCGGGCGTGGCGCTCCATGCGGTCGGCGGCCGGGAAGTGCGGCGTCTGCGAGGTGAATTCGGGGGTTTCGAGCGGCGCTTCGGCGCTCAGCAACAGGGGGTCGCCGGCGTAATCCAGCACGCAGTACAGGCGCATGCGCGCCTCGTCGGCCTCGGCCCACATACCCGCCCAGCGGCAACCGTATTGCGCGGCGACGGTCGCGGCCAATCCCCATTCGGCGGGTGCCACCCGCAGGGCGCGAGCGGGCGGCGCCTCCTTTTCAGCGTGCGCGGCGATGCCGGCCGTCTGCAGCCGGGTTTCGAATTCGGGGAGCCAGGCGAAGCGGGTCATCTGAGGTCTCCCCGTTGTGCTGAGAAATCCAGTTTCATAATACCGGTGCCCCCGCAATCAGCATGGTCGCCTGATTCAGCCAGGCAACCAGCACCGCCGGAATCGCCAGACCCAGCCACAACACCAGCACGAGATGCAGCACCACCGGCAGCATGTTGACCTTGACCGGCTCCAAGCCTGCCGGCGCGGGGCCATAGACCATCGGCTGCAGATGGCGAAACAGGCCGGCGAAGGCGATCACCAGCCCGAGCAGCAGAAAAACCGTCAGCACCGGCGCGGCATGCATGGTGGCGCCGAGCAGCAGAAATTCGCTGGTGAAGATGCCGAAGGGCGGAAAACCGGCGATGGCGGCGACGCCAAGCAGAAATGGCCAGCCGATGCCGGGCTGGGCGCGCAGCAACCCCCGGATGTGTTCGATGGACTGGGTGCCGGCCAGGTGCGTGGCGTGTCCGACGGTGACGAAGATTGCGGACTTGGTCAGCGAATGGACCAGCATGTGCAGCAACGCGGCGAAAGTTGCCAGCGGACCGCCGAGGCCAAAGCCGAAGGTCATCAGCCCCATGTGTTCGATGGAGGAATAGCTGAATAGACGCTTGACATCGCGCTGGCGGTGCAGGAATAGTCCGGCGACAAGAAACGACACCAGCCCGAAGCCCATCATCAGGAGACCGGCCAGGTGCGGATGCGAGGTGTGCGCGAGGGAGCCGTCGACCAGCATCTTGAAGCGCACCACGGCATAGAGGGCGACGTTGAGCAGCAACCCCGAGAGTATCGCCGAGATCGGCGTCGGGCCCTCGGAATGCGCGTCCGGCAGCCATTGATGCATGGGTACCAGCCCGACCTTGGTGCCGTAGCCGATCAGTAGAAACACGAAAGCGATACTCATCACCGCCGGTTGCAACTGCGCGCGGTGGGCGTTCAGTACGCTCCAGTTCAGACCCTGCGCCGGATGAGGCAGCACGTGCTGGGCGGCGTAATACACCAGTACGGTGCCGAATAGCGCCAGCGCGATGCCGACGCCGCACAGGATGAAATACTTCCATGCCGCCTCCACGGCTTCCGGCGTGCGGTACAACGACACCAGCATGACGGTGCTCAGCGTGGCGCCCTCCACGGCGACCCACAGCACGCCGAGGTTGTTAGTGGTCAGCGCCAACAGCATGGTGAACAAAAAGCTCTGATACATCGCGTGATACAGGCGTAGCCCATACGGCCCGGTCAGACGGGTGTGCAGCACATGTTGCATGTAGGGGCGCGAGAAGATCGCCGTGGTCAGACCGACGAAGGCAGTGAGCACCACCAGAAATACGCTGAAATCGTCCACGCGCAGCCCGAAACCGGTCACCACGCCAGAGCGTGCCACCTCCCAGGCGAGCACCACCGAAGCACCGAAAGAAACCGCGCCCAGCGCCACGTTCAGCCAGCCGGCCAGGCGGTCGTGACGCAACAGCCCGAGCAGCAGCGCACCGGCCAGCGGGGTGTAGGTGACCAGGGGCAGCGCGGCGCTCACGGTTGATCCTCGCGGGCTTCGTTGAGTCGGTCGAGGCGATCCACGTCCAGCGAATCGATGCTCTCGCGCAACTGAAAGAAGAACACGCCGAACAGCACGGCGGCCACCAGCACGTCAAAGGCCACGCCTAGCTCGACCACCAGGGGCATACCGTGGGTGGCGCTCACCGCAGCGAGGAACAGGCCGTTTTCTATTGCCATGAAACCGAGCACCTGGGCCACCGCCTGCCGCCGCACCACCAGCGTCAGCAGGCCGATCAGCACCACCGCCAGACTGATGGCGACGATGTTGCGGGTAAACGCCAGGCTGCTTTGCACCAGCGGCAGCACCAGCCAGTAGGCGAACATCACCATGCCCACGGCGAGCACCGTGGCCAGCATGGGATGGCGCGGCCGGTCGAGATGGCGTGACAGCCCCAGCCGGCGCACCAGCCGGTGCAGCATCCAGGGAATCAACAGCGCCTTGAGCGAAAAGGTCAGCACGGCGGAGAAATACAGCTCCGGCGCCGACTCGGCGACGGCCACCGTCAGCGTCACCGCGGCCACCAGCGCGCCCTGCCAGGCGAAGGCGTGGATGGCCGACAGCAGCCGCGCCTGACCGAGCACGGCGAACGAGGCGAACAAGGCCATCGCGGCCAGCACCAGCACCACCGAATGCAACAGCGAGGCGCTCACATTCCCTGCTCCAGAATCACATGACTGAGCAGGCCGATCAGCGCGAACAGAAAGGCCAGATTGAGGAAAGCCGGGGCCTGGAAAAGACGTTTTTTTACCAACACGGTCTCGCCCACCGCCAGCGCCGCGCCAAGCACCAGCAACTTGCCGGCAAGCGCGCCGACGGCGATACCCAGTGCGAGGGGCTGCGCCGTCGTCGCGATCCCCCAGGGAAAGAACACGTTGGCGATGAGCGCGCCATAGAGCAACAGACGGATCTGCGCGGCCCATTCCAGCAGCGCCAGATGACGGCCCGAGTATTCAAGGATCATGGCCTCGTGGATCATGGTCAGTTCGAGATGGGTCGTCGGATTGTCGATGGGAAGGCGGCCGGTTTCGGCCACTGCCACCAGGATCAGACTGCCCAGCGCGAACAGCATGGAGGGCAGCAAGGTGCCGCCGGCGAGTTGGTGATCGACCACGCTGGACAGATTCGTGCTGTGCGCGCTCATGGCCAGGGTGAACACCGCCATCAGCAGCGCCGGCTCGGCCAGCCCGGACACCATCATCTCGCGGCTCGCGCCCATGCCGCCGAAGGCGGTGCCGACATCCATGCCGGCCAGGGCCAGAAAGAAACGCGCCAGCCCCAGCAGCCCGGCGACGACGATGACGTCGGCCAGCGCCGAGGTGGGCAGCCGGGTCGAAAGCAGCGGTACCGCGGCGGCCGCCAGCCAGGTAGCGGTGAATACGATGTAAGGCGTGACCCTGAACAGCGGCGAGGCGGTGTGCGCCACGCGCGTCTCCTTGGCGAACAGCTTGCCGAGGTTGCGTGCCGGTTGCAGCACCGAAGCCCCGCGCCGGTTCTGCAGCATCGCCTTGGCCTTGCGCACCCAGCCGACCAGCAGCGGCGCCGCGAGCGGCCACAGCAGTGCCTGCGCCACGGCCAGCACCGTATCGGCAGCGTTCACAGCGTCACCACCCATAGCAGCAGGAGCAGCGTGCCCAGCGTCCAGGCCAGATACACGCGCAGGTGGCCCGCCTGCATGCGCGTCACCAGCCGCGTCAAACGGTCGAGCACGCGCACCACGGGCGCGTAGAACAGTGCCCAGCTGCGGTCGGTGATTTGCAGGCGATGCCGCGGCGTGGCGCCTTCGCCCGCGTCCACGCCCTCATCCACCCGCAGCCAAGCGCCAAACACGCGTCGCAGCGGCTGGGCGAAACCGGTCGCGGTGTATTGCATGCGCGGCGTCGGTGGCGCAAGGCCGCAATCCCAGGCGTCACTGCGGCGCACCCGGCGTACCGCCCCCCAATGTACCAGCCACGCGGTCAGACCCGCGAGCACCAGCAGTGCGAGGAGCACGCCGGGTGCGCTGTAGCTTGCGGTCGTCGGCGAAACGGGTGTCAGCCACAACCAGCCCTGCGCACCCGCCTGCGGCAGACCGCTGCCCAGCAGGGATTGCGGCACCCGCACGATCCAGGCGATGACCGTACTCGGAAACACGCCGGCAGCCAGACAGCCAAGCGCCAGCAGGCCCTGCCCCACGCGCATGTTCACCGGCACCTGCCGCGCCCGGCGCACCTGGCGCGTGCGCGCACGGCCGAGGAAGGCCACGCCGTAGGCCTTGACGAAAGCCGCCGCGGCCAGCGCCGCGCTCAGCGCGAGCACCGCGGCTGCGACCGGAATCAGCGTGCGCAACAGGCCGCTGTGCAGCTGCCAGGTCTGCAAAGCCGCCTGAAAGGTGAACCATTCGGAGACGAAGCCGTTGAGCGGCGGCAGGCCGGAAATCGCCAGACTGCCGATCAGGAAGAATGTGCCGGTCCAGGGCATGCGCCGCAGTAACCCGCCCATGCGGTCCAGATCGCGCTCGTGCGCGCTGTGCAAAATGGCTCCCGCGCCCATGAACAACAGTCCCTTGAACAAGGCGTGATTGAGCGCGTGATAGAGCGCAGCGACCAGCGCCAGCGCGCCGAGCAGGCGATGACCGGTGCCGAGGAAAATCAGCGACAGGCCGAGGCCGATGAACACGATGCCGAGATTCTCCACCGAGGAATAGGCGAGCAGGCGCTTCAGGTCGGTCTGCATCAGCGCGAGCAGCACGCCGAGCAGGGCCGACAGGCTCCCGACCGTCAGCACTACCACGCCCCACTGCCAGTGCAGCGGCCCGATGAGATCGAACACCACACGCAGAAAGCCGTACACCGCCACCTTGAGCATGGCCCCGGACATCAGCGCGGATATGTGCGAGGGGGCGGCCGGGTGCGCCTCGGGCAGCCAGGCATGCACCGGCACCAGTCCGGCCTTGATACCGAAGCCGGTGAAAGCCAGGGCGAAAGCCACGCTGGCCCACAGAAAATCCGGATGCGCGGCACGCATGGCGGCGAAGGCGAAACTGCCGCTGAAACTCGCCAGCACGCCGAAGGCGAGCAGAATGCACAGGCCGCTGATATGCCCCATCAGCAGATAGAGGAAGGCGGCGCGACGGTTGGCGGCATTGTCGTGCTGGAAGGCGACGAGGAAGTAGCTCGACAGCGTCATCAGCTCCCAGGCGACCATGAACAGATAGGCGCCGTCGGCCATCAACACCAGTTCCATGCCGAGCAGGAACAGCCCGGAAAACGCACCGAGCGGGGGCAACTGGTCGCGCCCGCGCTCGAAATCGCGCACATAGCCCACGCCATAGATGCCAACGGCCAGAGTCAGCGCGCCGAGCAGTACAAGGAAAAAGCCGGACAACGCATCCAGACGAAGCTGCCAGGGCAGCCACGGCAGGCCGAGCGGAAGCTGCAAGGTGATACTGCCGCCGTCGGCCAGCGCCAGCAGACCACAGGCCAACGCAGCCAGCCCCGACAGCGCGAACAGCGGCAACGACAGACCGCGCAACAGCGCAGGCCGGCGCGCGGTGGCGAACAGGCCGGCCAGGGACGAAGCCAAAGCCAGTCCAAGCGCTGCCATTGCCAATGTCCACACGATGTTCATAGCCGCGTCAGACGGTCTCCCCGCTGCCGGCATCGGGTCCTGCCTTGAGCCGGACGCCGCGTCCAGACGCAGTACTGAGCGCGCCCTCCCCGATCAGCTCCACGCCCGCGCGATCCAGCGCATCCACCACTTTGACCAAAGACTCGACGTTGCCGCGCACCTGACCTTCACTGCCCTCCATGCGCTGAATGGTAGGCAGTGATAACCCGGCAGCCTCGGCAAGTTGACGCTGGTCGAGGCCGAGCAGGGCGCGCGCCGCGCGCATTTGGTTGGCTGTGATCATGCAAGCAATTATCTCATCTGTAATAGTAATTGTAAAGCATTATACATCAATAATAATACTTAAGACATTACATGTTATGCTTTTGCTTTGTGGAAACCTTGGCGCCTGGCAGACGCGACTTGCAGCAGCTGTTAAAGCCCCCCCCCGATTTACCAGTTATCTCTGCGGTAATCGGCCTCGTCGATGTGCCAACCCGACTCCAGTGACCAGAGTTTTGCGCAAAATTCACAAAATCTTGATATCCCCCCCATCTCAGGGCGGCACGTTCTCAACACGCTGCCTCCTCCCCCGGCTGAACCGCGCTAGGTTGTAGGCCGCGGCGCAGAGCACGAACTGAAAATACAGTTTCTCGCGCCCGACAAAGCGACTATTGCGCAGCCCTGCGATGGTCTTGATCCAGTCGAAGCATTCCTCGATCCCGTCAGGCGGGTTCGGTTGCCCACGCATCGCTTCCACAAAGCCTTGGGCCTCGTAGTTCTTGTCCGCGACCAGCTTGATCCGGTACTCCCGCCGCGCGCGTCGATCATCTCGATGCTTGCCTCGCGATCGGCAGTGTCGGGGGTTTGGCTTGGCTAGCCTGGGGCTCGACAATCAAGCCGTGACGGTGCTCCATCAACACATCGATCAGTCAGACAGCATTGCCGCCTGGATCTCTCACTACGTTTGACATGAACTCAGGCAATGCTGGGATATACACACGATATTCCGATTTAAGCTTTGTAAGACCATAGAAAAAACGAATACTGTGCGTGATGGAGAATTCTAACTATCCCGACAACTGCACTCACTGGTAAGCGCTCTGGATGTTCGCCCCGGTTTTCCGGGGCCACCCTCTGAAATCGAACACAAACAGGGCGACTTGTCCAAGTCATTGGTTTACTGGCTTTCTTGAAGCGTAGCAACGGCACTTGATGGGTACGCTTCCGAGGGCCAGTCACAGAGAATATCGGTCAAAGAGAGAGCCAGAGAGGGGGAATGTCAGGATGTATTGGAAATAGCACGGTACGCTTGAACCGGACGGAAGGCTCCGGAGTGGCGGGGTTCAGGCACAAAAAAACCGGTTTCAGAGAACCAGTTTTTTTGTGAATTGGCGGAGAGGGAGGGATTCGAACCCTCGATACGGGGTTACCGTATACACACTTTCCAGGCGTGCTCCTTCAACCACTCGGACACCTCTCCGGATACTGCTTTGCCGACCGGCGGCGAGGCTGCAGGTCGGGCGGCAAGACTACCCGATCCGCTCGGACCTGTAAACGTAAAGCGGCCCGAGACGCCTCAGTTCTGCGCCCAGCGCATCAGGCGCTTCGGCGAGACGCGGCCGTCGTCGAGAATCTGCCCGACCCCCAGGAATACGCCCCGTGAGTCGTCATACAGGCGCACCAGGCCGGCGGTAGGTGCCTTGGGCACCCAGACCGGTTGCCCCTGACCGAGGAAACGGCTGGATTCGGCCCCGAGCCTGACCTCCTGCCAACGGCTCAATGCCGCATCGATCTGCAGCAGACAATCGTCGAGCGCGCGCATCCCGCCCGTTTCCGCGAGCTGGCGGAGTTCATCCAGCGTGTACATGCGAGGGTTGTCGAAGGGACTGACCCCTTCGCGGCGCAGGGCGGTGACGTGAGCGCCGCATCCCAGCGCTTCGCCCAGGTCGTCGATCAGGGTACGCACATAGGTCCCGCTGCTGCAGCGGATATCGAACTCGAGTCGGTCGCCCTCGCGACCGATCAGGTTGAACGCATGCACCACGACGCGTCGGGGTTTCCGCTCCACTTCTTCTCCCTTGCGGGCAAGTTCGTAGAGTCTGCGGCCCTCGTGCTTGAGCGCGGAGTACATCGGAGGAATCTGCTCGATCTCGCCGCGCAGCGGCGACATTGCCGCTTCAAGCTGACTCGCGGTGAATTCCGGCACCGGGCGCGTGGCGATGCAACGGCCCTCGGCATCCGCGGTATCCGTACGCTCGCCGAGCTTTGCGGTGGCGCGATAGTGTTTGTCCGCCTCGAGCAGATAGAACGAGACCTTGGTCGCCTCGCCCAGACAGATGGGCAGCAGACCGGTCGCCAACGGGTCAAGGCTACCGGTGTGGCCTGCCTTGCGCGCATTGAACAGGCGCTTGACTGCCTGGAGCGCCTGATTCGAGCTGAATCCCAGCGGCTTGTCGAGCAGCAGCACGCCGCTGACATCGCGACGCTGACGTTTGATCTGCGCGGGCATCTCAGTCTTCCTGTCCGCGCGCGCGGTCGGAGCGCATCGCCTCCTCGATGAGGGCATCCACTCGGGCACCCTTGAGCTCGCTGTCGTCGAACACGAAGTGGAGTGCGGGCACCACCCGCAGGCGCATGCGTCGTCCCAGCTCGCGGCGCAGGAATCCTGAGGCCCGGCTCAGGGCCTTGCCGCTGGCCGCGGCGACCTGAGCGTCACCGAGCACGGTGAAGTACACCCGTGCATGCGACAGATCCTTGGACACCTCGACGTCGCCGACCGTGACCATGCCCATGCCCGGGTCCTTGATCTCGGTACGCAGCAGATCGGCCAGCTCACGGCGGATCTGCTCGCCGACACGCAGGGTCCTGGAAAATTCGCGCGGCATGCTGTTACAGGCTCCGTTCGACCTCGACCTTCTCGAACACTTCGATCTGGTCGCCTGCGCGCACGTCGTTGTAGTTCTTCACCGCGATACCGCACTCGGTGCCGACGCGCACTTCGTTGACGTCGTCCTTGAAGCGGCGTAGCGATTCGAGCTCGCCCTCGTAGATCACGACGTTGTCGCGCAGCACGCGAATCGGGTTGCCGCGACGCACGACGCCTTCGATGACCAGACAGCCGGCCACCGCACCCATGCGCGAGGAGCGGAACACGTCGCGCACCTGTGCGAGGCCGACGATCTGCTCGCGCAGCTCCGGCGACAGCAGGCCGGAAAGAGCCTGGCGAACGTCGTCTATCGCCTCGTAGATCACGCTGTAGTAGCGCAAATCCACACCCTTCTCCGCACTCAGCCGGCGCGCCGAGGCGTCGGCACGCACGTTGAAGCCGATGATGATGGCTTCTGACGCCAGCGCCAGGTTGACGTCGGACTCCGCGATACCGCCCACGCCGGTGGCAACGATCTTGACCTTGACCTCGTCCGTCGACAGCTTCTGCAGGGCGTCACGCAGCGCCTCGGCACTGCCCTGCACATCGGTCTTGAGCAGCAGGTTGACCGTCTTGGCGGCGCCTTCCTGCAGATTGTTGAACAGGTTGTCGAGCTTGGCAGCCTGCTGGTTTGCCAGCTTGGCTTCACGCAGCTTGGACTGGCGGAACTCAGCGACCTCGCGCGCCTTGCGCTCGTCGGCCACCACCAGGGTGTCGTCGCCTGCATTCGGCGTGCCGGACAGCCCCAGAATCACCACCGGCGTGGATGGACCGGCCGAGGTAATCTCGCGCCCGCTTTCGTCGAGCATCGCACGCACGCGGCCGAACTCCTGGCCGCTGAGCAGGATGTCGCCGCGGTTGAGACGCCCCTTCTGCACCAGCACGGTCGCCACCGGGCCACGTCCCTTGTCCAGGCTGGACTCGATCACCACGCCGGAAGCCGGCCCCTCGAAAGGCGCCTTGAGCTCCAGCACCTCGGCCTGCAGCAGGATGGCCTCGAGCAGCGCGTCGACGCCCTCGCCGGTCTTGGCGGAGACGGGCACGAACTGGGTATCGCCGCCCCACTCCTCGGAAATCACTTCCTGCGCGGACAGTTCGGTGCGCACCCGGTCCAGATCGGCCTCGGGCTTGTCGATCTTGTTCACAGCCACCACCAGCGGCACGCCCGCTGCACGGGCATGCTGGATCGCCTCGATGGTCTGGGGCATCACGCCGTCGTCCGCCGCGACCACCAGCACGACCACGTCGGTCGCCTGTGCGCCGCGCGCACGCATGGCCGTAAAGGCCGCATGGCCCGGTGTATCCAGGAAGGTCACGCTGCCCTTGTCCGTATCGACATGGTAGGCGCCGATGTGCTGCGTGATACCGCCGGCCTCACCTGCCGCGACCTTGGCGCGACGGATGTAGTCGAGCAGCGAAGTCTTGCCGTGGTCGACGTGGCCCATGATCGTAACCACCGGCGGACGCGGTGCCTGCTCGCGCTGATCGTCCTCGATCTGCGCCTCGAGGTTGGTTTCCACGTCGTCGGCGCCGGTGACCTTCGGAATATGTCCGAGTTCTTCGACCACCAGTACCGCGGTGTCCTGATCCAGGGATTGGTTGATGGTGGCCATCACACCCATGCCCATCAACGCCTTGATCACCTCGGACGCCTTCACCGCCATGCGCTGGGCAAGCTCTGCCACTGTGATGATTTCAGGAACGGCCACTTCATGCACGATGGGCGCGGTGGGCTTGGCAAAACCGTGCTTCGCGTTGGCGTCGCTCGCGGCCCCGGCGCGACCCCTGAGCGCAGCAGACTTGCCGCCCTTGCGGCGGCCACGCTTGTCGCTCGCGACATGCAGTTCCTTGCGGCCGCCCTGGTCGTCGCGACCACTGCCGCGTGACTTAGAGGCCTTGGGCTTGGGACGTGCCTTCTCGACCTTGGCTTCTTCCGCCTTGGCGCGCTCCTGTTCGCGGCGCAACTCGGCTTCCTCGGCCTCGCGCTTGGCACGCTCCTCGGCCTCGCGCTTTTCCTCTTCCGCACGTCGCAGTTCTTCCTGCGCTTCCTGCCGCGCTCGATCCTCGGCCAGGCGACCCTCGCCGGCCTGACGGCGTGCCTCATCGAGCCGACGATGCTCTTCTTCGAGTTGCTTGGCAAGCAGTGCCGACTTATTGGTCATTACGTCGGCTTCGACAGAGTCGACCATAGGCTCTGCCACTGCTTGGACCGGCGCCAAGGTCTCATCGCTTTTATCAGGCTCACCAGTGGATGATGGCTCAGATGCACCGCGCATGATGGTGCGCTTCTTGCGCACTTCAACGCTGATGGTCTTGGCACGCCCGCCACCGCCACCGACCTTAAGTTCCGTGGTGCTGCGCCGCTTGAGGGTGATGCGCTGTTTTCCGGAGCCGTTATCGCCACTGCCGTGGGATTGGCGCAGATGCTCAAGCAACTGCATTTTCTGCGAATCGCTCACCTGCTGATCCGGATCCTTTACCGCGATCCCGGCCTCCTTGAGCTGCTCCAACAGGCGCTCAACGGGGGTGCCGACGATTTCGGATAGTTGTTTGACTGTCACCGTGCTCATGTTCGGTCACCTCTTGGCCTTCCAATAGCAATCATTCCTGCGCGCCGGATGCCTCGAACCAGGGCGCACGCGCGGTCATGATCAAGGCGGCTGCTCGCTCCGCGTCCATACCCTGAATATCCAGCAGGTCGTCGACGGCCTGCTCGGCGAGGTCTTCCGCCGTGACGATACCGCGCTTGGCGAGCTCGTTCGCCAGCGCATCGTCCATACCTTCCAGTTCGCGCAGGTCCGCGGCTGGCTCGGCCACGGACTCTTCCGCGGCGATCGCACGCGTCAACAGCGCATCCCGGGCACGCGCCCGCAATTCCTCGACCACGCCCTCGTCGAATTCCTCGATTTCAAGGAGTTCTTCCGGCGGTACGTAGGCCACTTCATCCACAGAAGTAAACCCTTCCTGAACCAGGATCGCGGCGATTTCCTGATCGACGTCCAGCTGGTCCATGAACAGCTGGGCCAGCTCGCGGGTTTCCAGCTCGTTCTTTTCTTCCGCCTGCTGCTCGGACATCACGTTCAATTCCCAGCCGGTCAACTGGCTGGCGAGTTTGACGTTCTGCCCGCCGCGACCGATGGCCTGCGACAACTTTTCCTCGGCTACTGCGAGGTCCATGCTGTGCTTGTCCTCATCCACGACGATCGACAGCACCTCTGCAGGCGACATGGCGTTAATCACGAACTGCGCCGGATTCTCGTCCCACAGGACGATGTCGATGCGTTCGCCGGCAAGTTCGTTGGATACCGACTGCACGCGCGACCCGCGCATGCCGACACAGGCACCTACCGGGTCGAGGCGCTGATCGTTCGATTTGACGGCAATCTTGGCGCGCAGTCCCGGATCACGTGCCGCACCCTTGATCTCGATGACGCCCTGCCCCACCTCCGGTACCTCGAGCTTGAACAGCTCGATGAGGAATTCAGGCGCCGTACGGGTCACGAAAAGCTGTGGGCCGCGAGGTTCGTGGCGGACCTCCTTGAGGTAACCCCGCAAACGTTCCCCGGCACGCACGGTTTCGCGCGGAATCGAATCCTCACGACCGATGAATGCCTCGGCGTTCCCGCCCAGATCCAGATAGATGCCATGACGCTCGCTGCGTTTGACCACACCCATGACCAACTGCCCGACACGATCCTCGAAGGCCTCGACGACTTGTTTGCGCTCGGCCTCGCGCACTTTTTGCACGATCACCTGCTTGGCGATCTGCGCAGCGATACGCCCGAAATCGGCGGCCTCGATGGGCTCCTCGATGTACTCGCCCACCTGAATGTCCGGGTGATCCTGGTGCGCGTAGCTCAGTAGACGCTGGCTTTCCGGAGACTCGAAGACCGGGTCCTCGTCATCCAGCACCAGCCAGCGGCGAAAGCCCTGGTAGTCGCCAGTGCGTCGATCGATGCTCACGCGCACGTCGATTTCGCCGCCGTGTTTCTTACGGGTTGCGGATGCGAGCGCGGCCTCGATGGCTTCGAAGATGATCTCCTTATCCACGGCCTTCTCATTGGAGACCGCGTCGACCACCAGCAGAATCTCTTTGTTCATGCCTACTCTCCCAGACAGGCCGCTCCAGCGGCCACCCAATCCATCAATCGCCGGCGTCCGCCGCGTCGTCACCCTGCGGGTGCGGCGCCGCAGCCATGTCGTAAATCAACCGCGCGCGGTGAACCGCGTTCAGTGGTACCGTTGCCATCTCGCCGGTCTCAAGCTCGATCACAATGGCGTCGTCTGCACAGCTCACCAGTCGCCCCTGCAGGTTCCGGCGACCGTCAACCGGCCAGCGCAGACGCACCTTCAGACGCTCGCCCACATACCGGGTGTACTGCTCCGGCTTGAACAGAACGCGATCGAGGCCTGGCGAGGAAACTTCCAGGCGGTATGCCAAGCTGATCGGATCCTCGACGTCCAGCAGCGCACCGGCCTGTTCGCTGATCAGGGCGCAGTCGTCCAGCGTGACGCCGCCGTCGCGGTCGATGAACAAACGCACATGCGCCTGATCACCGCTCTGCAAATACTCGAGGCCCCACAGCTCGAAACCCAGGCCTGTCACCAGAGGTGCCAGCAAGGTTTCCAGCCGTTCCTGCATCGATTCGCTCATGCGCCATGAACCTTGTGCCTGCCGCAGCAATGCGGCGCGGCGTATGTTTCAGCTAATAAAAAGGCCCCTGACGGGGCCTTTTTATTTATTCCTTGGTAGCGGGGGCAGGATTTGAACCTGCGACCTTCGGGTTATGAGCCCGACGAGCTGCCAGACTGCTCCACCCCGCAACAGAGGCTGCGTATACTACTCAAAGTGCAGTCTATGCGCAACCCATCCCTAGCCTCTGATGACGTCATCGACCGGCACGCAGGTGCTTGCGCAGGTCATAGCGGTAGACAAAGCCGGGCAGCGCGAAAACGATGAACAGCGAAACGGTCACCGTAAAGAATACCCAGCTCTTGTGATAAATCTGGCCGGTCATCTGATGCTCTAGGCCCAATCCGATGGCACCGGTCACGAAGTACATCACCAGCCACTCCAACAGCCTGAATGCTGCGGACTTCGCTGTCTTCGTGGGCAACAGAAAGAAACGGCGCTCGGTCAGCCAAGGCAGATTCGCGGCGATAACGGCCACGATCACGTAGGCCCAAGTGTAGGTTCCGTCACTCACGGTTACAGATTCGCCGCAGCGGCAACACAAATCGACATCAGAACTCCAGGAAATATTCCGAGGACCAACACGGACAGTCCATTGGCACTCATTACGGCTCCGGCAAGCGAACCCGGCGCGACGGGCTCTGAATCAGCCGGTTTGTCGAAGTACATGTACTTGACCACCCGCAGATAATAAAAGGCACCAATGACGGACATGATCACTGCATAGAGGGCCAACCAGGGCTGACCGACCTGTATGACAGACTGCAGCACGACAAGTTTCGCATAGAAACCGACGGTGGGGGGTACCCCGGCCATGGAGAACATGAACAGCAGCATCACGAAAGCCAGCCAGGGACTGCGTTCGTTCAAGCCGCTGAAGTCGGATAGGTTCTCTGCCTCGTAGCCCTTACGACTGAGCAACACGACCATGCCAAAGGCACCGGCAGACATCAGGGCATAGATCAGCACGTAGAACATCGCCGCGGCATAGCCGGCAGCGCTGCCGGTCATGACCCCGAGCATCACGAAGGCCACGTGTGCGATGGTCGAATACGCCAGCATGCGCTTGATGTTGGTCTGCGCGATGGCAATGACGTTGCCGACCGCCAGCGACAGGACCACCATGAGTTCAAGCATGCCACCCCAACTCGCATGCCAGCTCGGCAGTGCCTCTGCAAGCAGACGCAGCAACATCGCGAAGGCGGCGATCTTGGTGACCGAACCGACGTACAGCGTGACCGAACTGGGCGCACCTTCGTAAACGTCGGGCACCCACATATGGAACGGCACGGCACCCAGCTTGAAGGCCAGACCAACCACCACGAAGACAATGGCGAAGGCCACGGCCACCGAGTGATGCGGCTGCTGGATCAACGAGGTCGCGATTTCCGGGATGTCCAGGGTTCCGGTCAACCCGTACAGGATCGACATGCCGTACAGCAGCATGCCGGAAGCCAGCGCACCGAGCACGAAGTACTTCATCGCGGCCTCGGAAGCGCGGCCCGAGTCCCGCTGCAGTGCCACCATCGCATACAACGCGAGCGACATGAGCTCAAGGCCAAGATACACCGTCAGTAGGCTATAGGCCGAGATCAACACCATCATCCCGAGAACGCCACCGAGACCGAGCACGTAATACTCCCCACGGAACAGATCGCGCGACTCCTGGTAGCGCCGGGAGTAAACGAAAACCGCGAACGTGAGCACATACACTGCGGCCTTGAGCAACACGGCCAGGGGGTCAGTGACGAAACTTCCGCCCAGACCGACATGACTGCTGCCGTCGTTCATCGCCAGGGTGAGAACCAGTGTGGCAAGGAGTGTGAATTGCGTCAGCCAGTAGGTCACGCCGCGCTGTTCGTCCTTGAGGAAAACGTCGACCACGAGAATCGTGCAGATCATGCCGAGCATGAACAACTCGGGCACCACCAGGGTGATGTCGGACAGGGGGAAGTGATTCATGATGACAGCGAGCCCCAAACTAGGTTGTTCATGGCGGAATACGGATCGTTACGGCGACCGGGATGCCCGGATGGCGCGGGAGCAGACGATGAGAACATGAGGCGCGCGCTCAAAGCTTGGTCGCCAGCGCCTGCTGCAGCACATGCTGCATCGAGACGTGCATGATATCGAGCAGGGGCGCCGGCCACACACCGATCGCGAGCACGGCGAGCGCCATCAGCACCAGCAGCAGTTTTTCGCGAGGCGTCACGTCAGTCAGCGACGCGACATCCTGGTTGGCCACCGGCCCGAAGACGACCCGCTTGATCATCCACAGGGTGTACGCCGCACCGATGATCAGGGTAAAGGCCGCCAGCAGGGCGATCCAGAAATTGGCATGGAAACTGGCCAGGATCACCATGAATTCGCCAACGAATCCGGACGTTCCCGGGAGGCCGACATTGGCCATGGCAAACAGGACGAAAAACCCCGCGAATACGGGCATCCTGTTCACGACGCCACCATAGGCCGAGATCTCGCGGCTGTGCACACGGTCATAGAGCACGCCGACGCAGAAGAACATGGCCCCGGAGACAAAGCCATGCGAAATCATCTGTACCAGACCGCCTTCCATGCCCAGCAAGGCCGCCCCCGTCTGCGAGGTGTGCGCGACGATCAGATAAATGGAGAAGAATCCCAGGGTGACGAAGCCCATATGGGCGATGGACGAATAGGCAATCAGCTTCTTCATGTCCTGCTGCACCAGCGCCACGAAGCCGATGTAGACCACGGCAACCAGCGACATGAAGATCAGAATCCCGCTCATCGCCTGGCTGGCATCGGGCAGGATCGGCAGCGAGAAACGCAGGAAACCGTAGGCCCCGACCTTGAGCATGATGGCCGCGAGGATGATAGACCCGCCGGTGGGCGCCTCGACATGGGCATCCGGCAGCCAGGTATGCACCGGCCACATCGGTATCTTGACCGCGAACGCGCCCATGAAGGCAAGGAAGATCAGTATCTGCGCCGTCATGCCCAGATGCATCTGTTGCAGATCGGCAATGCTGAAGCTGCCTGTGCGGGTATACATGTAGATCAGCGCGATGAGCATCGGCACCGAGCCAAGGAAGGTATACAGGAAGAACTTGATCGTGGCATACACCCGCCGTGGGCCACCCCACACGCCGATCACCAGAAACATCGGAATCAGCATACCTTCGAAGAAGACGTAGAACAGCACCGAGTCGAGCGCGGCGAAAACGCCATTCATCAGGCCTTCTAGCACCAGAAATGCGGCCATGTACTGCGCCACATGGCGGTTGATCACCTCCCAGCCGGCGATGATCACGATCACGGTCATGAAGGTGGTCAGCACGATGAGCGGTGCGGAGATGCCGTCGACACCCAGGTGGTAGTTGATATTCAGCGGCTGGATCCAGGGATGGAATTCAACGAACTGCATGCTGGCCGTATGCACGTTGAAATCGGTCAGCAGCGGGATACTGACGGCGAACACGATGATCGAGAAAATCAGTGCCAAACGACGCGTTAATTGCGGCGAACTGGCCGATGTGGCCATGAGCACAGCACCGCCGAGTATCGGCAGCCAGATCACCAGGCTAAGCAGCGGCCAATGCGTAAGCATGCGAGTCCCTTAAATCCTTTTTTCGTTATCGACGCGTAGCTACGCGACTAAAGGAAAACAAACCAGCTCAGCAACACCAGTAATCCAATAATCATGGCGAAGCTGTAGTGGTACAAATATCCGGTCTGAATATGCCGCACGCGTGCGGACGTCCAGCCGATCACCTTGGCCGCGCCATTGACGACCAGGCCATCGATGACGAAGGCATCGCCGACTCGCCAAAGCAGACGCCCGACGACCCGGCCGCCGCCGGCGAAGACCTTGTCGTTGAAGGTATCGAAACCGTACTTTTCGTCAAGCACGCGCCAGATGGCGTGTGCCCTCTCCTTGATTACGGCGGCCAGATCGGGACGGTAGAGATAAATGAATGCGGTAATGCCGACACCGAGCATCGACAGGGCGAAAGGCGCGGTAAACAGACCGTGCACGATCATTGCCAGCGCACCGTGGTAATGACGGCCCAGCTCGGCGAGCACGTTGTGTGCCGGAAGCACCTCGATCGTTTGCCTGAAATAATCGCCGAACAGTATCGGATGGATGAAATAGCCTGCACCGAATGCCGGTATGGCCAACAGGATCAGCGGGATCGTGACCACCTTGGGCGATTCGCGAAGATGCGCGCGGGTATGCTCGTCCATCCGCTCCTGACCGTGGAAAACCAGGAAAAACGAACGGAAGGTGTAAAGCGCCGTGACGAGCACGCCGAGCAGCAGCAGCCAGTAGGCGAGCGTGGCGCCCGGCAGGTGGGCCTCGTGTACGGCTTCGATGATCGTGTCCTTCGAGAAGAATCCCGAAAAACCCGGGAATCCGATCAGCGCCAGTGAGCCAATCAGCGAGGTCACGTAGGTAATCGGCATGTAGCGTCGCAGACCACCCATCTTGCGGATGTCCTGCTCATGATGCATGGCCATGATGACCGAGCCGGCAGCAAGGAACAGCAGTGACTTGAAGAAGGCATGCGTCACCAGATGGAACATGCCTGCGGCATAGGCGGAGGCGCCGAGCGCGGCCGTCATATAGCCGAGCTGGGACAGCGTCGAATAGGCGATGACGCGCTTGATGTCGTTCTGCACGATGCCGATCAGGCCCATGAAAAACGCGGTCAGCGAACCGATGACCAGAACGACACTCAAGGCAGTGGTGCTGAGTTCATAGATCGGCGACATGCGGCTGACCATGAAGATGCCTGCGGTCACCATCGTCGCGGCGTGGATCAGCGCGGAGATCGGGGTCGGACCCTCCATGGAGTCAGGCAGCCAGACGTGCAACGGTACCTGCGCGGACTTGCCCATGGCGCCGATGAACAGCAGGATGGCAATCACTGTGGGCACCGACCAGGGATCGCCGGGCAGGATCGACATCGTCTGGTGCACCAGCGACGGGGCCTGGGCGAACACCTCGCGGTAATTCAGGCTGCCCGTATACATGTACACGGCAGCAATCCCGAGCAAAAAGCCGAAGTCTCCAACGCGGTTGACCAGGAACGCCTTCAGGTTCGCGTAGATCGCCGATTCCCTGAAGGTGTAGAAGCCGATAAGCAGGTAGGAAACCAGACCCACGGCCTCCCAGCCGAAGAAAAGCTGCAGGAAGTTGTTCGCCATGACCAGCATGAGCATGGCAAACGTAAACAACGAGATGTAGCTGAAGAAACGCTGGTAGGTGGTTTCCCGCGGATGGCTGTCCTCGGGCCACAACTCTTCGTCATGTCCCATGTAGCCGATCGTATAGATGTGCACCATCAGCGAAACAAAGGTCACCACGACCATCATCAAGACGCTCAGGCGATCGATCAGAAAGCCGATGGAGAAATGGTATCCGCCCGCTGACATCCAGGTGTAGACGTCACCGTCGAAGGCAGGAGCACCGTCGAAAACAAGACGCTTGAACACCCACAGCGACAACACGAAGGCCAGCGCCACGCTGCCTGTCGTCACCGTGTGTGAGGCTGTGCGGCCGATCGCGCGGCCGAACAGACCTGCGATCACGGCACCGATCAGCGGGGCAAGCGGAATGGCAAGGTACACGGCTTCCATCAACTACCCCTTCATATCGTCCAGATCACTGACGTTGATCGTGCGGCGGTTACGGAACAAAACGACCAGAATGGCGAGACCGATTGCCGCTTCGGCTGCAGCCACGGTCAAAATGAAGAACACGAATACCTGTCCGGCGACGTTTTGCTGAAAATGCGAGAAGGCGATGAAATTCGTATTCACCGCGAGCAACATCAGTTCGACGCACATGAGCAGGACGATGACGTTTTTGCGGTTAATGAAAATCCCCGCAACAGCCAGCGAAAACAGAATCGCTCCGACGACCAGATAGTTCGATAGTGTGGGCATGGTTTCTCCAGTGAACGCTAGCGTCTCAGCGCACAGGTGGCTTGCACGCGTTGGACGGCGCTCATTGTTTCTTCTCGGCAGGCATGTCCACCATTCTGACGCGCTCGTTCCGATTGACATTGATCTGCCGCTCGGGACGTTGGTACTTGGTGTCGACGCGACGACGGAAAGTCAGGGCGATCGCAGAAATGATCGCGATCAGCAGAATGACGGCGGCCAGTTCGAAGGGATATGCGTAATGGGTGTATAGAACTTCGCCCAAGGCGACGGTGTTAGCCACTTTGGGACCATGCGATATGGCACTGTGTACCTGGAAATTGTGCGCCCCGACGACCAGCCCCATTTCCACGACCATGACCAACGCCACGACCACACCCAAAGGCAGGAATCGCGTAAACCCTTCGCGCATGCGCGCCACATTGATGTCCAGCATCATGACGACGAACAGGAACAGCACCATGACCGCCCCCACGTAAACCAACACGAGGACGATGCCGAGAAATTCAGCCTGCATCGTGATCCACAGCGCCGCGGTGTTGAAAAATGCGAAGACCAGAAACAACACCGCATGCACCGGGTTGCGCGACACGATCATGCCCAGCGCAGACAGGATCGTCAGTGCCGAAAAGAAGTAAAAGACGAATTGCAGGAACGTCATGGGCTGCATCTATCCTTATCGATACGGCGCATCGGCTGCGCGGTCGGCTGCGATCTCAGCCTCGTACTTGTCGCCCATGGCCAGGAGCTTTTCCTTGGTCATGATCTGCTCCCCACGGTCTTCGAAGTGATACTCGAAAACCCGGGTCTCCACGATCGAATCCACTGGGCAGGATTCCTCGCAGAAACCGCAGTAGATGCACTTGAACAGATCGATGTCGTAGCGCGTCGTTCGCCGAGTGCCGTCCTCGCGTTCATCCGATTCGATGGTGATTGCCAGCGCCGGGCATACGGCTTCGCAGAGTTTGCAGGCGATGCAACGCTCCTCACCATTGGGGTATCGGCGCAAGGCATGCAGCCCACGGAAACGGAACGATTGAGGAGTCTTCTCTTCCGGGTACTGCACCGTGACCTTGCGCGCAAAGAGGTAGCGCCCGGTCAGCTGCAGGCCACGCAAGAGCTCAATCAGCAGGTAACTTTTGAAAAAAGACTTCAGGATTCGCATGTTATGCCCCTCTCGCGAACCACGGCGACAGATGCAACGCAACGGCAACACCTTCGACGCCGATCCACACCAGGGTCACCGGAATCAGCACCTTCCAGCCCAGGCGCATGATCTGGTCGTAGCGATAGCGGGGGAACGTCGCACGAAACCAGAGAAACAAAAACATGAAGAATGCGGTCTTGATGAGCAGCCACTGGATACCATTGCCCAGCAGAACACCGATGTAAGGCAGGTGAGACCCCCAGCTACCGAATGGCGACAACCAGCCACCAAAAAACAGCACTGCCGTAAGCGCCGACACCAAAATCATGTTGGCGTATTCCGCGAGGAAGAAAATGGCGAAAGCCATGCCCGAATATTCGACATGGAAACCGGCAACGATTTCCGACTCGCCTTCAGCCACATCGAATGGTGCGCGGTTGGTTTCCGCCACTCCTGAAATCAGGTAGACCATGAGCAGAGGGAGCAAGGGCAGCCAGTACCAGTGCAGAACCCCTCCGGACTGCGCAGTAACGATATCTCCCAGATTGAGGCTGCCGCTGGCCATCAGCACGCCGACGAGCGCGAAACCCATGGCGATTTCGTAAGCCACGATCTGCGCAGCCGAACGTAGTGCGCCAAGTAGCGCGTACTTCGAATTGGAGGCCCATCCTGCCAGAACGATCCCGTAAACACCGATGGAGGTGATCGCAAGTATGTACAGCAGGCCCGCGTTCACGTCGGCAAGGACCATGCCGTCGCCGAAGGGTATGACAGCCCAGGCAGCCAGTGCCGGGGCAATAGCCAGCAACGGAGCCACGAAGAACAGAAAGCGATTCGCCTGGGTGGGAACGATCACCTCTTTCATCATCAGTTTGAGGGCATCGGCAATGGGTTGCAGCGCCCCGCGAGGACCCACGCGATTCGGCCCGATGCGCACCTGGATGTAACCGATCACCTTGCGTTCGGCGAGGGTGAAATAGGCCACACTGATCAACAGTGGAACAACGATGGCCACGATCTTGAGCAATATCACGATCAAGACTTGCAGATCGGCAGGAACCGCGGACCAGATTCCGTACAACGCGTTCATCTGGTCTCTCCCTCGATCGGCGACACCGTCACAGCACCATGGACGCAACCCAGCGAAGCAGCCTCGGGCGTACCTATCGGCAACCAAAGCACACCCTCGGGAAGACCGTCATCGAGTACCAGATCGAACTCACCCTGAGTTTCGCCCTGGCTTACGCAGATGCGATGTACGTCCTCGAGTTGTAGACGCGATGCATCCAACGGGTGAATCGCTGCAGCACGAGCTGCCTGCGCATCGGGCGTTTCCTGCAACGCATCGCTCCTGCGCACGACCGCATCGACGAAGTAAGGCGACACCTCGCCTGTACGCATCAGTTCACCCTCACCGGGATCCGTGAGCACCGCCTTGATGTCAGTCCGCCCTACACCGAGTTGCAACGAGCTGTCGAAGGGTTTGGTCGTATCGAGTGCGCTCTTGACCTCTTCCCGAACCTCCTCCGACGACATATGTTCGAATCCGCTTAGATCCAACATATTGCCGAGTACACGAAGAACACGCCAAGCCGGACGCGTCTCGCCCGGTGCGGCCAACGCAGCATTGAAACTCTGCCAGCGTCCTTCTGCATTGACGAACGTTCCAGAGGTTTCGGCATACGCGCTCACAGGAAGGATGACGTCTGCATATTCGCGCGCGGCAGCCCCGGCAAACGGGGACATGACGACAACAAATTCAGCGGTCGCAAGGGCCTGCGTAGCCACATCACCGCAGGCAGCATCCCGTTCTGGCTCCACACCGCACAGTACGTAGGCCTTGCGTGGTGAAGCCAACATTGCATGCGCACCCAGCCCGGAATCCACCGGGTGTCCACCCGCACCGCGATGCGGTACGGCACCCGCCAGCCACATACCGGCCGCATTGGCGCCATCGGGCAGATAGCCGAAACGAGCGTCAGTGCGCGCGGCGATCTCCACGGACAGTACCCGCAGAAGTGTGTAGTCGGGATGGCTGAATGCGACATGACCCAGCAGAATCGTGGGTAACTTGGCATGCGTCAAATGGTGCGCAATGGCCTGGGCCTGCGCCCCGGCCACGCCTCCGTTCACCCATGCCGGAGATTCTTCGCCCTGAATCTCGCAGACCGCCACCAGAATCTCGGTCAACACTTCAACCATACGTTGAGGAGCGACGATGGCGCGTTCCGCCAAAGGGAAATTGAACTCATAAGCGCGGACGTTGACATCCATGATGCGCGCGCCATGCATACCGGCCTTGCGCACGCGGTGGCCGATCAGTGGTTGTTGCTTACGCGCGTTGCTGCCAACGAGCAACAGCGCATCCGATTTTTCCAGTGATTCGAGACTCTGACCTAGCCAAGGGAACAGTGGGTCGCTCTGGTCTCCGCGCGTATCGATCTGCCGCAGCCGATGGTCAACGTTGTCGCAACCCAGCTGGCGCAGCATTTTTTGCAGGAGATATGCTTCTTCAAGAGTCGCATTGGGTGAGACCAGCCCACCGACATTCTCACCGGCATAACGCTGCAACCCCTCAGCAGCCACCTTCAGCGCCTCATTCCAATCGGCGTCGAACCAGCGACCATTTCGTTTGATCTGAGGGGTCGTAACGCGGTCCTGTGCATATAAAGCCGTGTAGCTGAAGCGATCGCGATCAGATAGCCAGGTTTCATTCACGGCTTCATTGTCACGCGGCACGACACGCACAACCTTGCCACGCAGCGTATGGAAGTACAGGTTGGAGCCCACACAATCGTGTGGCCCGATGCCTGGATGCTGGAGCATTTCCCAGGCGCGACCGTCGAAACGAGACGGTTTGGCGGTCAGCGCGCCCACTGGACACAAGTCGATGATGTTGCCGGACAGCTCGGATCCCAGCGTATGCTCCACATAGGTACCGATACGCATGTTCTCGCCGCGCCCGGTAGCGCCCAGCTCCGGCAAACCGGCGATCTCCGCACTGAAGCGCACGCACCGCGTGCAGTGGATGCAGCGCGTCATTTCCGTGGCCACGAGCGAACCGATATCCTTGTCGCCCACTACCCGCTTGTTTTCGGTATATCGCGACACGCTCTCGCCAAAGCCCATCGCCACGTCCTGCAACTCACACTCGCCACCCTGGTCGCAGATCGGACAATCCAGGGGATGGTTGATCAACAGGAATTCCATCGTTCCCTTCTGCGCCGCCAGTGCCAGAGGAGAGCGCGTGTTGACGCGCATGCCTTCCTGCACTGGAGTCGCACAGGCTGGCAGTGGCTTGGCCGCCTTTTCCACCTCGACCAGGCACATACGGCAATTGGCCGCGACCGACAGTTTCTTGTGGTAGCAGAAACGTGGTACGTCGATGCCGCACTCGTCGGTCACCTCGATCAGCATCGCGCCTCTGCGCGCGCGATACGGCGTGCCGTCGATCTCGATGGTAATCAGATTGTCTTCGCTCATAGATATTCGCTCGCCGCGCGCCAGCTTAGGCTGCCCAGTCGGAAGGCGGAACATCGATCATGCTGCGACCATGCTCGACGTAGTACACGAACTCTTCTCGAAAATGCTGGATGAAGCTTCTCACCGGCATAGCCGCCGCATCGCCCAGCGCACAAATGGTGCGTCCTTCGATCTTGCTGGCGACATCATCGAGACGCTCAATATCCTCCATGCGCCCGCGCCCTTCCACGATGCGGGTCAACATCCGGTACAACCAGCCGGTGCCCTCACGGCACGGCGTGCACTGTCCGCACGATTCCTTGAAATAGAATCGAGAGACACGCTGCAGCACCTTCACCATGTCGGAGGTCTCATCGAGCACCATGACCGCACCTGACCCGAGCATTGAGCCCGCCTTGCCGACCGACTCGTAATCCATCGTAGCCTGCAGCATGACGTCGCCAGGAACGACCGGAGTGGACGAACCGCCGGGAATCACGGCCTTGAGCTTACGTCCCTTAAGCACGCCGCCGGCCATTTCCAGCAAATCCTTGAACGGAAGGCCCATAGGCACCTCGTAATTACCGGGCTTATTGATGTGCCCGGAAACTGCGAAAATCTTTTCACCGCCAGATTTTTCGGTACCCAAATCCGCAAACCAGCGCCCTCCCTTGCGCATGATCACGGGGACGGAGGACAAGGTTTCGGTGTTGTTGATCGTGGTTGGGCGGCCATATAACCCAAAATTCGCGGGGAACGGCGGCTTGAAACGAGGCTGGCCTTTTTTACCCTCTAGCGATTCCAACAGAGCCGTTTCCTCACCGCAAATATAGGCACCGGCACCGAGACTCGGATATAGATCGAAATCGACGCCGGACCCCAGGATGTTTTTGCCCAGCAGCCCCGCGGCGTAGGCTTCCTCAACTGCCTGCGCAAAACGCTGGTAGGGTTCGTCCATGAACTCGCCACGCATGTAGTTGTAACCCACAGTCGCACCGATCGAGTAACCCGCAATCGCCATACCTTCAACCAACGCGTGCGGATTGAAGCGCAGGATGTCTCTGTCCTTGCAAGTGCCCGGCTCGGATTCGTCAGAATTACACACGATGTATTTCTGACCGGGGGCCTGGCGCGGCATGAAACTCCACTTCAAACCAGTCGGGAACCCCGCACCGCCTCGTCCGCGGAGGTTGGAGACCTTCACTTCTTCGATGATCTCGTCGCGCGGCGTACGTTCGTTGAGGATGCGCCGCCATGCGGAATAACCTTCCACAGAAAGATAGGTTTCCATGCTCCAGGGCGTTTCGTGGCCGAGAGTGATGAAGCACACCTGATTCGTCATGTCAGCTCACTCCAGTCCGTCCAGAATCTCATCGACCTTCTGGGGTGTGAGATTCTCGTAGTAGACATGGTCCACCTGCATCATGGGCGCTCCACAACACGCTGCCAGACACTCTTCTTCGCGCTTGAGAAAGAAACGTCCATCTGGCGTGCTCTCACCCACCTTGATGCCAAGCTTGCGTTCGATGTAGTCCAACACCGCTTCGCCGTCGCGCAACATGCAGGATACGTTGAGGCATACCGCAATCGTGTGCCTGCCTACCGGCTTCAGATTGAACATCGAATAAAAACTGGCGACCTCGTAAACCGCAATCCGGGGCATACCAATGTAATCAGCAACGGCGTCCATGACCTCTGTACTCAACCAGCCGTGTTCATGTTGCACAGCGCGTAAAGCGGCAAGCACGGCGGATTGACGCTGTTCAGCAGGGTAACGTGCCAGCCAGTGATCGATTTCCTCGCGAACATGTGCAGACAGCAATTCCTGCCCTTCAGGGATACTTTCGGAAATCATCGATCCACCTCCCCGAAAACGATGTCCTGGGTGCCGATGATCGCAACAACGTCGGCCAACATATGCCCCCGAGACATCTCGTCCAGTGCGGCCAGGTGTGCAAAACCAGGCGCGCGCACCTTGAGTCGGTAGGGTTTATTGGCGCCATCGGATACGAGATACACGCCGAACTCGCCCTTGGGATGCTCTACCGCCGCATAGGCTTCGCCTTCCGGCAGGGTAAATCCCTCGGTAAACAATTTAAAATGATGAATCAAGGCCTCCATATCCGCCTTCATTTCCTCACGACGCGGAGGCGCGATCTTATGATCCTCGAGCATGACAGGGCCGGGGTTCTTTTTCAGCCAGTCGACGCACTGTCGAATAATTCTGTTTGCCTGGCGCATCTCCTCGACACGGACCAAATAGCGATCGTAACAATCACCTTTAACCCCAACCGGAATACTGAAATCAAGTTGATCGTAAACTTCGTAGGGTTGTTTTTTACGCAAATCCCACTCAACACCGGAGCCTCTCAGCATCGGGCCGGTGAAACCGAGCTGAAACGCCCGTTCGGGACTGACGATGCCGATATCGACCGTTCTCTGTTTCCAGATGCGGTTATCAGTGAGCAGGGTTTCGTACTCGTCAACACATCCCGGGAACCGTTCTGTGAAGGCCTCGATGAAATCAAGCAAAGAACCGCTTCTTTCCTCGTTCAGTCGTGATATTTCCCGCTCATCGTGCCAGCGCGAGGGTTTGTAGCGTGGCATGCTGTCCGGAAGATCACGATAAACGCCACCCGGTCGGTAATAGGTGGCATGCAAACGCGCCCCTGAAACAGCCTCATAGCAGTCCATGAGATCTTCGCGCTCACGGAAGGCGTAAAGGAAAACCGTCATTGCGCCGATATCCAACGCATGCGCCCCCAACCACAACAGGTGGTTCAGAATGCGTGTAATCTCGTCGAACATCACCCGTATGTATTGCGCACGCAGAGGCGGTTCGATCGCCAGCATCTTTTCGATCGCGAGCACATACCCATGTTCGTTGCACATCATCGAAACATAATCGAGGCGATCCATATAACCGATGCTCTGGTTATACGGCTTGCTTTCTGCAAGTTTTTCAGTGCCGCGATGCAATAACCCGATATGCGGGTCTGCCCGCTCGATGACCTCTCCATCCATTTCAAGAACAAGGCGGAGAACGCCATGAGCGGATGGGTGTTGCGGCCCAAAATTAAGCGTGTAGTTCCTGATTTCAGGCATCTTGATCGCCCTCGCCGGCATAGCGGTTATCTCGCCTGATCACTTTGGGCACGAGTACTCGCGGCTCGATGCTTACCGGCTCATAAATAACGCGCATTTGTTCCGGGTCGTAGCGCATTTCAACGTGACCGATCAACGGAAAGTCCTTGCGGAAAGGATGACCGACGAAACCATAATCGGTCAGCAGACGTCGCAGGTCTGGATGGCCGTCGAACATGATGCCGAAAAGATCGAACGCTTCACGCTCATACCAATTCGCAACAGTCCAGATGCCAGCGACGCTCGGCACTCGCGGGAACTCGTCGTCTCTGCAGAAAACTTTCAACCTCAGACGCTGGTTGTTCGTCACCGACAGTAAGTGATAGACAACGGCAAATCTTGCCCCTTTGTTACCAGGTACTGTTGGCGCGTCATGGAAAGAAAAAAATGCTGACGTAGCTGGGTTAACACCTCGGCCAAATCCTTCTGTAGTCGCCGATTGCGTTGACCATTCGTCAACGCCGAAATGCAAATAATCCACGCCACACAGATCTATCAACTGCGCAAAATGAAACTCCGCGGTATCGCGTAGTTTCAATGCAACTTCGATCAAGTCATCAGGCACCACTGTCAGCGTCAATTCTCCGCAGTTTTCTACAAGCTGCGAGACCTTCGAGCCGAAAGAATCGTGTAGCGTCTGATGCAAGGTGGCTTGGGATATAGTCATGGTCATGTCACGCAGGCCGCGCAGTATCAGCGCGCGATGGTATCGGTTCGTCTGATTTTGTTCTGCAGCTGGATAATGCCGTAAAGCAAAGCCTCAGCTGTTGGCGGGCAGCCCGGCACATAGATATCCACTGGAACAATGCGATCGCAACCACGCACTACCGAATATGAATAGTGATAATAACCACCACCATTTGCGCATGATCCCATCGAGATGACCCAGCGGGGCTCGGCCATCTGGTCATATACCTTACGCAGAGCGGGAGCCATTTTGTTGACCAGGGTACCGGCCACAATCATGACGTCAGATTGACGAGGGCTCGGGCGGAAGATGACGCCGAATCGATCGAGGTCATATCGAGCGGCTCCCGCGTGCATCATCTCGACAGCACAGCATGCCAGGCCGAAAGTCATGGGCCAGAGAGAACCAGTACGCGCCCAATTAATGAGCTTGTCTGCGCTCGTCGTGACCCACCCTTTTTCAAGGACACCTTCTATTCCCATTCCAGGGCTCCCTTTTTCCACTCGTAGATGAAACCGACGATCAGCACGCCCAGGAATAGCCCCATTGCGAGCAACCCGAACAAGCCTATCCGATCGAGTACCACGGCCCAAGGGAACAGAAAAGCGATCTCCAAGTCGAAGATGATGAAAAGGATAGCGACGAGGTAATAGCGCACGTCGAATTTCATGCGCGAGTCCTCAAAAGCCTCGAATCCACACTCGTAGGGTGAATCCTTGGCCGCATCGGGCCGACGAGGCCCCAGGAGGACGCCTAATGCCATTGGCGCAGCGCCGACTACAAGGCCGACGACAATAAAGACCAAGATGGGGAGGTAACTCTCCAACATAAAAACCGCCTCGCTCCTGCTGCGATCGCCTTTCACTTTCAATGCGCCCACGCGCATATCAACCGACGATCAGGTCAGTACTCCTCCAAAGACACCACCCTTCTCAAGCGGCGCCCACCGGAGTCTATGTCAGCGATTTTTCCGCTGTCAATATGCACCAACGGATAATTTATTTATTTTTCAGCTAGTTACATCACTAGCAGAATGACCTTTCTACGCAGGCCTTGAACATCTAATGGTGCCGATGGCCGGATTCGAACCGGCACGGCTTTCGCCACTACCCCCTCAAGATAGCGTGTCTACCAATTTCACCACATCGGCGCTTAACGATTTCATTTATATCATAAACAGAAATATCTATAACACCTCTGCTTATTCGGGCTTGCCCCCCTTGGAGGCACCCGACGAGGGAACCGGTATGCTAGCGGGTTTTGCAGCTTTATCAAGCATGCTTTGCACGCTGGACTGATTCATGATGCTATTGCTGACGGATTGATGGGCTGACAGATAGGCCAAACCCAGACAATTCAGGAAGAAAATCGTCGCAAGAAATGCGGTAAAGCGGCTCAGGAACGATGCCGAGCCCCTCGCACCGAATACCGTGCCCGATGCACCGCTACCGAACGCCGCACCCGCGTCTGCGCCCTTGCCGTGCTGTAACAAAACGAGAACGATGATGGCCGCAGCCACGACAACCTGCAATACGATCAACAACGAATACAGCATATAACCCTCGACTCAAGCGGCCCGACAAATTGCCAGGAACGTTTCTGCCTGCAATGAAGCCCCACCGATCAAACCACCATCGATATCAGGCATCGCAAACAGCTGAGCCGCATTGTCCGGCTTGACGCTGCCACCATACAGCAAACGAGTCTGGTCTGCCGCCGCACCAACAGCACGCAAACGGGAGCGTAGATACGCGTGTACAGACTGTGCCTGTTCTGGCGTAGCCGTCAGACCAGTACCAATGGCCCAGACAGGTTCGTAAGCGACCACACAATCCCCCATAACCTCGGCGCCTACTTGTTCGACGACCGCTTCAAGTTGGCGAGCCACAACGGCCTCGGTCACACCTGCATTGCGTTCCTCCAGGCTTTCGCCGACACATAGAATCGGGGTCAAGCCAGATCGGAGTACGGCGGCAAACTTGCGCGCCACCCATTCATCGCTTTCGTGATAAAGGCTTCTGCGCTCGGAGTGTCCCACGATGATGTAGCGGCAACCGACATCACGCAGCATGGGCGCGGAAACTTCACCAGTGAAGGCCCCCTCATCCTCTGCGCAAACATCCTGCGCGCCGAGCACGATATCCGTACCGCCCAGTGCTCGGCTAGCATCCTGAAGGTAAACGAAGGGGGGACAAACAGCGACCTCAGCCGTCACACCGTCACCCAAAGCCGTCGTAAGCTCGCTCAGCAGGGTGTCCACCATCTCTCTGGAACCATTCAACTTCCAGTTCCCTGCGACCAAAGGCTGTCGCATCCACGATCTCCAACTGCACAGGAAAGCGCCGAAGCTTAACTGCCGGAACCGGATAAATCAATTCGCCTTACTGATCTCGGCACCCATGTTGGCTTGAACGGTACGCACGATAATGGCCAGCTGATCGGCCAGTGTCCGAACTTTGCGGGCATCGCGTCCCTCGATCATGATACGAAGCAGGGGTTCCGTACCCGATGCACGCAGCAAAACGCGTCCGCTGCCATCGAGCTCTGACTCGACTTCGCGAACCGCGTGCTCGATTTGTGGTGAGGAGTCGAGGGAGAAACCGGTTAGCATAGGCACATTCACAAGGATTTGCGGATATTTCTCAAGCCCTGCAGTCAACTCTCTGAGACGCCTCCCACTTGCCACCATCGCAGCCAGCACCTGAAGTGCCGCGACAATACCATCGCCCGTGGTTTGCTTATCCAAGCAGATAATGTGTCCAGAGTTTTCTCCTCCCAGCTGCCAATCATTCGCCTGCAAGGCTTCCATGACATAACGGTCACCGACCGCGACCCTTGCAAACGGAATTGCCATGCGCTGTAAGGCATGCTCCAAACCAAGATTGGTCATCTGCGTACCCACAACCCCACCGACCAAGTCCCCACGCACTCTCTTGTTGGACGCGATGATATAAAGCAATTCATCACCGTCCACAACCTCTCCACGCTCATCAATCATAATGACGCGGTCACCGTCACCATCCAAAGCGATGCCGAGATCCGCTTGCTGACTCAGTACCATATCCGCCAGCCTGCGTGGCGCTGTGGAGCCGCAACTGGCATTGATGTTCAATCCATCCGGCTCGTCGCACAACGGAATGACCGTTGCCCCCAGTTCGGCAAACACGGCTGGCGCAATGTGATAAGTTGCGCCATTGGCACAATCCACCACGATCTTCATACCGTGTAGCGCTGTCCCTGTTGGCACACTGCTTTTGCAGAATTCAATGTACCGTCCGGCCGCGTCGACTACCCGTTCGACCTTGCCCAACTCGGCCGAATCGACAACGGTCATGGGTTTTTCTAATTCGCGCTCTATCTCCTCTTCAATCTCGTCGGGCAATTTTGTTCCAGCACCTGAAAAAAACTTGATGCCATTGTCGTAATAGGGATTGTGGGAGGCGCTAATCACGATGCCTGCGCTCGCTCGGAAGGTTCTGGTCAGATAGGCCACACCGGGGGTCGGCATCGGGCCAAGCAAGCGGGTATTCACCCCGGCCGCCGACAGGCCAGATTCAAGCACGGATTCAAACATGTAACCTGAAATCCGTGTGTCTTTCCCAATCAGCACCATGCGTCGGCCATGTTTAGCCAACACGCGACCCGCCGCCCACCCCAATCGCAATATCCACTCTGGCGTCATCGGTGCATCCCCCACCCTACCGCGAACGCCATCGGTACCAAAATGCTTTCTGGCCATCCTCAATCCTCTGTTTTACTAATCGCCCATGCGACTTGTAGCGCATCGGCAGTTTGCCTGACGTCGTGTACGCGGAGAATTTTTGCACCGGCCAATGCCAAGGCCACAGCCGCCCCCACACTGCCATCGACACGCCCCTCAATGGGACGATTTCTCAGTAGCGCTCCAATCACGCGCTTGCGCGATACACCCAACAGCAGAGGAAAGCCATGCCCCGCCAAAGCTGTTGTCGCTCTCATCAGCGCGAGATTATGTTGTAGGTTTTTACCAAACCCGATACCTGGATCAAGCAAGATACGCCCTCGGTCTATACCCGCATCGATACATTCACGTGCACGCCGCAACAGGAACGCTTCCACCTCACATACCACATCACGGTATTCAGGGGCAGCCTGCATATTTCTAGGCTCGCCCTGCATATGCATCAGACATACGGGGACGCCGAGTTCTACCGCAAGGGATAACGCGCCTGGTTCGAGCAATGCTCTGATATCGTTGACAAATCCAGCACCTGCCTCAACCGCTGCACGCATGACCGACGGTTTACGTGTGTCGATTGAAATGGGCACATCGACCGCCTGGTGGAGATGCTTGATGACCTCGATCACCCGCTCTGCCTCCTCGTCGGCGCCCACCTCGGGCGCACCTGGCCGGGTCGACTCGCCACCTACGTCGATCATGTCCGCGCCCGCTTCCACCATGGACACAGCGTGCGCTACCGCACTGGCAACGCTGGTGTATCGGCCGCCATCGGAAAAAGAGTCAGGAGTAACGTTGAGGATACCCATGATCCGCGGTCGCGATAAATCCAAAACACGACCGGCACAATCAATCCTCAAACAGCGAGGCGGAAGAGGTTGCCCCTCTTCCGCCTCTGTGGTGGTACCTGCCATAGATCCTGTCAGTGCAAACTGGCAGGGTCGCCCAGCTTGCCTCCTGCGCTACCAGTCTCCTGGGGAGATTTATCGCCGGAGGGGGCAGTTGGTCCAGAGTTGGGGCCTTCGTCGCTCCAATCTGAGGGCGGACGCGGGTCCTTGCCTGACATAATGTCGGCGATCTGGTCCGAATCGATGGTTTCGTATTTCACAAGTGCACTGGCCATTACATGCAACTTGTCGATGTGATCACGCAATATCTGTTGTGAGCGCGAGTAATTGCGCTCGATAACCGAGCGAATTTCTTCGTCAATCACATGCGCGGTCTCATCGGATACCTGCTTGTGTTGGGTCACACTGCGCCCCAGGAACACCTCACCCTCATCCTCACTGTAGGCGAGAGGACCAAGTCGTTCAGACAGACCCCACTTGGTCACCATATTGCGGGCGATATCCGTAGCACGCTCGATATCGTTCGAGGCTCCTGTAGTCACTTTCTCCAAGCCGAATATAAGCTCTTCTGCAATTCGCCCTCCGAAAAGGCTGGAGATCTGGCTTTCCAAGCGCTGCTTGCTATAGCTGTAACGATCGTCTTCAGGCAGGAACATGGTGACACCGAGAGCTCTGCCACGAGGAATGATGCTCACCTTGTAGACCGGATCGTGGTCGGGAACGAGCAGACCGACTATCGCATGACCAGCTTCGTGATATGCGGTGAGCTTTTTCTCGTCCTCACTCATAACCATGGAGCGCCGCTCGGCACCCATCATGATCTTGTCCTTGGCGCGCTCGAATTCAAGCATATCGACGCTGCGCTTGTTCGCACGTGCGGCAAACAGGGCCGCTTCGTTGACCAGGTTGGCCAGATCGGCACCAGAGAAACCCGGGGTGCCGCGAGCGATAATGGCGGGCTTTACGTCATCACCCACGGGAACGCGACGCATGTGAACCTTGAGTATCTGCTCACGACCCCGCACGTCAGGCAGCGGCACGACAACCTGACGGTCAAAACGCCCAGGTCGTAATAGAGCAGGGTCAAGCACGTCAGGCCGGTTGGTCGCGGCGATGACAATAATCCCTTCGCTGCCCTCGAAACCGTCCATTTCCACCAGCAGCTGATTCAGGGTCTGCTCGCGCTCGTCATGCCCTCCGCCCAAGCCCGCACCGCGGTGGCGACCGACGGCATCGATTTCATCGATGAAAATAATGCAGGGCGCATGCTTCTTCGCCTGTTCGAACATGTCGCGTACACGCGAAGCACCGACGCCAACGAACATTTCAACGAAATCAGAACCCGAAATACTAAAGAATGGGACCTTGGCTTCGCCGGCTATTGCCTTGGCGAGCAAAGTCTTACCGGTACCGGGAGAACCTACCATCAACACGCCACGGGGTATCTTCCCGCCTAGCTTTTGAAACTTGCCTGGATCACGCAGGAATTCGACCAGCTCCGAAACCTCTTCTTTGGCCTCCTCCACCCCTGCCACGTCGGCGAAGGTCACCTTCACCTGATCTTCACTCATCATGCGTGCGCGGCTCTTGCCGAACGACATCGCCCCACGCCCCCCGGCACCTCCCTGCATCTGCCTCAGGAAGAATATCCAGACGCCAATCAGCAGCAGCATGGGGAACCAACTGATCAGAATGGACAACAGCAACGATTCTTTCTTCGGCGCGGCGGCCGATACATTGACGCCGTTGTTAAGCAGATCACCGATCATGCCCGGGTCAGTTGGCGTATAGGTGGTGAATTTCTGCCCACCATCGGTCACACCATTCACGGTGCGGCCGTCTATCATGACATTCTTGACCCGTCCACTCTTCACCGCAGCGATGAATTGAGAGTAGGACATAGTGGACGAAGATGAGTCGCTGTGCTGGCTGAAGTTATTGAAAACCGAAATCAGCACAACGGCGATCACCGCCCACAAAATGATGTTTTTGACGAGATCGTTCAAAGCGTCACCTCAGTACGACATCCGCATATTGCGGACATTACTACAGTTTCCGACCCAAGGCCACGACATAGACCTCGCGACTACGTGGACGCGAAGCCTTAGGCTTGCGCACCACCACGCGGGCGAACCCGCGACGTAACTCAGCGAGGAAAGCATCCGATCCCTCACCCTGAAACATCTTAAGCACCAAAACACCGCCTGGACGCAGAATCGTCGAGGCCAATTCATGCGCCAATTCTGCCAAGAGCATCGCACGAGGTTGGTCAACGGCACCCATCCCACTCATATTGGGGGCCATATCCGACAATACAAGGTCGGCACCCTGACCTCCGATTAACTCCAGCATCTGCTTCAGCACTACATCCTCGCGGAAATCGCCCTGAATGAATTCCACACCTGGCACGGGATCCATCGGCAGGATATCAGTCGCGACCACACGTCCGTCGGCACCTGTACGTGCACGAGCCACTTGTGTCCAACCGCCTGGCGCAGCCCCCAGATCGACCACGACCTGCCCGGGCTTGAACAACGGATCGCGTTCATCCAGTTCAATCAGTTTATACACCGCACGCGATCTGTAGCCTTCAGCTTGCGCACGCAGCACGTAGGGGTCATCGAAATGCTCCTTGAGCCATTGGCGGCTACTTTTGCTACGCGACGGCACCCGTTTCCTCCCGAAGCCATGCTAAACTATCCGGCTTAGCGCGTGTGAGGCAAAAACCCATATGGCACTCGAAGATCGTCAAAAGCGTGCCCTCAAGGCACAGGCACACGCGCTTAAGCCCGTGGTCATCATCGGCCACAAGGGCCTGCATCCCAACCTGATCGACGAAATCCGCTCCGCACTGGACCATCACGAGTTGATCAAGGTTAAGGTTCCCGGCGGGAAGGACACCATGATGCAAATGATAGAGGAAATCCTTACGGCTACGGGCGCCGAACTGATCCAGCGCATCGGCGGGATAGCAACGATTTATCTGCAAAACCCGAAACGGAATCGAGCCGATCAGACATAACGCACGGCGAGTATCTCATATTCGCGCGTGCCGCCTGGTGCCTGCACGACTGCCTCGTCGCCCTCCATCTTACCAATCAATGCACGGGCTACCGGCGAACTGACCGAAATCAAACCGGATTTAATATCCGCCTCATCGTCACCGACAATCTGATATGTAATTTCCTCGTCGGTCGAGACGTCGACCAAATCCACGGTCGCGCCGAAGACCACCTTGCCACCGGCATTGAGTTTCGTGACATCGATGACCTGTGCGTTGGATAGCTTTGCTTCGACTTCCTGGATACGGCCTTCGATAAATCCTTGCTGCTCACGCGCAGCGTGATATTCCGCATTTTCCTTCAGGTCACCATGTGCCCGCGCTTCCGCAATGGCGGCCACGACACGAGGGCGCTCCACCGATTTGAGTTTCTGCAGTTCCGCACGAAGCTGCTCTGCGCCGCGAACCGTCAAGGGCACTTTGTTGTTCATTGCCGGGCCTCCTCGTGCAGGTCTTGCAGGCGATACACCGCCTCGTTATCCAGAAAATCCATCGCTTGGCACATGGCATGCGCACCCGCCATGGTCGTCGTGTAAGTGATTTTGCGCTGCAGAGCCTCGCGTCGAATCGTGAACGAATCGGCAATGGCCTGCTTGTTGGCCGTGGTATTCACAATCATATCGATTTCGCCGTTTTTGATCATATCGACCACGTGCGGACGGCCTTCCATCACCTTATTCACCGGGTCACAGGGTATTCCGGCCGACAACAAGGCCTGCGCTGTCCCACGGGTAGCCACCAGTTTGAAGCCGTGATCCAGTAACTCGCGGGCAACCTCGACGGCAGCAGCCTTGTCCTCGTCACGCACACTGATGAAGGCGCGACCACTGCGGGGCAGATCGACCCCTGTCGCCAGTTGAGCCTTGGCGAAGGCCTCGCCAAAACTGGCCCCGATCCCCATCACCTCGCCAGTCGATTTCATTTCCGGACCGAGAATCGGATCTACGCCCGGGAACTTAATAAACGGGAATACGGCTTCCTTGACTGAAAAATACGGCGGTATGATCTCGCTCGTCACCCCCTGTGCCGCCAGAGACTGCCCCACCATGCAGCGCGCAGCGATCTTGGCGATCGGCAGCCCGCAGGCCTTCGATACGAACGGCACCGTACGCGACGCCCGTGGGTTCACTTCCAGGATATAGATCTCCTCACCCTTGACTGCCAGCTGCGCATTCATCAGGCCAACCACATGCAGAGTGAGCGCCATCTGCCGCACCTGCTCACGCAGCCGATCCAACAATCCTTCGGATAGCGAATACGGCGGCAATGAGCATGCCGAGTCTCCTGAGTGCACACCTGCTTGTTCAATATGCTGCATGATCCCGCCGATCAGCACCGTTTCTCCGTCGCTGATCGCATCGACATCGACTTCAATGGCATCATCCAGAAAACGATCGATCAGCACCGGCGCGTCATTGGATACCTTGACTGCCTCGTTCATGTAACGACGCAGATCGGTCTCGTCGTAAACGATCTCCATCGCGCGACCGCCCAATACGTAAGAAGGCCGCACCACGACCGGATAACCCACTTCTTCGGCCAGGCGTGCGGCTTCCTCGGCACTGCGCGCGGTGCGGTTCGGCGGCTGCACCAGCTGCAATTCCTCGACGAGGTGCTGGAAGCGTTCCCGATCCTCCGCCAGGTCGATCGAATCGGGTGACGTCCCGATAATCGGAGCCCCGGCAGCTTCCAGATCGCGTGCGAGTTTCAGCGGGGTTTGCCCGCCATACTGAACGATGACGCCTTTAGGGCGTTCCACCTCGATGATTTCAAGCACGTCCTCCAGCGTCAGAGGCTCGAAATAAAGGCGATCGGATGTGTCGTAGTCGGTAGACACCGTCTCCGGGTTGCAGTTGACCATGATCGTCTCGTAGCCGTCCTCGCTTAGCGCGAGCGCGGCGTGAACGCAGCAATAGTCAAACTCGATACCTTGCCCGATTCGGTTGGGACCACCGCCTAGCACCATGATCTTCTCGCGCGCGCTCGGTTCCGCCTCGCAGCTTTCCTCATAGGTCGAATAGAGATAGGCGGTACTGGACGCGAATTCGGCCGCACAACTGTCCACCCGCTTGTACACAGGACGCACATCCAGCTGTTGCCGCCGTTGGCGCACCGTACGCTCGGTCTCGTCGAGCAATTTCGCCAGGCGCCGATCCGAAAAACCCTTGCGTTTGAGACGACGGAAATCGGCGGCCGTCAGCGCCTCCATCGAAGCGCCCTTGAGCGCCGCTTCGCAATTCACCAGATCCTGCATTTGAGCCAGGAACCAGGGATCGATTCGGGTGATGTCGTGAATCTCGCCCAGAGTCATGCCGAAACGAAAGGCATCGGCGAGATACCAGAGCCGTTTATCCGTCGGCGCGCGCAATTCCTGGCGTAGTTTCGCGGCGGCCGTTTCACGGTCGCTCAGATCCAGCGTCTCGTTCAAGCCATCGACGCCGATTTCCAGTCCCCGCAAAGCCTTTTGGAATGACTCCTGAAAACTACGACCAATGGCCATCACCTCACCAACGGATTTCATCTGCGTGGTCAGACGCGCATCGGCTTTCGGGAATTTCTCGAAAGTGAACCGCGGAATCTTGGTCACCACGTAGTCGATGGTCGGCTCGAAGGATGCCGGTGTGATACCCCCCGTGATGTCGTTACGCAGTTCATCCAGGGTGTAGCCCACAGCCAGCTTGGCCGCGACCTTGGCGATCGGAAACCCGGTCGCCTTGGAGGCCAGAGCCGACGAACGCGACACGCGCGGATTCATCTCAATAACGATGATGCGACCGGATTCAGGGTCGACCGCAAACTGCACGTTCGATCCGCCGGTATCGACGCCGATCTTGCGCAACACCGCGATAGAGGCGTCGCGCAACCGCTGGTATTCCTTATCGGTCAAAGTCTGCGCCGGCGCGACCGTGATCGAATCGCCCGTATGCACGCCCATCGGATCGAAATTTTCGATGGAGCAGATGATGATGCAGTTGTCCGCGCGATCGCGGACCACTTCCATCTCGAACTCCTTCCAGCCAAGCACCGATTCCTCGAGCAGCACTTCGTGCGTAGGTGACAGGTCGAGACCTCGCTTGACGATCTCCTCGAACTCTTCCTTGTTGTAGGCGATACCGCCGCCGCTCCCACCCATGGTGAACGAAGGCCTAACGATGGTCGGGAAACCGATGCCGCCCTGTACCTGCAAGGCTTCCTCGAAACTGTGCGCCACGAAGGCCTTCGGTGTCGGCAGACCGATCTCGGTCATGGCGTCGCGGAAACGCTCACGATCCTCGGCCATGTCGATCGCGTCGCGATCAGCCCCGATCATCTCCACGCCCAGCCGGTCCAACACGCCTTCGCGAGCCAGATCCAAGGCGCAGTTGAGCGCCGTCTGCCCCCCCATAGTCGGCAGCAAGGCATCGGGACGTTCACGTTCGATGATCCGGGCCACGGTCCGCCATTCGATCGGTTCGATATAGATCGCGTCTGCGGTCTCGGGATCGGTCATGATCGTGGCGGGATTCGAATTGACCAGGATGACGCGATAGCCCTCTTCCTTGAGCGCCTTGCACGCCTGTGCGCCTGAGTAATCGAACTCGCAGGCCTGACCAATGATGATCGGCCCGGCGCCTATGACCAGGATGCTACGGATATCGGTGCGTTTCGGCATGGTGACCTAATTATTTATGGGCGTGCGCGTCAGGCGCGCATCAGGCCGATGAATCGGTCGAACAACCCGGCCACGTCGTGCGGCCCGGGGCTCGCTTCCGGATGACCCTGAAAACCGAAAGCCGGACGGTCCGTGCGCTCGATGCCTTGCAAGGAACCGTCGAAAAGCGAACGGTGCGTAGCACGCAGGCACTCGGTCAGCGTGGTCTCATCGACGGCGAAACCATGATTCTGGGAACTGATCATGACGCGTCCAGAATCGAGGTCCTGCACCGGATGATTGGCCCCGTGATGGCCGAATTTCATTTTAACCGTGGCAGCGCCGCTCGCCAGACCGAGGAGTTGGTGTCCCAGGCAAATACCGAAGGTGGGCAGACCCCGGTCGACCAGTTCAGCGATAGCCTCGATGGCGTAATCGCAGGGCTCGGGATCACCCGGCCCATTCGAGAGGAAAACGCCATCGGGCTGCAGGCGCAACACCTCCTGCGCGGTTGTCTGCGCCGGCACCACCGTCAGGCGGCAGCCTCGGTCCGCCAGCAGCCGAAGGATGTTGCGCTTGACCCCAAAATCGTAGGCCACCACGTGGAGTTCATCGCCATCGCCGCTGTCGCGCTGGCGAAAACCGCCCTCTTCGATCCAGCTGCCCTGGCGCCAGGCATACGCCTCTGCCGTCGTCACCTCACGAGCCAGGTCCATCCCCTTGAGACCCGGGAACGCACGGGCACGCTCAAGCGCTTCGGTCTCGTCGATACGACCTGCCTGGATGCAACCGTTCAAGGCCCCCTTGTCGCGCAGCAGGCGGGTCAGACGGCGTGTGTCGACATCGGCGATCGCCACTACGCCCAACCGACGGAGATAGGCATCGAGCGACTCTGACGCACGCCAATTCGAATAGACACAAGGCAGATCCCGGATCACGAGACCGGCGGCGAACACTCGGGTGGACTCCTCATCCTCAGAATTCACACCGACATTGCCAATGTGCGGATAAGTCAAAGTGACGATCTGGCGTGCATAGGAAGGGTCGGTCAGAATTTCCTGGTAACCCGTCATGGCCGTGTTGAAAACGACCTCGCCGACACACTCACCCGGTGCGCCAACAGCAACCCCGTGAAACAGGCTGCCATCTTCAAGAGCCAACAAAGCGGCTTGGTTCAATCGGTTCACCGTAGATACGAAAAACGGGACACGCGCCCCGTTCTGGATTAATGTCAACCTGATCGGGCCCGCAAGCCCAGACCACCCGATGGGCCGCAGCCAATTGGCGCGCCGGCTATACCAACGCGCATCATGCGTCATCGAGTTATTTCGGGAATTTTACGCCGCCAAGCAAAAGCTGTCCACGCGAGCGGTGTTTGATTACGCCAAACCCAGCACATCGCGCATATCGTAGACGCCGGCCGGGCGGCCGGGGATCCATGCAGCCGCCCGCAACGCGCCATGGGCGAAAGTCATGCGGCTCGATGCCTTGTGCGCAATCTCGACGCGCTCGCCAGCCCCCGCGAACATCACGGTATGCTCTCCGACAATATCGCCGGCGCGAATGGTCTCGAAACCGATGATCCCGTTGGGGCGCGGACCGGTCCGGCCCTCGCGACCATAGACCGCGCAGGTCTCTAGGTTACGCCCCAAGGCATCGGCCACGACCCGTCCCATTTCCAGAGCTGTACCCGATGGCGCATCCACCTTGTGGCGGTGGTGTGCTTCGATGACCTCGATATCGACCGAATCGCCCAGCACCCTGGCCGCGGTCTCCAGCAGCATGAGGCACAGATTCACGCCCACGCTCATATTAGGTGCCAGGAGCAAAGGAATGTGCCGACTCGCCTCATCCAGTTGCATACGTTGGCCGGCGGAAAATCCGGTCGTACCGATCACGATCGGACGACCATGCCTGGCGCAGGTCTGCGCGTGTCGCAAGGTTCCTTCAGGTAATGTGAAGTCTATCAGGACGTCAAAATCGGCGATCCCGGATTCCAGATCACCTGTAACCGCCACACCGCAGTGTCCAAGTCCCGCCAATTCGCCGGCATCTCGCCCTAGCAATGGACTACCAGAACGTGCAAACACCGCGCCCAACGCGAATGCGTCATCCTGCACGACGGCCTCGATCAACGCCCTACCCATGCGTCCGCCGGCACCGACAATGCCGATTTTGATCACGTTATCCCCCTCGATACCGGTTTCACATGGCTTAGGTTCATTGCAGCCAGGACTTGAGGTCTTCGAAAAACCCTTTGACACCGTCGAGCCAACTATGCGCCTGCGGGCTATGACGATCCTCGCTACCCTTGAGCGTATCCTGAAACTGCGCGAGCAGCTCGCGCTGCGTCTTGGTCAGATTGATCGGCGTTTCAACGATCACACGACAGATCAGGTCGCCTTCCGCACCGCCGCGCACTGGTTTGATACCCTTCCCGCGCACTCTGAAAAGGCGGTTAGTCTGCGTCTCCGCTGGAATCTTGAGTCGCGCACGCCCCCCCAGGGTAGGCACTTCGATATCACCGCCGAGCGCTGCGGTCACGAAATCGATCGGCACCTCGCAATAGAGGTTTTCGCCCTCGCGTGTGAATATCTTGTGTTCTTTGACCCTGATCTGCACATAGAGATCGCCCGGAGGGCCATTCTGGGGGCCGGTCTCGCCCTTGCCAGCAAGCCTGATGCGATCGCCCGTATCCACGCCCGCAGGCACATTAACGGACAACACATTAGTCTCGCGCACACGACCTTCACCATGGCAGTCCGGACAAGGCTCAGGGATGATCTTGCCCGTTCCGCGACAATGGGGGCAAGGTTGCTGAACGGAAAAGAATCCCTGCTGGATACGCACCTGACCCACGCCACCACAGGTGGCGCACTGCTCGGCATGAGTCCCCGGACGCGCACCGCTACCGTCACAGGTCTGGCAGGTAACTACAGTTGGTACGCGGATTTTGACCTCAGTCCCGAAAACCGCTTCTTCCAGCGTCAGGTCGAGGTTGTATTGTAGGTCGGCGCCACGATACGCCCGTTCGCGACCGCGGCCGCCTCCGAATATATCGCCGAAGATGTCTTCGAAAATATCTCCGAAGCCTCCGCCGCCAAAGCCACCCGCACCTGCCCCAGCACCGCCAAGCCCCGCATGTCCGAACTGATCGTACGCGGCCCGTTTCTGCGCGTCGCTGAGCACTTCGTAGGCTTCCTTCGCCTCTTTGAAACGCTCCATGGCCTCATCGTCATCCGGATTCCGATCCGGATGGTATTTCATCGCGAGGCGGCGGTATGCCTTCTTGAGTTCATCGTCGCCGGCCGAGCGTTCCACGCCCAGCACTTCGTAATAATCTCTCTTCGACATGGTCGTCGGTCGCTTGTCTAATCGGGGAGTGATGCCAACGCCCGCACCCTAACACGATTACGGCGCCGTACGTTCTCGACGGCGCCGCTCCGGAATCAGCACTGCGGCATTGACTTGGCATCGACCCTCCCAGCCAGGGAGGGTCGATGCGTCCAGCGTTATTTCTTGTTTTCTTTGACTTCTTCGAACTCCGCGTCGACGACGTCCTCGTCTCCGCGGCCACTCTTGGCCTCACCGGCAGCATCCGCACCCGGCTGGGCAGAAGCACCTGCCTCGCCGGCCTGACTGTAGAGCTTCTCGGCCACCTTGCCTGATGCGGCGCTCAATGCCTCGGTCTTGCTTTCGATCGCGCCCTTATCATCGCTCTTGAGCGCTTCCTTCAATTCGCTGACCGCCTGTTCCACCGCTTGCCGTTCGTCGGCCGTCACCTTGTCACCGGCCTCCTTGAGGGACTTCTCGGCGGCGTGGATCAGGTTATCCGCCTGATTACGCACATTCACCAGCTCATGGAAACGCTGATCCTCGTCTCGATGCGCCTCGGCGTCCTTCACCATGCGGTCGATCTCATCCTCGGCCAACCCGGAAGAGGCCTTGATCACGATCGATTGCTGCTTGCCCGTCGCCTTGTCCTTGGCCGACACGTTCAGGATACCGTTGGCATCGATATCGAACACAACCTCGACCTGCGGAACGCCACGCGGCGCAGGCGGAATGTCGGTCAGATCGAAACGGCCCAACGATTTGTTGCCGGTAGCCTGCTCGCGCTCGCCCTGGAGCACGTGGACGGTCACCGCGGTCTGGTTGTCTTCAGCCGTGGAGAACACCTGCGTCGCCTTGGTCGGAATCGTCGTGTTGCGTTCAATCAGCTTGGTCATCACACCGCCGAGCGTCTCGATACCCAGGGACAGCGGCGTCACGTCGAGCAGCAGCACGTCCTTGACCTCGCCGCCGAGCACGCCACCTTGCACCGCGGCACCGACCGCCACGGCCTCGTCGGGGTTCACGTCGCGGCGCGGCTCCTTGCCGAAGAAGTTCTTTACCGCTTCCTGCACCTTGGGCATACGGGTCTGACCGCCGACCAGGATCACGTCAGCGATCTCGGAGGTATTCAGGCCGGCATCCTTGAGCGCCAGCTTGCAAGGCTCGATGGTGCGCTGGATCAGATCCTCCACCAGCGATTCCAGCTTGGCACGCGTGACCTTGATGTTGAGGTGCTTGGGCCCTGTTTTGTCGGCCGTGATGTACGGCAGGTTGATCTCGGTCTGCTGCGTCGAGGACAGCTCGATCTTGGCCTTTTCCGCCGCTTCCTTAAGGCGCTGCATGGCCAGCGGATCGCCGCGCAGGTCGATGCCCTGCTCCTTCTGGAACTCGTCGGCCAAGTAATCGATCATTCGCTTGTCGAAATCCTCGCCACCCAGGAAGGTGTCGCCATTGGTCGCCAGCACCTCGAACTGCTTTTCGCCATCGACATCAGCCATCTCGATGATCGAGATGTCGAACGTGCCGCCGCCCAGGTCGTAGACCGCCACCTTGCGGTCGCCGCCGGACTTGTCCAGACCGAAGGCCAGCGCGGCCGCAGTCGGCTCGTTGATGATGCGCTTGACGTCGAGTCCGGCGATCTTGCCGGCATCCTTGGTCGCCTGACGCTGCGAATCGTTGAAGTAAGCGGGCACGGTGATCACCGCCTCGGTCACCGGCTCGCCCAGATAGTCCTCGGCGGTCTTCTTCATCTTCATCAGCACGCGCGCGGAAATCTCCGGTGGCGCCATTTTCTTGCCCTTGACCTCGACCCAGGCATCGCCGTTGTCGGCCTTCACGATGTGGTAGGGCACCAGCTTGATGTCCTTCTGCACCTCGCCTTCGTCGAAACGACGCCCGATCAGGCGTTTGACCGCGAACAGGGTATTGGTGGGATTGGTGACGGCCTGGCGCTTGGCCGGCTGGCCCACGAGCACCTCGCTGTCATCGCCGAAGGCGATGATGGACGGCGTCGTGCGATCACCTTCGCTGTTTTCGATCACCTTGGGTTTGCCTGCTTCCATGATGGCCACGCAGGAATTGGTGGTTCCAAGGTCGATACCAATGATCTTACCCATTTCTTGCATCTCCCTAGCACTGGGTGAATATGTATTCGATCTGAGGGGTAAATTTGGGACTGTCGCTCCGTTTTCAAGTCCCGCCTCAATCCGGCGCCTTGGCCACCACGACCATCGCCGGCCGTAAGAGGCGCTCATTGAGCACGTATCCCTTCTGCATCACGGCCAGCACGGTATTCGGCGGCTGCTCGTCCGAGGGCTGCATCGTCATCGCCTGATGGCGCTCGGGATCGAACCGCTCGCCTACCGGATTGACCTCCTCGATGCCGAATTTGGTCAACACCTGGCCAAACATGCGCAGGGTCAACTCGATGCCTTCTCGCGTACTGGCATCGGCATCCGCCGACCGCGCAGCCTCAAGGCCCAGTTCAAGGCTATCCTTCACCGGAAGCAATTCGTTTGCGAACCGCTCCAGGGCGTACTTGTGTGCATTGGAAAGATCTCGCTCGGCACGCTTCCGTAGGTTGTCCAGCTCGGCCTGGGCGCGTACAAACTGGTCCCAATGGGCCTGAGCCTTGTCCTTCATTTCCTGAAGGTCCTGATGCAAGGCCTCCATGGCATCGCCCTCTCCTTCATCCGTGGTTGTCTCCACGGTCGGCGATGTAGTCGATGCCGGGGATTCTAGGGGTGTGTTTTCGTCGCTTCTAGGGGGTTTTTGACTCATCAATCGCTCCGGACTCGATGCGGCTTCACAAACATTCACAGACAAACCTGAGCCATAGGTGGGGACTATTGGCGAGAGTTCAAGCCTCCCCGTGCAATGCGCTCCCCAAGAGACGGGCTGTGATGTCTACGATCGGAATGACCCGGTCGTAAGGCATGCGAGTAGGGCCGATCACGCCCAATATCCCAATCACCTCGCCGTTGGCGACGTAGGGCGCCGTCACGACGCTCACGTAATCCAGGGCGCCGTATCCCGATTCATGGCCGATGAAAATCTGCACGTCCTCAGCCATGGCGCTCTTATCCAGCAGGTGCAGCACCTCACGCTTCTCGGTGAACGCGGCAAACAGGCTGCGCAGGCGGTCCAGATCCGCTAGCTCCTCGTATTCGAGCAGATTGTTTTGTCCGGCCAGTACATAATCCTCTCCCTGGCCTACCTCTTCGCCCAACGCCTTTTGGCCCAGTTCAACCGCATCACGCATGATGCGATCCATGTCCGCGCGCACCTCGTCGAGCTCACGCAACAACTTGCCGCGGATGTGCTGCAGATCCTGACCAGCGTAATGGTCATTGAGATAGCGCGCCGCCTGATCCAGTTCACCCTGGCTGTAGGTACGGTCCAATTGGAGGATACGGTTTTGCACTTCCTGCTGATTCATTACCAGGATCACGAGAACGCGATCGCCGGAAAGCGCCAGGAATTCCACCTGCCTGAGCGCCAGATGCTGACTGCGCGGCATGGTGACAACACCGACCAACTGAGTGATCACGGAGAGGATGTTCGAGGCCGATTCGACCAGATCGTCCGCCCCTCGCCCGGGCGAGAGGTGAACCTGCATCTGCCGCAGCTCTTCGGCAGCCGGTGGACGTTGTTGCAGCAAGGTATCGACGAACAGACGATACCCACGTGCCGTCGGCACGCGTCCGGCCGAAGTATGCGGTGAACGGACGAAGCCCATTTCCTCCAGGTCCGCGACCACATTGCGAATGGTCGCTGGGCTCAAGTCCAGCCCGGCCCGCCGACTCAGGGCCCGAGATCCCACCGGGCTACCCTCGCAGATATAGCTCTCCACCAGCACCTTTAGGAGGTGCCGGGAACGCTCATCCAGGCCGGAATCGTTGGGAGTATTAAGGCGGGTACGTGAACGAGCCATCTGGCGAAATGGACATGCAAACAAGCCTTCGCGATGATTACAATACCGTCCCGGACTGTCAAGCACGGTTCCACCGTCCCGCCACCTAAGCGCTCATCATATACATGAGAAATTTCAAGACCATAGGCATCATCGCCAAACAGGGTGACGTACGCATCGAAGAAACCCTCCGCGTGCTGACGGAGTACTTGCGCAACAAGGGCCTGCGTACCTTGCTGGACGCAAGCGCAGATGGCCTGGCGGCGGACGCCGTCATCTTTCCGCGCGAGGAACTCGTCCAGCGGTGCGATCTGGCCATCGTCGTCGGCGGCGACGGCACATTGCTCAATGCCGCACGCTCTCTCGCCTGCCACGGCGTCCCTCTCATCGGGATCAACCTCGGGAGACTGGGCTTCCTCGCGGACATCTCTCCAGAGGAGATCACACAGCGCCTGGACGAAATACTGGCAGGGGACTATATCGAGGAGCCCAGGGCACTGCTCGAAGCAGACATTCTGCGCAATGGGCAAGTGATCCAGCGCCACGACGCGCTGAACGACGTGGTCCTGCACATCAGCAACGACGTGCGCATGATCGAATTCGACATTCGTATCGACGGGCGTTTCGTAAGCAGCCAGCGGGCGGATGGTCTGGTCATTTGTACGCCAACGGGTTCGACCGCGTATGCGCTGTCCGGTGGAGGGCCCATCCTTTCGCCTTCGCTGCCGGCCATTGGCCTGGTACCCGTCTGCCCGCACACCCTGACCAGTCGGCCCTTGGTGGTGAACGCATCGGCCTGCATCGAGATCAGTCTTTCAGCACAGAATTCCGCACCGGCACAGGCTGCTTTCGACGGCCAATCATGCACCTCAGTCAGCGCCGAAGACGTGATACGTATACGCCAGAAGGATGCCCCCTTGCGTCTGCTCCACCCGAGCACCTACGATCATTTCCATATATTGCGGGCCAAGCTGCACTGGGGCGAACAACCCTAAGTCTTCACACACGCAGAAACAGTGCACGCAATCACGCATAACCTCCACACGACCGGCGTTCATGCTTTCACACATCCTGATCCGCGATTTCGCCATCATCGAACAACTGGAGCTTGAGCTGTCAAGCGGGATGACCGCCTTCACCGGCGAAACCGGGGCCGGCAAGTCGATTCTGATCGACGCCATCGGCCTCGTCCTGGGCGACCGTGCCGACAGCACATCGGTTCGCGCCGGCGCTGACAAGGCGGAAATCAGCGTGACCTTCGACCTTGCGGGGCAGCCGGACGTTTTGCGCTGGCTGCGCGATCAGGATCTCGACGCCGAGAGCGATACAGCCTGCACGGTTCGACGCATCATCACCCAAGATGGCCGCAGCCGAGCCTATATTGCAGGGTCACCCGCCCCCCTGCAGACACTCAAGTCACTCGGCGAGCAACTGGTCGACATCCACGGTCAGCACGCTCACCAATCTCTGCTGCATCGCGACACGCAACGCGGGCTGCTCGACCTGCAGGCAGACCAGGAAGACTTGTTGGGCGAACTGGCCGAGCTCTATCGACACTGGTCGGACCTACACGACGCCATCGAAACCGCCGAACAGGACGGCCGGCATCGCCAGGAAAGGCTCGACCTGGTCGAATTCCAGGTCAGCGAACTAGAGGCAGCTGCACCCAGGACCGGAGAGCTCGGCGAACTCGAAGAGGAACACCAGCGACTTTCCAACGCCAACCTATTATTGGAAGCCGCTCAGTCAGCCTACGCCCAGCTTTACGAATCCGATCCGGACGCACACAGTCTCTTAACTCACGCGCTTACCGCGGTGGATCAGGCAGCGGGCTACGATAGCCAGCTAGCCGCCCCGCTCGAACTCCTGCGCAACGCCCAGATAGAGATCCAGGAAGCGGCCAACGCACTGCGCCACTACCTGGAGGATCTGAATTTCGATCCTGCACGTCTGGAAGAGCTCGATACGCGGTTGGCCCTGCTGCAATCGCTGGCTCGCAAGCATCGTTGCCAGCCCGACGAACTGCCCGAACGCCTGCAAACCCTCGCCACCGAGCGGGATGCGCTGCTCGACCATGAAGGACATCGATCGCGCCTGACCACGGAATTCGCGGCGGCCGAAGCCCGTTACCGCAAGCTGGCCGGGGAAGTTTCGCAAGGACGCCGGAATGCTGCCCAGGTACTTGGTCAATCCGTCACTGAGGCCATGCAGACACTGGGCATGGCGGGCGGACGTTTCGAGATAGAGGTTACGTCAAGCCCCACAGGAAAGCCCTCGCCGCACGGGCTGGATCAAGTCGAATATCGGGTCAGCGCCAACCCCGGGCAACCTTTGCACCCATTGGCCAAAGTCGCGTCGGGCGGCGAACTTTCACGCATCAGCCTGGCGCTGCAACTGGCTGCCACCCGCGATAGGCGACTACCTACCTTAATCTTCGACGAGGTGGATAGCGGCATCGGTGGCGGTACGGCGGAAGTGGTCGGTCGCATGCTGCGCACGCTGGGCGGCGACAGGCAGGTACTCTGCGTCACTCACCTGCCGCAGGTCGCGGCACAGGCCCACAGCCAACTCGCCGTCAGGAAGGTCAAGGGAACAGACACCACGGAAACCCGGATCGAGCCGCTGCTGACGGACCCGGCACGCATCGAGGAACTTGCGCGCATGCTCGGAGGGGTTCAAATCACCGCCCGCTCACAGGCGCATGCCGAGGAAATGCTCAAAAGCGCCCGACAGGAATGAGCTATCGGTCGTCCTCCACATTTCGGTGAGGGCAGTTTTCCCGCTGGCAATTGCCGTACAGGATCAAGGAGTGATCACGGATCTCAAAACCGCGACTGCTTGCAACCGCCTTTTGGCGCGTCTCGATGACCTCGTCGTAGAACTCCTCGACATGCCCGCAATCCCCGCACACGATATGATCGTGATGGTGCCCGCGGGCCAGCTCGAATACGGCCTGCCCCCCCTCGAAATGCAGGCGCTGAACGAGCGTGGCGGACTCGAACTGGGTCAAGACACGGTACACCGTCGCCAGGCCGATCTCCTCCCCGGAATCCAGCAGCAGCCGGTAGATATCCTCCGCAGTCAGATGGCGAGGCTTGGCCTTCTCCAGTATTTCCAGAATCTTCATACGCGGCAGCGTGACCTTGAGGCCCGCGCGCTTGAGGTCTTGATTCTCCATCATTCCCTTCCAGCAAGGCACTGCGGTTTGCTTTAAGATGTGCGCGCCCATTCGAATCGATGACGCAAATGAAAAATATACGCATTTCCCTGATCAGTTTGACCATTCTAACACTCACCGGCTGCAGCTGGATGGCCGGCTACCGCCCCCCCATTCAGCAGGGCAATGAAATCAAAGCCCAGCAACTGGCCCAGGTACACGTTGGGATGACGCCAGACCAGGTACGATTCATCCTCGGAGACCCGTTGCTGACCGACCCCTTCAATCCCAATCGATGGGACTACACATACGCCCTGACGCCCACTTATGGCCGCCAGAGCGTCAAGCACCTGACCTTGTATTTCACCGACGGCAAGCTCGCACGCATCGTCGGCGCGCCAATAAAAAACGACGTGGCTCCATCGAAGGGTTAAGCCGAATCGCCGTCCGCCATCGCACCCTGCGCGCGGCGACGGCGCGCCTCCTTCGGATCCACCTGGAGCGGTCGATATATCTCGACTCGATCACCATCCATCAATCCATCGCTCAAGGCCCTGCGACGCCCGAAAACCCCGACGCGTGTGTGTATGTCTGGTTCTCTGAGCACAGGTGCAAATCGGCCCGACGCCTGGATTGCATCCGCCAAGGTGCTTCCCGAGGGAATTCTTACTGAACAAAGCTCTTGGCGTTCCGCAGTTGCATAAACGATTTCCACGTACATAACGGCCTTCACCCCTCGCCATAAACCTCGCGAGCACGCTTTACGAAGGCGTCTACCAGCGTGTTTACGATCTGGGTAAAAACCGGACCGACCGCAAGACCAAGCAGACGATTGGAAAAATCGAACTCCATATCGAGCGACACCTTGCATGCTGCATCGCCGATTGGATCGAAACGCCAGAATCCATGCAAATGGCTAAATGGCCCTTCGATCAAGCGAATTTCGATCATTTTCCCGGCTTGCATGCGATTGTGTGTCGCGAAGGTCTTACGAACCCCACCACGCGCCAGTTCTATGCTTGCCTTCACCTCATGCGCATCACGCGAAAGTATCTCCGTTTGCATGCACCAAGGTAGAAAATCGGCGTAATGCTCGATATCGTCCACCAGCGCAAACATCTGCTGAGGTGTGTAATTGACGAGTGCGGATCGGCTTACGGTCGTCATATTCCCCCTCGAATAAGGCCCATGGCGTTCAATAGGACCAGCAACATGGCCACTGGCGTCACATAGCGTATCACCGTAAGCCAGATACGAAAGACGCCACGCGACCAGCTCAGTTCCTGACGCAAAGATCGCCCTGTCATCATCCAGCCGGCGAATACCGCCACCAGCAGGCCCACCACGGGCAGCATCACATTACCTGTGACCGCATCCAGCAAGCCAAACCAGGTGTGCCCAAGTATCAGCACTCCGGACCACACGCTGAACGACATGATGGTCACCAGCCCCAGCAACCAGACAGCGAATCCCAGCGCCAAAGCTGCCTTGGCCCTTGAAATACCCATCTCGACCCACCAGGCAACTGCGGGTTCGAGCAGGGCGATTGCGGATGTCCACGCGGCGAGCACCAGCACGGTGTAGAACATAACCCCGAACACCCCCCCGTAGGGCGAATGTCCATAGGCCATGGGTAGCACGGTGAAAATCAGCCCGGGTCCCTGCATGGAGGGCAGGTCATGCGCAAACACCAAAGGATAGATGGCCATGCCGGCCAGCAAGCCTGCGCAAGTATCCGCCAATATGATCCACAGGCTTGCACGGAATACCGACACGCGTTCAGGCAAGTAGGCGCCGTATGCCAGCATCGTACCGACCCCTAGGCTCAAGGTGAAAAATGCATGCCCCAAAGCGATCAATACGGTCTTGCCATTCACCGCGCTGAAATCAGGGTCGAACAAATACGCCGCCGCTTTCACCAGATTGCCTGCCACGGCAGCGTATAGATCGAGAAAAGCCAGCAGAATGAACATCAAGGGAACGAATAGTCGAGCCACTCGCTCAAGTCCCTGCCGGACCCCACGTGCAACGACAGCGACAGTCATTACCATAAAGAGTGAGTGCCAGGCCATCAAACGCCACGGCGTATCGTTCAGCGCCGAGAACAAACCCTGTACCTGTCCTGCGCTCGCCCCCTTGTACGTCCCGGCCGCACTCATCCAGATATAGTCGAGCCCCCAACCGGCAATGACGCTGTAAAACGACAAAATCAGCAACCCGGCCAACACCGCGAAGAACCCAACACCGGACCACGCACGCCACTGTCCTTCATCGGCAGCCAAGTCACGCAGAGCTGATGGAGGGCTCCCGCGGCCCCTTCGCCCAAGCAACAATTCTGCCATCAGCAAGGGCAGGCCCACCACAAACATGGATAATAGGTACACCAAGAGGAAGGCACCGCCGCCATGCTGCCCTGCGATGTAGGGGTATTTCCAGATATTCCCCAGGCCCACCACAGCACCAGTAGCGGACAGGAAGAAAGCGGTGCCGGACGACCACTCGCCATGTATCGACTTGAGTCTTCTCACGCACGCCTCATTTGCGAAACGGCGTATTCTCGACCGGAAACAGGCTAAGAACAAGCCGACTCGCCACCGGCGCCCAGCCATGAACGTTCCCGGTATAATGCAGCGATGTCCAAGAAATCCGCCAAAAGCAACCACAATGCGACGATCGCCCTGAATCGCCGTGCGCGTCACGACTTCTTTATCGAAGACTCATTCGAGGCCGGCCTCGCACTCGAGGGATGGGAAGTAAAGAGCCTACGCGCTGGGCGCGCACAGTTAAACGAAAGTTATGCTCTCATCAAGGATGGTGAGGCTTGGCTGTTCGGCGCACACATCTCACCGTTACTGAGCGCATCCACCCACATCCATCCGGATGCCACGCGCACGCGTCGTATGCTGCTTCACCGGGCGGAACTCAATCGCCTCATAGGCGCAGTCGAACGCAAGGGCTATACCCTGATACCTCTGGCTCTGTACTGGAAACGAGGGCGCGCAAAACTCGAACTGGGATTGGCAAAGGGCAAGAAGGAACATGACAAGCGCGCCACCGAACGGGATCGAGAATGGGATCGAGACAAATCACGGATACTCAAATCGGTCCGTTGAATAAGGTTCGCCCTCTAGTCAGTGCCACAAAGCACCTTTCTCCGCCGCACCTGAAATCAGGTCGATAATCGACGCGTGGCGAGCGATTTCGTCAGAGCTTGCCGAGATAACTCGCAAGGGAGGGCGATTCGGATCCAGGTGAACGGGTGACACCTCTGTCTGTACTGTGGGAGACGGGTCATTATCAGCCTGCAAATCCGCCAGCAGGCTAGTCTGCCCCCCAGTCATTACCAGATAAACGTCGGCCAGAATCTGGGCGTCAAGGAGCGCGCCATGCAACTCGCGGTGCTCATTGTTCACGCCATATCGCTTGCATAAAGCATCCAGGCTATTGCGTTGCCCCGGGTGCATCTGTCTGGCCAACACCAATGAATCGACCACACCACATATGGCACTCAATGGCTCATTATGACCGTAGCGCCTAAGTTCCGCGTTGAGAAACCCCAGATCGAAAGGAGCATTATGGATAACAAGTTCGGCTCCCGACACGAAAGCCAAGAATTCATCTGCCACGTCAGCGAACCTGGGCTTGTCGGCGAGGAATTCGGCCGTGATTCCATGCACCGCCGCGGCCCCCTCATCGATCTCGCGATCAGGCTGTAGATATTGGTGGAAATGGCGCCCCGTCGGACGGCGGTTGAACAACTCAACGCAACCAATTTCGATCACGCGATGCCCCTGCTCCGGTTCGAGCCCCGTGGTTTCGGTATCCAAAACGATTTGTCTCATTGGTGACCCTCATTCAAACCCATGCACCTCCACCACAAACAGCAGCATCTTCATCACGACACAAACCTAATACTCGAACTGCAGAGGAACGTCTCTATGCCAGCTTTGTCTTACCTGACAAGAGACTATCGATCGCCTCGTTCGCCAGGCGGTCAGCCAGCTCGTTCTCGGGGTGACCGGCGTGCCCTTTGACCCACTCCCACGTCACATCATGTTCTCTGACCGCGTCCTCCAAGCTTTCCCATAGGTCGCGATTCTTCACCGGCTGCCCTGAAGCGGTTCGCCATCCCTTGCGCTTCCATCCCGGCAACCACCGCGTGATCCCGTCACGCAGATAGGTCGAATCGGTAACGATACACACCGCGCACGGCTGACGTAATGCTTGAAGCCCCCGAATCGCAGCCGTGAGTTCCATTCGATTGTTAGTCGTTAAGGGCTCCGCACCCAGTAGATGTTTCTCATGCCCACGTGTACGCAACAGCGCACCCCAGCCACCGGGACCTGGGTTTCCCCGACAAGCACCATCGGTGAAGATTTCAACCATGTTTTTCACTGGATATAACCTCGGGAGCAGTTTTGATCGGCGATCCCGATAAAACACGTAATCGCCTCCGCTTCGGTTTGATAAAAGTCAGCGTCGATTCTCTCTTCCTCGCAGCAATGATTCTGACCCCACCCAACACAGGGAAGTGTCGTGCCCCCCATTTTTCCAGCCAGCCGCAAGAGTCGGTTGATACCGCATGTCGTGTCGGTGGGCGGTACATCAGATACCGCACCTGGCAGACATCGAAACCCAGTAAAGCGAGCCAGTCTTTCAATCTAGCCTGCGTGTAAAGATGCGCGCGGCCTGACCGGCGGACAGACCGCCATGGACCACGGCCAGCCGCAGCCCATACACCCCATACGCTAGCCGGGTTAAAACCAATAAAGACCGCATGTCCCTCGGGTACCAGCACCCGATCAACCTCTCTCAGCACCTGATGCGGGTCCTGGGTGTACTCAAGCACATGTGGCAGGATCACCAAATCAAGAGATTCGGCGCCAAAAGGCAAGGCTTCTGGACATCCAAGTACTCCAATGGTACGTCCAATGCCACCGAAACCCACCCGTTGCTTTACCCTGCTCCCGTCAAGCAGTGACGGGGTCAACGCACCCAGCCCAATCTGGACCCCAACGTATCCGAACATCTCACCCAACAGCTCAGGCATTTCATGATGCAATCTAGCCCAGACATGCCGACCCACGTCACCTTGGTACCATTCAACCAACGCCTGCTCTGGCTCCAAGATATCCATCGTCACCCAGGTCCTTGATCCGAAGCTCACAGCATACAGCCCCATGTGAACCATGTGCCAACCGACACAGTTCGCACACAACACTTCCTACTTGTTCAACGGCCCCCTCAGAGGATAAGCTATGCACGCATGAGCAACCTCAGAAAAACTCAATTGATTAAGGGCTTGCCAGCGCTAGCTGCTCTGTTTTCTCTAACAGGATGCGCTACGCTGGATCGCCTGGGAGACACAGGTCCACAGGCAACTGGCTTGACAACCAGTTCTGCCGCTAGTGATACCGCGCCCTGTACTACGGGATCGAACGGCACGTCACCAGCCTGTCAGACGTTGTCCGCTGTATCAGCAACTGATGACAACAGCAGCATTGCCGCCCCTGCTACCTCACAAACTGTGATGACGGGAAATGCTGCCAATTCAGGCGCATCGCCCAGCGCGCCACCCGGTACCGGCAACACTGCCACAATGACCCCGGCGTCCTCGACATCGGCGGTGCAGCCTGCTCAAAATGAAACTATCTGGACAGACATCAGGGACGGCTTCAAGCTCCCTGACAACCTTGATCAGCCATTAGTACAACAAGCAATAGCCTTTTACCGGCAGCACCCCGCTTACCTTGAACGGGTGACTGCCCGTGCAGAACCTTATCTGTACTACATCCTCCAACAGATTCATCAGCGACATATGCCCACAGAACTGGCCTTGTTGCCAGTGGTGGAAAGCGCTTACATACCGTACGCTTACTCAAGCTGCCAGGCCGCCGGAATTTGGCAATTCACGCCATCAACTGGGCGCCACTTTGGTCTGAAACAAAATTGGTGGTATGACGGCCGTCGCGATATATACGCCTCGACAAAGGCGGCCCTCGACTATCTACAGTCATTACACGACCAATTCGGTAGCTGGCTACTCGCACTTGCCGCATATAACTCAGGCGCCGGCACCGTCCAGTGGGCGATCAAGCGTAATCAAGAACGACACCAACCTACTGACTTCTGGGCTCTGGATCTCCCCGAACAAACTAAGACCTACGTTCCCAAGCTGCTTGCGGTTAAAGCAATCGTAGAACACCCCAGACAGTTCAATGTCAGCTTATGGCCCATACCAGACAAGCCCTACCTTGCTGTCGTTCACCTCAAATCTCAAATCGATCTAGCCCTCGCAGCCAAACTGGCTGGCATAAAACTAAACGAATTATACCTCCTCAACCCGGGTTACAACCGATGGGCCACAGACCCTAACGGGCCACACAGACTGTTGCTTCCCGCTGATTCGGTTCAAGGCTTTGAAGAGAAACTGGCAAGCATCCCTGCCAGCGAGAGAGTTACCTGGATTCGGCATCGGGTGAGGGCTGGTGACACCCTGGGCCAAATCGCGGACGAGTATCACACCTCGATCAGGGTTATCAGGCAAACCAATCACTTAAATGGCAACATTATTCGGATTGGACAATATCTTATCGTTCCGAAATCATCTCGCCCTTATGCAGAATATGCGATGGCCGAAGGGTTACGGCACCGCATGCCCCAAACCGCCCACAGGGGTGAAAAGTTGTACCACACCGTAAAAGCAGGAGACACCTTGTGGGACATTGCCCAAGCGAATGGTGTGTCCGTTGAGAATCTTGCGAGATGGAATAATCTGTCGGCACGCTCACCGCTACGCTTGGGACAACGCCTTGTAATCTGGAGCGGTGCGCGGAAAAGCGTACATTCGAGAACTGAGCGACTCGCGTCCATCAACCAGCAAACTCAATTATCTGTAGCTGGAACTGATTACCATATAGTCAAACCTGGCGACACACTATGGGGCATCGCAGAAAGCGACAACATAAGCGTTGCCGAACTACTGCGCTGGAATCATCTTAGCCCTCACACCGCGCTACACCCAGGTCAACGCCTAATCATTCACCAAACTAACGGTTCCGGTCTCGCCTTAGCAAGCAGTGGCCAACCGACCCAACGCGTACGCGTACTATCATACGTTGTGAGGAATGGCGACTCCCTATATAGCATAGCGCAAAAATTTGGCGTTAATATTCCCGCGATTCGCAAATGGAATGACCTCTGGGATACTAATGTGCTGCACCCCGGACAACCGTTAAAGTTAAGAGTGGACGTTACTCAAATGCATAACGAAAGCTAACGACTGACAACAACTTCACGGATGAGCCATCCCTCGTAACGGGAAGGCATACGCCCCCTACTACGACACCGATAATTCCGGGGGAAAGTCCAATAAAACATGAACTCAAAAAGCATGGGGCGAACCACCACAGACCGGCCATTTTGGGCAAATAATTGGACCTGGATTTCCGCTACCATATTGATAGTCGCGGTTTTTTCTATGTTTAGTCTGCTCGATCCAATCGACCACCTCATATTTCACATCTTCTCCCGCCTTACCCCCGCGACCTCACAAAACCAAATAGCCCTGATCCACATAGGAAACACAAGCGGATCACCACCGGATGGAATATCAGGCAACCCACGAGCGCTACTAGCCCGACTAATTCTCACAGTCAAGCTCGGCAATCCCAAAATCATTGCAGTCACATCCCCGCTATTTAAGCCGAATCAGAACTCCGGGTTACGCGCTTTAAATAATCTCAGAGAGGAATATAAGTCCAAGAACCTAAAAACATGGGATAAAATCACTATAAATCTAAAAAATAAATTAAACAAATACGACGCAGCAGAGATAGACAAGGTCACACTTGATAACGAACAGTTCTATGCTCACATAGTGCAGGAGGAAGATAAACTCAATTACGACAACCAACTTAGCCAAGCCATTGCAGAATCAAAGTATTTAGACCTTAAGTTCAGCTATATGCCCGGGATCTCGCAAGGGATTCCTCATACCCCCCTCCCCTCATCAATAACCAAATATGCATTACCTTCGACGATAATTAAAGCCAATCCACCAAGCGTATATTCACTGTCATTACCTTTGCCCATATTCATCCAACACGCGACCGCAGCGGGGGCCTATTTAGCCCCCCCACACACATGGAGTAGATATTCAGGAACACCTCTAGCAGTCCGGTATCATGATGCAATCTTACCTAGCCTAGCCCTCATAATAGCCATGCAAAGTCTTGGCACCTCGCCCGAGAATGTTACATACCAAAATAATATAGGATTAAAACTAGACGAATTCTTAATCCGAACAGGCGAAGGAACAAAAATACACCCTCACTTATATTTGGCACATAACAAACGTCATTACGCCTTCGCCAATTACTCGGGTGAAAATATAATCAACGGAATAACCAACCCATTAATATTTAAAGATAAAATACTTATAATTGGGATAAACGGCTTAGAACCACTTGCATCTGAGGTTTCAGGAATTCTTACACAGAATCTCATTTACTCACCAAAGTGGAGCCCATATGCGCAATTAGTGGCATGTACAATTATTATTATTTATCTACTAGCCTTACCCGCAAGATTTAATATCAAATTCACAATCGTGGCGACATCCGCATTCCTTGTAACTGTTCTAATATTAGATTTCTATGTCTTCAAAACAGCCAATCAATGGATACCAGCAGCCAATAGTATTGGCTTGCTTGTTCTTGGTGAATTTGGCTTTTATCTAAAAAGGAGACTACATAACAACCTAGGCATACTCCCCATATCCAAGGGAAATCTAGATAACATCAGACTCCTTGGTATAGCATTCCAGAGTCAAGGACAACTCGATCTAGCATATGACAGATTCCGCCACTTGCCGATTAACGAAGAATCCATCGAACTCTTGTACGGGTTAGCGCTTGATTATGAGCGCAGAAGACGGTTTGAAAAGGCCAAGACTATTTACGAACTTATCGCATCGCACCACAAGCACTACCGGGATGTTCGTGAGCGCATGAAACGGACCCAGACGCTGACAGAAATCACCGCTTGCCCAAAAAACACTACGAATACGGAAGTCAGCGTTAACAATGGAACTCTGATCCTCTCTCACGCCGGGTTACAGAAACCCATGCTTGGAAGATATGAAATAGACCATGAAGTTGGTCGCGGCGCAATGAGTATTGTATATGAAGGGAATGACCCCAAAATCGGTAGGAGAGTGGCCATCAAAACGCTATCTCTTGCTACTGAATTCCAGGGAGATGATTTAAAACATGTCAAATCTAGATTCTATAGAGAAGCCGAAACTGCGGGTCAATTAAACCACCCGAATATCGTTACGATTTACGATGCAGGCGAACAAGATGAAATTGCTTATATCGCCATGGAATATCTACATGGAAAGAATCTGACAGCCTTCACAAACAAAAATGATCTTTTACCTATAACAACTGTTTTAGAGATTGCGGCGAAATGTGCACAAGCGCTTGATTATGCTCACAAGCATCAAGTAATACACCGTGATATAAAGCCAGCCAATATTGTCTACAATATAGATACGGGCGAAGTTAAGCTTACTGACTTTGGCATCGCCAGAATTACCGATGCCAGCAGAACGAGAACTGGCGTAATAATGGGGACACCATCATACATGTCACCAGAACAACTCGCAGGGCGTAAACTTGATGGCAGATCCGATCTATTCTCATTAGGAATCACATGCTTCCAGCTACTCACTGGGACCCTCCCATTCCACGCTGAAACAATGGCCACTTTAATGTTCAAGATTACAAATGAAGCACACCCAGCTCTCAACGCATTAAGAGGCGATTTAGCTCCATGTGTTAGCCCCATCATCAATAAGTCTCTTCAAAAGTATCCCGAAAAACGATTCCAAACCGGCCGAGAATTTGCCAATCACCTTCTTAGATGCGCACGAAGCATCAAGGAAATATCAAATGAATCCAGACAACACATTTGATTGGGCCTCAGCGACCGATGTAGGACGCGTAAGAAACAACAACGAAGACGCACTTGCCGCATCAACTGAGATTGGAATATTTGTACTAGCTGATGGCATGGGTGGACACAAAAGTGGCGAAATAGCCAGTAATCTAGCTATCACCACTGTACTTGATCACCTGTCTCATACACTACCCGAACTCATCCCCGGGCGAATTGATGAAGATATTGGTTATACGCGTGAAAGCATAGCAATAAGAGAGGCTATTATTCATGCCAACGAAACCATCCACCAAACAGCACAAAAGCAAATAGAATATGAAGGGATGGGTACAACAATTGTATTACTTGGGTTCTACGGTCCTCGCATGACGGTTGCACATGTAGGGGATTCTCGCGTGTACAGATTCAGGAATGAACAACTGGAACAACTGACAAGCGATCACACTATGCTTCAAGAACTAGTTGACCGCGGGTTTTACACAGAAGAAGAAGCCCAAAAATCTATGCATAAAAATCTCGTCACACGCGCATTGGGAGCCGATGCGACTGTTGCTGTAGACATTCAAGAAGACCTCGTATTGCCTGGTGACACATACCTCTTGTGCTCAGATGGTTTACATGACTTTGTTGACAGCACACACATAATCGAATACATAACAACCATCGACGATTTAAACAAGTGCTCTAAACAACTGATTGAAGAAGCAAACAGAAATGGCGGGAGAGACAACATCTCGCTTATTTTAATCAGACCGAAAGGCACCTTCAGGATAAAAAAACCCTTAATCAGCAAAATAAAAAGCTGGATATCCAAAAAATGAATTATATTGTCTTTAACTTTATTTTATCGTCATAGCTAATGTTAGATTAACCATGTACAAACTATTTTTCATTCAATGAAAATACAAAAAACATACATCCATGCCTCGCATTGTCTACTTTGGCCCACATACTAGGAGATAATCATGGCCAAACTCATACTTAGTCACGACGCGCACTCAATTGACGAATTCTCCATCGAAGAGGAATGCATCACAATTGGACGAAAACCCGACAATGATATTCAAATACATGACAAAGCAGTTAGCGGCTATCATTGCCAGATAATTACTGTACTTAATGATTCATTCCTTGAAGACTTACATAGCACAAATGGCACCTTTGTTAATACCCGAAAAATCACCAAATACGCTCTTCACCATCTCGATAAGATAAGCCTAGGCACACATGTAATACAATATATTAACGACCTAAATGACGTACAAGATGAAAAACACGATTATGACAAGACCATGATACTGAGAACCACTCCACATAGAACAACTACTCATCCAATAACCGGCAAAATCTCTTCCGAGGAGAATGGGCTACAAAACCCATTGAATTCAATACAAGAACCCGCGACACCAATAGCTCAACTCGAAATACTTAACGGATCTAATAAAGGAAAACTATACAAACTCAGCCGCCCAATGACCACACTTGGGAAACCCGGAAGTCAAGTCGCGGTAATTACACGTCGCGCACATAACTACGTTATTATCGGGGTGGAGGCTGATAGCACAGGACTTTATCCTCGTCTTAACGGTATACCAGTAAGTGTCAGGTCAATGCCTCTTTCAAATGGTGATGCCATAGAAGTAGCCGGCATACAGATGACTTTCCATCATTCAAAGTAATGCCCCCCTAAGCGAGGCAAAGCAGTCGAAAAATCAATTAATAATATCTGATATTTCTTTAATAAACTCACACATAAGCAATATGTGTGCGGCCAGGTCAGCCGCACTGTGATATCACATGCGCTATAGTCAACCTCATACATGACTAACGTGTTTATCGCTTTTTTATCACAAAAATGACATAAGTGTGATTGTAATCAAAACTCCACGTATCATATTATATCGCCACTTTAAGTTAAGATATTTTCCCGTAACTTCATGAATGGAGAAGAACTGTGACTCTATTAACAGGTAAGCGCGCACTAATTACCGGCGTCGCAAGTGAGCGATCAATCGCCTGGGGTATAGCACAAGCCTTGAATAGGGAGGGAGCAGAATTAGCGTTCACCTATCCAAATATACGACTCAAGGAGCGTGTCGAAAAATTTGCCCAGAAATGCAGCAGTGATATAGTACTTCCTTGCGATGTTGCTAATGACACTGAAATAGAATCTATGTTTACACAGCTGAAAGACCGCTGGACCAACCTAGATATACTAATCCATGCGATTGCCTATGCACCAAAGGAGCAACTAGAAGGTGACTATCTGCAGAATGTCACCAGAGAAGGCTTCAGAATTGCTCACGACATCAGCTCATATAGCCTTGCCGCAATGGCAAAGTATTCCCGTGAAATGATGCAAGGTCGGCAAGCATCCATTGTCACACTCAGTTATCTAGGTGCAGAACGCGCCATGCCAAATTACAACGTCATGGGTTTGGCAAAAGCTAGTTTAGAAGCGAATGTGCGCTATCTCGCGTATACTCTAGGACCGGAAGGAATCAGAGTAAACGCCATATCGGCTGGCCCAATACGCACCTTGGCTGCATCGGGAATAAGTGATTTCAGACGGATGCTTGAACAGGTTGAGCAGACCGCCCCTCTTAGAAAAAACGTTACGATCGATGAAGTCGGCAACACTGCCTTGTTCTTATCTTCCGATCTCGCATCCGGAATCACTGGCGAGACGATTTATGTGGATGCCGGTTACAATATAGTCGGACTTGGTTAAATATCAAACCCACCTGTAATACACCTGCTCAATAATTCAGGTTACTAGGGTATATCTTGATCTCAGTAGATTCTTGTAAGGCCTGTAGCACGACTGCCATTTGATTCTTTAACTGCTGCGCCAACACATTCTTCGTAGGCGCAGTAGTAGATTTTGACTGGGCTGCATTATCATCGGGTAAACGCACTTTGTTCACTTCAACTACGGCGTAATTCCCAGCCCCTAACGACGTCGCAGTGACTAATGGCTTATCGCTACTCGATGGCGTACCTAGCTTAAACGCTGCATTCAAAATGGCATTTGGCACGATAGAAGCGTCTCTGCGCACCCAGCCGAGATTACGGTACCTGAGTTGATATTTACTAGCCACCAGTTGCGCACTCTGCCCGTTAGTCAGATCTTTCTCTATATTTTTAGCAAGCTTACTTGCCTCATCTGTAGCATAGCGACGCACGAGTAAACCATTGATCTTATCTTCGACCTCAGTCAATGGTTTCACAGTAGGTAGTTTTTTCCCCGTCACTCTAATTACAACCGCATCGCCCGCACCCAGTTCGATTAGTGAACTATTAGCCCCTTCATCTAGAACTGCTTTTGTAAATGCCGCTTTAACTACTTTCGGATTAGTCGCAATTCCACTACCACCAGTTTTTTCGAACCACCCCGTCTGCTTGATCTTCAAATCAAGTGCTTTTGATGCCGCTTGAAGGCTACCAGGGTGCTCATATGCCAATTCCGATAGCCGCTGAATAGAGTTTTCATATTGTGTTTTCGATGCCTCAGCCAAGTAGTCTTTCTGTACCAAATCTTTAACCTTATTATATTTAAGATAATCATAGGTTAAGATGGAGTTCAGCTTCAGCACATACCATTTCCCATCATATTCGACGGGATTGGAAATTGATCCAACTTTAAGTTTATACAGCGCTTTCTCTATAACGTTTGGGAAATCAGTCCTCTCTCCCACATTATTGATTTTCACAGAACCCAGTCGCAGTTTCATTTTATGCGATATTTCTGTAGCCAAATGCTTAATATCCCCATTACTTGCCGATAACTGTCTGATCTGATTTACAAATGACGACAGCTTATCTTTCTCTGAAGCTATTTTAGGTGCATCAAGTACTATTTCAGAATACCTAACACGATTTGGTATCGCATAAGCCTTTCTGTGAGATTCGTAGTAATTCTGTAACTCATCAACTGAAGGTTTTATTAAACTCTGTAGATGCTTTTCACTTAAGCGAATATAGCTTACATTCACTTTCTCATTCGTCATAAACTGATTAGCATGCGCCTGATAATATTTCTTTATTTCTGACGGCTTAACTACGATCGAGTTTATAAATTTTGATGTTGGAATTACCATCATCCCAACTTCCCTCTCTTCACCTAGTAGCTTTACAACCCAGCCACGCTGTTGTTTCGTTGTGAATGCAGAAGCATATATTCCAGATTGAAATTGCTGTATTAGCAACTGCTTTCTAAGCATATTCTCAAAGTTAGCTGGCGAGAGCCCTTGATCAGCGAGTACTTGATGATATTTATTGTTTGAGAATGATCCATTAACTTGGAAGATAGGGTAGCCCATTATCTGCCGCACCAACTGTTTATCACTAATTTTATATCCTGATCCAACCAAATTTTCTGTTAATACAGCCTCTTGAATTAACTGCCGCAATACAGCTTGTTTAATGGTTTTATTGTCTAAATTGTCTGGCAATTTCCCACCGAACAGTTCTGACAAACGCAGTTGTTCCTGCCGGTATGACCTCTCAAACGTTCTAATCGTGATCGGCTGCCCACCAACCAGAGCAACATTTTGTGTCCCGCCCCCGTCCAGGTAATGATTTATTCCCCACAGGGCAAATGGGATACTTATGAGGAATATAATCGCGTAAGCAAACCAACCAGATGCTCTATCTCGTATCGTCTGAAGCATTACACACCTAGCTAAATATTGGCGATTCAGGACTTAACGCAAACCTTGTGCAGTACAAAATTAAAAAGGCGCCATAGAGGCGCCTTTTTAATTTTGTACTGCACAAGACAACTGGCGGAGTGGACGGGACTCGAACCCGCGACCCCCGGCGTGACAGGCCGGTATTCTAACCAGCTGAACTACCACTCCTAAGAACTGATTACCCTGGTGGGTGCTGAGGGAGTCGAACCCCCGACATTCGCCTTGTAAGGGCGACGCTCTACCAGCTGAGCTAAGCACCCAGGAAAGCCGCTTAGTTTACAGCATCCTTAAGAGCCTTACCAGGCTTAAATGCTGGCAGATTAGAAGCCGCGATATTGATCGATTCACCAGTCCGTGGATTACGACCAGTACGCGCCTCACGTTGACGCACAGTGAAGCTACCGAAGCCGACGATAACAACTTGGTCGCCCTGCTTCATCGCGCCGGTCACGACCTCAACAAAAGCATCAAGCGCCTTACCTGCTGATGCCTTCGAGAGGTCGGCCTTAGCGGCAATCGCGTCAATCAATTCTGATTTATTCATGCGGGTCTTCCCTATTCGTTGAGATGCATAATTAGACACCCACCCCATCGTCAGGTGGAGAACACACCCGGGGTCTCATCGCGGGGGAGCGTTTACCTCGCAGCCAGCGCCGTAGAAGCATTTTATACATGGCTGCGCGCGAGAGTGGTTTTATAACAAGCCCCCTCAGATACTGTCAACCTAGATTTGCATCCGCCTAATGTGGGCGAGAGCCACGTTTCTTTACTTCACGCTCGCCCTTTTTTGCTACAGATCCTGTGGTAGTTGGTAGCTTCTCAGGTGTCTCGTCGAGCGGTTCAGGCTGGTGCTGCAAGGCCATCCCCAGAACCTCATCTATCCACCTCACCGGATGTATATCTAATTGAGCTTTAATATCCTTCGGAATCTCAGTCAGATCACGCTCATTCTCATGCGGAATTAAAACCGTATTTATTCCACCTCGGTGTGCTGCAAGTAGCTTTTCTTTTAGCCCACCGATCGGGAGCACTTCTCCTCTCAGCGTGATTTCACCTGTCATCGCCACATCGGCACGGACCGGGATATGTGTGATCGCAGATACCAGCGCAGTACACATTGCAATACCAGCGCTTGGGCCGTCTTTCGGAGTGGCGCCTTCTGGCACGTGTATATGTATATCGTGTTTTTCAAAATAATCGTCGGTAATCCCAAGGACACGCGCTCGCGATCGCACGACAGTACGCGCAGCCTCGATAGATTCTTTCATTACATCACCCAGTTGTCCTGTCCGGATAATATTACCCTTACCAGCAACTGGAGTGACCTCTATCGTGAGCAAATCTCCTCCAACTTCTGTCCAAGCAAGGCCGGTAACCTGGCCAATCTGATCCTCTTTTTCGGCACGCCCGTACCTAAATCTTTGCACACCCAGATACTTATCCAAATTTTTGGGAGTTACATTCGTCTTTTTATCAATCCCGCTTAAGGCGTGTCCCATAACAACTTTACGGCACACTTTTGACACTTCGCGCTCGAGATTACGAACACCAGCCTCTCGAGTGTAGTGTCGAATAATGTCTCGAATTGCGGCATCAGTGATCTGCAATTCCCCATCTTTCATTCCATTATGCTTGTACTGCTTGGGCAGTAAATACCGCTTTGCAATATTCGCTTTTTCATCTTCCGTATAGCCAGGAAGTCGAATCACTTCCATACGATCTAATAATGGACCGGGAATATTCATACTATTGGCTGTCGCCACAAATAAAACATCCGACAAATCAAAATCAACTTCGAGATAATGATCTGCGAATGCATGGTTCTGTTCAGGGTCAAGAACCTCCAATAGTGCTGATGCAGGATCCCCCCGGAAATCCATTGCCATCTTGTCAATTTCATCAAGTAGAAATAATGGATTTCTTGTCCCCACACGGGATAAATTCTGAATAATCTTCCCCGGAAGAGACCCTATATACGTTCGCCTATGACCGCGAATCTCAGCTTCATCGCGCACACCGCCCAAAGCCATCCTAGTAAATTTTCTATTTGTTGCGCGAGCAATCGACCGACCTAACGACGTCTTGCCTACGCCAGGCGGCCCTACGAGGCACAGGATTGGTCCCTTGAGCTTTTTGACGCGCTGCTGTACTGCAAGATACTCAAGTATACGTTCCTTAACTTTTTCCAGACCATAATGATCTTCATCGAGGATGCGTTGCGCTGCCGTGAGATCTAGACTCACTTTAGATTTTTTTTTCCACGGCACACTGACTAACCAATCAATATAGTTACGTACCACCGTGGCCTCTGCAGACATCGGTGACATCATTTTCAGCTTGTTAAGCTCAGCATCTGCCTTTTGACGCGCATCCTTCGGCATACCTGACTTCTCTATACGCTGCGCCAACTCCTCAACCTCGTTAGGCGCATCTTCAAGCTCACCCAACTCCTTTTGGATGGCCTTCATCTGCTCATTCAGGTAATACTCTCTCTGGCTTTTCTCCATTTGCTGTTTGACGCGGCCACGAATTCGTTTTTCGATCTGTAGCAGATCAATCTCTCCTTCGATTAGCCCCATGATATGCTCCAGGCGTTCACGCACATCCTGTATTTCGAGCACGTTTTGCTTTTCTTCCAGTTTCAGTGACATATGCGCTGCCACGGTGTCCGCAAGCCTGGCAACGTCGTCAATACCCGCCAATGAGGTAAGAATCTCGGGTGGTATCTTCTTATTAAGTTTTACGTATTGATCAAACAGGTTCAAAACTGAACGGGTAAGAACCTCGATTTCACGCTCATCGGTCGGCGTCGCCGGCTTGAGAAGCTGGATTTGTGCAGAAAAGGTGTCGTCAAGCTCGATAAAATCCACAACCTGAGCTCGTTCTGACCCTTCAACAAGGACCTTGATTGTACCGTCAGGCAGTTTTAACAACTGCAAAATGGACGACAAAGTTCCGATTCGATGAATATCCTTCGGACCCGGATCATCCACTTCTGCACTCCGCTGGGCTACTAACAAAATTTTCTTGTTGTCCAGCATGGCGCGATCCAATGCCTTGATTGATTTATCCCGCCCTACGAACAGAGGGATGACCATATGTGGATACACAACGACGTCGCGCAAAGGAAGCACTGGTACAAGCATCGTTTGCTCGTCAGTAATCAGACTTTGTTGATCGGAATCCTTATCCATGGGAGAGCCTCAAGATAGCGGAATGACCCAATGCACCCCCTTGCGCACATACCAAGGGATGCATCCTGTAACGAGAAGCGTGGGCAGCAGGCTCCTGTAAGCGAAGCGAGCAAACTACAAGCTCACGCCCGTAATACGGATGTCTGCTAGATAGGTTGGGATAATGCCCGGGCATTTCAAGTCCACCCGGGCATTTATAGGCGCTTAGGCCATCAATCTGCAGCGGCCCGCTGTTGCAACTCGCCGCCTTCATAAATGAGATAGGGTTTGGCCTCACCCCGAATGACAGCGTCGTCTACAACGACCTTGGCTACGTCATCCAGTGAGGGCAGATCATACATGGTATCCAGCAACACCTGCTCAATGATCGTCCGAAGCCCGCGGGCCCCAGTTTTACGCTCCATAGCCTTGCGAGCAACCGCTCTCAGAGCGTCGTCACGAAATTCAAGCTCGGCACCCTCCATCTCGAACAACTTACTATATTGTTTCGTCAAGGAGTTCTTTGGCGTAACCAGAATTTCCACCAAGGCATCTTCATCGAGTTCTTCAAGTGTAGCCACTACGGGTAGCCGCCCGACAAACTCTGGAATCAGGCCAAACCGGATAAGATCTTCTGGCTCGACATCAAACAGCCACTCGCCGGTAGGCTTGTTTTCTTCTTTACCACGGATTTCTGCTGAAAACCCAATCCCGGTCTTCCGGGAACGGTTCTGTATGATCTTTTCCAGACCAGCGAAAGCACCGCCCACGATAAACAAGATATTCCTGGTATCGACCTGAAGAAACTCCTGCTGAGGGTGTTTGCGCCCCCCCTGCGGAGGTACCGAGGCAATCGTCCCCTCGATCAACTTCAACAGCGCTTGTTGCACACCTTCGCCGGATACATCCCGGGTGATGGAAGGATTGTCCGACTTACGAGAAATCTTGTCGATTTCATCGATGTACACGATACCAGTCTGAGCTTTTTCGACGTCGTAATCACACTTTTGCAACAGCTTTTGGATAATGTTCTCGACGTCTTCACCGACATATCCCGCTTCAGTCAGGGTTGTCGCATCTGCAATGGTAAAAGGCACATTCAGAAGCCGCGCAAGCGTTTCAGCTAAGAGCGTTTTGCCTGACCCGGTAGGACCAATCAGCAGAATGTTGCTCTTGGATAACTCGACGTCATCTTTCCTATCGCGCACTTCCAATCGTTTGTAGTGGTTGTATACCGCCACCGACAAAACCTTCTTTGCGCGATCCTGCCCGATCACGTATTCATCAAGTATCTGCCTGATTTCATGGGGCTTTGGAAGCTTCCCATTACCCAACTGAGCCTGCTCGCCCATCTCCTCGCGGATAATGTCGTTGCATAGCTCTACGCACTCGTCGCAGATAAAGACGGAGGGGCCGGCAATCAGCTTGCGCACCTCGTTCTGGCTTTTGCCGCAGAACGAGCAATAAAGCAATTTACCGTTGTCGGACGTGAGGTGTTTTTCGTCGCTCATCGGCACCTCTCAGGAAATGTGTCAAAGACACATTGCCTTGTTTGTGGAAAAGATGCAAGCCGGAAAATTACAACCGCATGAACTGGTGCGCACATTGCCTATACACCCTGTCATACGTCATGTCTTAAGCCGGACGAGCTGTAAGAACCTCGTCAACCAAGCCATACGACTTGGCTTCCTCAGGCCCGTAGAACCTGTCGCGCTCAGCATCTTCCGCGATTCGCTCGACCGGCTGACCAGAATGTTTCGACAGTATCTGATTCAGCTGCTCACGGATCTTGAGGATTTCGCGCGCGTGTATATCGATATCAGTGGCCTGCCCTTGGAAGCCACCGGAAGGCTGATGGATCATCACTCTTGAGTGAGGAAGGCAATAACGCTTACCGGCCGCACCGCCCGTAAGTAGCACAGCGCCCATGCTTGCAGCTTGCCCAATGCACAAAGTGCTAACCTCGGGCTTGATAAACTGCATGGTGTCGTAGATGGCCATACCCGAGGTCACTGAACCACCCGGGGAGTTAATATACAGGCTGATTTCTTTATCCGGATTTTCCGATTCGAGGAACAGCAACTGCGCCACAATTACATTAGCCATGTAGTCTTCTACAGGGCCGACGCAGAAAACCACTCTATCTTTGAGTAGACGGGAGTAAATGTCATAGGCGCGCTCGCCGCGCGAGGTCTGCTCGACCACCATGGGAACCAGGTTCAGCGCCTGTGTGCCCAACGCCCCCCCTTCATAAACCTGACGGTCGTTCATTATGCCTCCTTAGACTGTTCGGGGTGCATGATCTGATCAAAAGTGAACGTCTCGCGTTCTACCGTGGCACGCTCAAGAACCCAATCCACAACTTGATCTTCCAGGACTAAGGCTTCCACACCTGCCATGGCCTCGCGGTTGGAACGATAATACCGCACTACTTGGTCGGGTTGCTCATAACCCGCCGCGAGTCCCTCAAGAGCGGCATCAACACGCAGTGGATCCAATTGGATACCGCTGGTCTTCACCAACTCCCCGATCAAAAGCCCCAGCGCAACTCGCCGCTGCGCCTGTTCTTCAAACAGGTTATCTGGGAGATTCTGCCGTGCCTGCGGACTCATGGCTTCGCCAACTTGTTCACGCATCCGCCCTATCTCGGACCGCACAAGCACGTTGGGCACGGAAACATCATTTGCTGCATAAAGTGCGTCCATGACGGCAGTCTTGGTACGCTCCTTGAGCGCTTGACCCAATTCACGCTCCATATTGGCACGCACTTCGACCCGTAACGCCTCAGCGCCTCCAGATGCTATTCCGAAGGCGGAAACAAACTCATCATTGATCTCGGGCAGCCGTGGCTCGCCCACCTCCTTAACACTGACATCGAAGCGAACTTCTTTACCTGCGAGATCCGTGGCGCGGTAATCATCGGGAAAAGTCACCTGCAGAGACTTTTCATCACCTGCTTTAAGACCGACCAATTGACGCTCGAAATCGGCAATCAATCGACCTTGGCCAAGCACGATCGCTTGATCGGTCGCCTCGCCACCCGCAAACGGCTCATCAGCCAGATAACCCTTGAAGTCGATCACAACACGATCGCCTTCTGCCGCAACACGCTCGACCGGCTCCCACTCCATCTTCTGCCGACGCAGGGTTTCGATCATGTCATCGATGTCCTGCTCCTCGATCTCCGCCGAGGGGCTAACAACACGCAATTCTTCAAGCGGGGCCAAAGTCAGATCGGGGTAGATCTCGAAAGTCGCCACATACTCCAGTCCATCGTTGTCACCGCCAGAGGTCAACTCTATCTGCGGACTCCCCGCGGGCTGCAGCTTTTCCTGCATCGCCGCCTCTCGGAAACTACTTTGCAGCAAATCCCCTACGACTTCCTGATAAACCTCACCGCCGAAACGTTGCTTCACCACCTTGAATGGAACCTTGCCCGGGCGAAATCCATGCACCTTCACCCGTCGACTGAGGGCCCTCAAACGCTTATCAACCTCTTCGCCGATGCGCTCAGCAGGAAGTTGCACCGTCATTTTCCGTTCTAGACTACCGGCCGACTCAACCGAAACGTGCATGGATGTTTCCTCTGTTACTCGTCAGTATCAACTTGCGATCAATAACTACTCGCCGCCGCATCAAACACAGCAAAGCGCAAATGGTGCGAAAGGGGGGACTCGAACCCCCACGGAGTTATCCACTGGAACCTAAATCCAGCGCGTCTACCAATTCCGCCACTTTCGCGGATTCATCGAAGCCTTCCATAGTAGCATGGAGCGACCATTCGACCAGAAATCTGCGCGCAAAAAGACGAAGCCCGCTCTTGGCGGGCTTCGTCGCTTATCACAAGGTGGTGGGCCGTGTAGGAATCGAACCTACAACCAATTGATTAAGAGTCAACTGCTCTACCAATTGAGCTAACGGCCCAAAATCGCATCCGCGCTCGCAGGTGAGCATGCACGGAAACTGGGGTGGGCGATGGGACTCGAACCCACGACGACTGGAATCACAATCCAGGGCTCTACCAACTGAGCTACGCCCACCATAAACCTTGAACCCGACTGCACAGGTACATCGCTTGTGGCGCGCCCGGCAGGACTCGAACCTGCGACCGTTCGCTTAGAAGGCGAATGCTCTATCCGACTGAGCTACGGGCGCAAAAGCTGTCCCATCCATGCCAGTGCCGAGGATGGTCGGGGTAGAGGGATTTGAACCCCCGACATCCTGCTCCCAAAGCAGGCGCGCTACCAGGCTGCGCTATACCCCGAAATCTCTCATGCCTCGGAGCCAACCAGCGCACCAGCCCCTATCACTGCGCAGAGCGGGGAATCTTACAGCCCAGCTCACAGGTCGTCAACACCCGCCGAGGCGGAGCCTTGTCGCACCATGGGACGCATGCCAAAATGGAAAACTTTTTCGGATCCCGACCCAATCATTGATGACCGCGACTCTCATTGACGGCAACGCGATTGCCAAACAAATACTCGACGCTTTGGCAGCCAAGGCTGGCTCACTACGCGAGCATGGGTCGAGGGTTCCTGGCCTTGCGGTCATTCTAGTGGGTAGTGATCCTGCCTCTCAGGTCTATGTGCGCAAGAAACGCGAGGATTGCGCCCTGGTTGGCTTCGCATCTCAAGCACACTTACTGCCTACAGAAACCACCCAGGACGAACTGCTTGATCTGATCGACCGCCTCAATCAAGACGCGACAATCGACGGCATTCTCGTCCAATTACCCCTGCCTGGGCACATCAATCCGGAAACAGTGATCGAGCGCATCCACCCTGACAAGGACGTCGATGGTTTTCACCCTTACAACGTGGGCCGTCTGGCGCTGAGACTGCCTGTCCTTCGTCCCTGCACGCCTTTTGGCATCATCAAGTTACTGGACAGCATCGGCGAAACCTACAAGGGGCGACATGCCACCATTGTTGGCGCCTCCAACATCGTCGGCCGCCCCATGGCTCTTGAATTGCTTCTGGCGGGCGCCACGGTAACCGTCTGCCACCGCTTCACGAACAACCTCGAAGAACATGTCCGTGCCGCAGATATTCTGGTAGTGGCCGTCGGCAAACCCGGCCTCGTGCCCGGCGAATGGGTCAAACCTGGCGCGACCGTGCTCGACGTCGGGATGAATCGCATGCCGGACGGGCGACTGACCGGCGACGTGGATTTCGAGGGTGCCAAGTTGCGTGCCGCTCATATCACACCCGTGCCAGGCGGGGTTGGGCCGATGACCCGCGCCATGCTGCTGCACAACACCCTGACGGCCTATAACCACGTTCAGCGCAAAGGTTAAATCCCCCTTTATCCCCCCCGCCGCCAGGTCGTGCCCGTAGGCCCGTCTTCGAGCAGGACGCCTGCAGCCGCCAACTCGTCGCGGATTTCGTCCGCACGCGCGAAATCGCGCGCCGCACGAGCCGCCCGTCTGGCCTCAAGCAAGGCATCGATCGCCTCGTCAGAGATGACCCCGAAGGCATCCGACGTACCCTGCAGGTATGCTTCGGGAGGCGACTGCAGCAAACCCAATACGCCGCCCATCTCACGCAACAGCGCGGCCAACTCGGCGGTCACAGCTACCGATTCATCGCGTGCCTTGTTCAAGGCTCTGACCAGATCGAACAGCACCGCAATGGCAACCGGCGTGTTGAAATCATCGTCCATGGCGGCGAAAAATCGCGACTCATAGGTTTCGCGAACCCTCGGTGACACATTCGCTGCCGGGACGACACCCCGCATCGCCGTGTAGAGACGCGTCAAGGCGGCATTGGCTGCGTCGAGCTGTTCGTCCGTGTAGTTGAGCGAACTGCGGTAGTGGCTGCTCAGCAGGAAGTAGCGCACGGCCTCGGGACGATAGCGCGCAAGCATCTCGCGAAGGGAGAAGAAATTGCCCAACGACTTGGACATCTTTTCTTCATTGATACGTACGAAACCGTTGTGCATCCAGTAATTGACGAAATGCTGGCAGGTCGCCGCCTCGCTTTGCGCGATCTCGTTTTCGTGATGCGGGAACTGCAGGTCAAGACCTCCGCCATGGATATCGAAATGCGGCCCCAACGCATGGATCGACATGGCGGAACACTCGATGTGCCAGCCGGGTCGCCCCTCCCCCCACGGCGACGCCCACGCCGGTTCGCCGGGCTTGGCCGCCTTCCAGAGCACGAAATCGAGGGGGTCGTCCTTGGCCTCGACGACATCCACGCGAGCGCCAGCACGCAGATCGTGCGGATCCTTGCCCGACAACTGCCCGTAATGCTCGAAACGGGAGACATCGTAATAGACGTCGCCGTTGTCCGCGCGATAGGCATACCCTTTCTCGATCAGTGTTTCGATCAGCGCGATGATTTCGTCGATCGACTGCGTGGCGCGCGGCTCCAGATCGGGCGGCTGGACGCCAAGCGCACCGAGATCCTCGTGCATCGCCTGGATGAAGCGCTCGGTTAACGCACCGATGGACTCGCCGTTCTCGTGAGCACGGCGAATGATCTTGTCGTCGATATCCGTGATGTTGCGCACGTAGGTCACGTCGTAACCCAGACGACGCAGATAACGCACTACCGTATCGAATACCACGAGCATACGACCGTGCCCGACGTGGCAGTAGTCGTAAACGGTCATCCCGCAGACGTACATGCGCACCCGACCTTCCTCGATCGGCACGAAATCATCCTTGCTGCGCGTCAGGGTGTTATAGATCTTGAGCATGCATGTCATCCATAAACATCATTCGGTGGTGAAACGCGCCGCGGACTGCAGCCGTTCACGGACACCCGCCTCATCCATCAGCGGAAACACCCGCGTCATTTCAGGCCCGTGCACCTGCCCGGTGAGAGCGGCGCGCAGCGGCATGAACAGGTCGCGTCCTTTAAGACCCGTCGCAGCCCCCACCGCCTTGGCCCAGGCGCGAAAATCCTGCGGATGCTGGTCCAGCGCTTCCAGACCGGCCTCGAACAGCGACGTCGGAGCAGCCCGCATGGCCGTCTCTGCCTCGGCCGAACGCGGCGGCGACGCCTCGAAGAGGGCTTCGGCCCATAACGCCACATCGCCTGGGAAGAGCACATTATCCCGAATGGCCGCCAGGAATACATCGCGACTGGCAGGGGGAACCGGGGCAACCGCGGCCCCGGCCCACTCCAGCAAAACGGCGTCGTCAGCGGCGGCAACGGCAAGACGCTGCCAATGATCCAGCTGATCCATGTCGAATCGGGCGGCGGCACGACCCAGGCGTGCCGTATCGAATCCGGCGGCAAGCCCCACCATATCGAGCAGACCGTCGTCGGCGTAGTTGTGGCCCAATCGCGCCAGATAATTGTTCAGTGCGGCAGGCAGATACCCGCGTCGACGCAGTTCGCTCAACCCCAGGGCGCCATGGCGTTTGGACAAGGGTGCGCCGTCGGCGCCGACGATCAGGGCGAGGTGCCCATAACTCGGCTCGCGCAGCCCAAGGGCACGCATGATCAAGAGCTGCCGCGGCGTATTGCTGATGTGATCCTCGCCACGCCACACGTGCGTGACCTCCATTAGGGCATCGTCCACGGCATTGCAGAAAAAGAAGGCCGGCGTCCCGTCTGCGCGGCGAATCACGAAGTCGCCGATATCATCACTCGCGAACGCCTGGCGACCGCGGACCAGATCCTCGAAATCGAGTGTCTGCCCTTCCGGCACCCGAAAACGCAGCGTGTGCGCTTCACCGGCACGCACCCTGGCCTCGGCCTCCGCATGCCCCAGGTGCGCACAGGTGCCGGCATAGCGTGGAGGCTGCCCGGCAGCACGCTGGGCAGCACGCTGGGCGGTGAGTTGTTCCTGCGTGCAAAAACAGGGATAGGCGTGCCCTTCGTCCAGCAATCGCGTATAGAAGCCCTCATAGATACTGCCGCGTTCGGACTGCAAATACGGACCGTGTCCGCCGTCGGCACCCGGGCCTTCCTGCCAGTCAAGGCCAAGCCAGCGCAGGTCGTCCTGCAAGGCCTCGGTGAATGCCGAGCGCGAGCGCTCCGCATCCGTATCCTCGATGCGCAGCAGGAATCGCCCGCCGACACTCCAGGTGTGCAGTGCCGAAAAGAGGGCCGTACGCAGGTTACCTAGGTGCAGGTTACCGGTCGGGCTGGGAGCGAATCGGGTCTTGATGGGCAAGGTGAGCATGGCGCGGATGGTAGCTGAAAGCCCGAAGCAAACAAACTTCGCACGCGCCTTCGGGTTTCACGCGCCGCCGCGAGTCCGTATTATGTCGCTCCGATACGGCCCCGAGCCACCTTTCAGAGATGAGGCTTAACCCATGAGTGATCAAGCAAATCCGCAGGTCGAGTTCACCACCAGCCGCGGCACCGTCGTGCTCGAGCTTTATCCTGAGTCGGCGCCGACCACGGTCGAGAATTTCCTGAATTATGTGAACGACGGCTTCTATGACGGGACGATCTTCCATCGCGTAATCCGCGGTTTCATGATCCAGGGCGGCGGCATGACGGATGGCATGCAGCAGAAGCCCACCGGTGTGCCGATCAAGAACGAGGCGGACAACGGCCTCAAGAACGATCTCGGAACCATCGCCATGGCACGCACTGCGATCCCGGATTCGGCGACCGCCCAGTTCTTCATCAACGTCAAGGACAACGACTTCCTCAACTTCCAGTCCAAGACCCAGTCCGGCTGGGGATACTGCGTTTTCGGCAAGGTCGTGGAAGGCATGGACGTGGTGCACGAAATCGAACGCGTAGCGACCGGTAACCGTGCCGGGCATCAGGACGTGCCCACCGAGACCATTCTCATAGAACGCGCTGCCGTCCGCAGCGCCTGAAGCCAGACACGTAGCGATGCCGGCCGAACAACTGTTCATCTCGGATCTGCACCTGGACCCTTCGCGACCCGAGGTCATCGAACTGTTCCTGGCATTTCTGCAGGAGCGCGCCAGTCAGGCCGAAGCCCTGTATATCCTCGGCGACCTATTCGAATACTGGATCGGGGACGACGATACCCGCGACGGCCTGCAACCGGTACTAACCGGTCTGCGGACCTTGTCGGATCGCGGCGTACCGGTTTACGTCATGACCGGCAACCGTGACTTCCTCATGGGGGAGGAGTTCGCCAGAAAAACGGGCTGCTCCCTGCTCGGGGACACTCACAGGATTGAGCTATTCGGAGAACCTGCAATATTGATGCATGGTGACACGCTGTGTACTGACGACCAGCCCTACCAGCAATTGCGCTGTATGCTGCGCAACCCCGACTGGCAGGACCAGTTCCTCTCCCTACCCCTTGGAGAGCGCCGCAAACAAGCGGAGAATTTGCGCAGCGAAAGCCGACAGGCCACTAGCGAAAAGGCCGAAACGATCATGGACGTGAACCCAGACACGGTTGCGGCGTGTTTTCAGGCACACGACGTGTCCATGATGATCCACGGACATACACACCGCCCGGGCAGACATGCGCTCGATGTCGACGGGCATACACGCACACGCTGGGTACTCGGAGACTGGTATACACAGGGGAGCTTGCTCAGCGCCTCCACGGCCGGACTGACCCTGGAGACGCTTGAGCTCTAGCTGGCAGACCTTGCGCGGGCAGACAGCTCAGAAGATGTTGAAGATATCGTCCACGATGTCTTCGCCAACTGCCATGCCGGCACCCAGGCCAAGACCCGTCGTCAGAGTACCCAGAAATCCGCCTCCACCCACATTCCATCCACGGGTCTGCATCGGTGGATTGGGATGCGTGGAAACCGCATTCTCAAGTTCCTGGATATGCTGCCCCATCTGCTGCAACACGAACATCGTTTGCTGCTGCTGCTGCTTGAAGGCCATCGCAATCTCACGGAGATCCATTGCCAGTTCCCGCGCGGTCGTCTGATCCGGAGCGACCTGAGGCAACTTCTGGGCGACCGCCTGCACGCGCTGCATCACATCCTGGGATTGTGACTGAATCTGTGTAATCTGTTGTTCGGCTGAGTAGTAGTCCATGACAACCTCCTTAACCAACTGCTCAGTGCCATGGACACCCTAAGACGGGGTTAGTTCCTCGGCCAGGGTGAGGGCAAGTGTAGTGGGGCCTGCGCTGGCGCCATGCCCTGGGCACCGATCCGGTAATAGCGATAATCGGATGGCAAGGCAAACAATGCCGCACGAACGTCTGCACCATGCCGATAGTCGGTCAGCTCCTTTCGATCGCCGTTCGGATGCCATTCGACGATGGGCATACCCAGCCTCAATACCCTGTCAGGCGCGAAAATGAGATCGGCCAGGGAACAGGCCGTCTGCATCGACCGTGGCGTCTTGTCCAGATCCGCTGCCTGCTGTCCTGCCAGCGTCGCCTTATAGGTCATCAGCGCCCGACGCACACCATCAAGCAGACCCGGGACCACCATGGCATCCATGCAGCGATCGCCGTTGGCATAGAAGGTATAGTGCAGCGCCTGGCGCCCTCCGATCCTCGGTGCCCCCGGAACCTGTTCGTACCGTTTGCTCAGCTTGAGTGGGATCGGTGATTTGACAGCAACCTTGCGCGGCGCTATCACCAGAACGGTACCGTCACCCCGGTCCACGCTGTAGAGAGTCCGCGTGGCACGCACGAACAGCATGTAGTTGCCCTGTGCGCGCCCCTCATCGAAACGGATATAGCCAGGCGTGACCAGCAGCCGGGTGACATATGGTGGCCGGCCATGGGGAAATTCGCGGTACTGAACAACCGTGGCGGGGCCGCTCTGTGACGTGGTGGCAGCCATCACTGCGGCAGACAACAGGCAGCCGACGAAAAGACCGAGCGACCGTAACACAAGCCACTTTCCCGCCCACCGCATCATTCGACGCTCTCCTTCTGATCCGAGCCAGCATTAGCTGGCATCACGGAACCGACACACAGCCCGATCACGAGATCCATGACATTCGTCCCAGTCGGGCCCGTCGAAATCAGATCGCCACTGACAGCCAAAAAACTCCCGGCATCGGCCCGCTCCAGCGCCACGTCAGGATCGAGACCTCCCGCGCACCCGCGCTCGATGCTGCCGCCATCTACCAGGGCGCCGGCATCCGAGGTCGGGCCATCGGTGCCATCGGTACCAGCGGCCAACAGCCAACAATCGTCCTGGCCGTCCAGTACAGTAGCGGCCGCCAGGGCAAAATGCTGATTCCGACCGCCGTGGCCGGGAGCGTCCGGCAGCATCACCGTGGTCTCCCCGCCACCGATCAAGAACCCCGGAGGCGCGTGCCGCAGACTGGTTGCAATTTCGCGTCCAGCCAACCCTGCATCCCCCGCAAGCAGGTGCGGCCACATCGACACCGGATATCCCGTTTCGAGCGCCGCCCGCCGAGCCGCATCCAGCGCATGCTGCAAGGACGCGACCAGATAATGCGGCACGGCCGGCAGGCCGGCCAGGTCCGCAGGTGTCGACGCCAGCCGCTCCGCAAGCCAGTCCGGCAGCCCTCCGACGGAACCGGGCAAGGGCTCTGCCAGCAGCCCCGATCCGATCGCCCTGGGATCGTCGCCAGGAACATCGGAGACGACCAGGGCGAGCGCGTCACGCCCGCCGAGCTGCCGGCGCAGACCGCCTCCCTTGATTCTCGAAAGTCGCTGGCGAACCCGGTTGACTTCGTCGATTGGTTGACCGCTGGCAAGCAGCCAGTCCGTGGCGCGGCGCAGAAACGCGAGGTCTACGCCGGCGACGGGAACCTCGACAAGGCTCGATGCGCCGCCGGAGATCAGGAACAGCAGCCGACCATCGACGGGTGCTGTCTCGATGAAGTCCAGCAGGGCATCGCCCGCCTGCAGGCTCCCTTCGCCCGGCCAGGGATGTTCGGCGTACATCATGGCGAAACGCCCGTCGTTTCCCAGCGCCCCGCTCAGGTGGCCGCTCTTGGTGATGACGAGCCCGCTATGCACGGCGTCCCCCAAGACGGCCAACGCACCGATGGTCATCGCCTCGGCCGCCTTGCCCACGGCAACCAGATGCCATGGCCCCGTATCTGGCGGATGAGTTCGCAGCCATCGTTCGACGGCGTGACCGCCCTCGACCGCCGCCAGGGCCTTCCGGTATATCGAAAGCAGGAGTTGACGCGGATCGATGTCAGCCAAGACCGCGCGCCAGATCGGCGATGATGTCGTCCGCCGACTCCAGACCCACCGCCACGCGCAACAGGCCGTCGGAAATCCCCGTTTCGGCACGCTGCTGCGGGCTCAGACGTCCATGCGTCGTGGTCCCTGGGTGGGTGATCGTGGTTTTCGTGTCACCGAGATTGGCGGTGATCGAGATCATTCGGGTCGCATCCACGACGCGCCAGGCCGCCGGCTGTCCGCCCCGCACCACGAAGGAGAGAATACCGCCGTAACCGCTTTGCTGGCTGCCGGCCAGCATGTGCTGGGGATGGGTGTCCAGCCCCGGGTAGTAGACCTGCTCGATCTGCGGCTGCTCGGCCAGCCACTGCGCGACGCGCAACGCGTTGGCGCAGTGCGCACGCATGCGCAGGCTCAAGGTTTCCAGTCCCTTGAGGAAGATCCAGGCGTTGAACGGACTCATCGTCGGCCCCGCGGTACGCAGCACTCCGAAGACTTCCTTGCCCACGATCTCCGCCCCGCCCACGACGGCACCGCCCACCGCACGCCCTTGGCCATCGAGGTACTTGGTCGCCGAATGGATGACCAGATCGGCGCCCAGTGCCAGCGGTCGCTGCAGGGCAGGCGTACAGAAGCAATTATCCACCGCGAGCAACGCCCCGCCCGCGTGGGCGATCTCTGCCAGGGCGGCGATATCGACGATCTCGGTGAGCGGATTCGACGGCGTTTCGACGAAGAGCATCCGGGTATTGGGGCGCAGAGCGACGCGCCAGCCGTCGAGATCGCACAGGTTGACGAAATCGACCTCAATGCCGAAACGACGCAGATAACGGTCGAAGAGCACCGTCGTGGTACCGAACACGCTGCGCGAACAGATCAGATGATCGCCATGCTGCAGGGTGGCCATGCAGGCGGCCAGGATGGCGGCCATGCCCGACGCCGTAGCGACACAGGCTTCCCCGCCCTCCAGCGCGGCCAGCCGGTCCTGGAAGGTGCGCACGGTGGGGTTGGTGAAGCGGGAATAGATGTTTCCCGGAATTTCCCCGGAAAAACGCGCCGCCGCCTCCGCGGCACTGCCGAAGGCAAAGCTGGAAGTGGTGAAAATCGGCTCGGAATGCTCGCCTTCGCCGGTACGCACCTGACCGGCACGGACCGCCAGCGTGTCGAAATCGTAGTTGTCGTATGAATCCATGCGGTTGAACCCCTCCGCCGGGTATGATTTTGACTGCGCGGGGCCGGCATGCGCCGACCCGCCAAAAGCGCTAAAGCAGGTCCGGAAGGGCCTCTCGCTTTAGCCGCATTTATAAAGCGCCCGCAAGCTGAAGACTCAAATCGGCGCTGATCGAACGCTACCTATGCACGTCGAGGGTGTCAATCGATTACTGGAATATCACGGCCCTTTGCGGCGTCTTTAATGAGCCAGGCCTTATCCAACGATAACCTCCAATTATGACTCTCTCATCGGCTATAGTTATCAAACTGCAATGATTACTACTGCGTGCGCTCAGGGACCCAACAAACCCATGAAATCCACAGGGCTCCAATTGCTGTTTCACTGGGTGAAACACTGCACGGCGACGCTTATTGCACTATGGCTTTCCGCTCCTGTCGCCTTAGCAATGGAAGCGTCTCCCCATACCATCAGCCCGGACCAACTCTTTTCCTTCGCGGTCGTACCGCAATATACGCCCCAAAAAGTAAGACAGATTTGGCAACCCATACTGACCGCCGTGGAACACGCTTCCGGCATCAGACTCAAGCTCATAGTCCCACCGAATATCCAAAGCTTCGAGCATGACCTTTATGCCGGCAAATATGATTTCGCCTACATGAATCCCTATCATCTGCTGATCGCTCATCGCCAGCAGGATTATCGCCCCATTTTGGCTAATGCGCACCGCACACTCCGGGGGATCATTGTTGTATCCAAGCGAGGGGGGATCAAACGCCTTTCCGAATTGTCCGGGTTACGCATGGCCTTTCCGGCCCCCGACGCTTTCGCAGCCAGCATGCTCATACGTTCCGAACTCAAACTTCAGTACCATATTTCCGTAATACCGTGGTATGTGGTCAACCATAGCTCTGTCTTCATGGATGTCGCCTTGGGTCTTGCCCCTGCGGGTGGCGGTGTCTACGCCACTCTGCAACAGCAGCCTAGACAGATCCGCCAACGCCTACGCGTACTCTATGAAACGCCCCCTATGCCCACCCACCCCATCGCCGTGGATGGCCATCGTGTTCCGCCGAGTGTAGTTCATCGCGTCACCGACGCCTTCCTCGGCTTGAAGGCAACCCGGGAAGGTCGCCACCTGCTTGCCGCAGTTCCTTTCGTCGAGATCGAGAAAACCTCCTACGACCGATATCGGCCGCTGGAAGCGCTGGATCTGAATCAATTCGTGGGCAAAGGACACTAAGCTCATGGGCATCCGGTTCAAACTACAGGCCCCCTTCATCGCGATAACCCTGATTCTGTTCGCGACCATTGCCGGTCTGTATTTCTACTGGATACCACAGGTCGACGAGAGGGCATTCGTGCAACTGGAGCATGCGACCCTGTCAGAAATGCAGTTGTCTGCGGAAACCATTGCGCCCGCGCTCGAGGATGGCAACATCGCCTTGATCCAGGACGAGCTGCGCACGATCCATGACCAGCATCCCCACTGGATCGAACTCACCCTGCGTGATCGTGACGGCGTGAGGCTTTACCCGCTCTTCGGCCTTCGGCCAATTACCCGGGATCCGAAGCAACAGGATATCGGTGACGCATCAGCCTATCGCCAAAGCCTGCACATGACCTTACCGATCAAGAACCGCTTGGGCGATGCCATCGGGTATCTTCAGGTCTCCGCCGACAACTACTACATGGAACAACAGGAACACCGCACGATCCTCCTGACTCTGACCATCCTGAGCGTCATGGTCGCCTACATCATCTCCATCGGACTGTTTCTAATGGAGCGGTGGTTCAATCGTCCTTTGCGCGACCTGCTTGCTGCGACTCACAGAATTACGGTAGGTGACTACGACTCTCCCATCAAAACCCTGGCCCATGATGAAATCGGTCTGCTCGCAAGCCATTTCAACCAAATGCGTAGCAAGGTTCACAATCGCGAACTCAGCCTACAGGACGCGACCCATGAAGCTGAAAAGCTACGCGACACCTATGCTGCGCTTAGCGAATTGAATGCATTCATTGCGGAACGTCCTTCGCCTCCTGAACTCATTCAACGTTCGGCCTCCATCATGCAAAGAGCCCTGAAACCCGATTTGATTTGGATAGCACGTGTCGATTGGGACGACTTAAGCCTCAAGTGCGAGCACATCAGCCACCCATCTGAAAACCACTTGGACCACGGCGGCATTGAGCAGGCCATCTCGGCCATTAGAATCGGTGACAATCACGCTACGAATATCTTCCAGCAGATCATGATCGGCGGTGGGGTGCGTTGTGTACCCTCTCTTTTCGAGGAACAGGGTCTGGGCAGCTGGTGGGTTCTGTTATCCCGCCTGGACATCGACTGCATGCTGGTTGCGCCCATCATGACGGATGGGCACGTCTCCAGAATAGTCGCGCTGTTTGGTGGCGAAAAGGGCGTTTGCGAACCCAGAAAAATCAAACTGCTCGAAGAACTCTCCGAAAGAATGGGCTTGTCGTTGGAAGACCACGCAAAGGATCAGGAACTGCAGTGGCACGCACATTACGATCCGCTGACCCAGCTACCCAACCGAACATTGTTCATGGGGCACCTTACCGAATTACGCAGCAAATCCCTCATGCATGCCCAGGAACAACACTTCGCGGTAGGTATTCTCGATTTACACGGGCTTAAGAGCATCAATGACCGTTTGGGCCATCAAAGTGGCGACATCGCAATCCGAGAGCTTGCAAACCGCCTCATCACGCATCAGCAGCCAGGGGATCTCATTGCACGATTAAATGGTGACGAATTTGGCCTGATTCTCTTCCCGGCTCGCGGCGACCCCCATTGGCAACATGCATTGAAGCGGTTGCTGGAAGATCTGACCGCACCATTCCTTCTCCCTGAAGGAGAAAGCATAGAGATCCAATCCCATATTGGTCTGGCCATGAGTCCCACTGACGGCAAACATCCGGAATCACTGCTGCGTCGTGCCGATTTGGCCTTGCAGGAAGCAAAATCCAACGAAGTATCCTGTTATCGCTTCTTCACACCCGCAATGGAAGAGCAAATGCTGCGCCGCTATCACGTGCAGCATGAGTTCATGGAGCTTATCGAGAAGAACGGACTGGAACTACATTACCAGCCTCAAATGGACATCGCCGCCTCGACCATTATCGGGTACGAAGCACTGATCCGATGGCCTCTACCTGAAGGCGGATATCGCCCGGTCAGCGAATTCATCACCCAGGTCGAGTTAGACGGACGTCTGATCCGGGCATTGGGCTGTTATGTCATCCGGAATGCTCTTGCCCAGCTGGAGACGTGGAAAGTATTCGGCTATGCAACCACTGTTTCCGTAAACATTGGCGCTCGCCACCTGTTGGCCCCGGAGTTCCTGCAGGACCTTGACCACAACTTAGCTCGGCATGAGTCCGTACGGCATGCGCTCAAAATCGAAATTACCGAAACCGCCTATCTCAACGACCTGGGCAAGACGGCCAAGGTTCTGCACGCATGCCATAAACGTGGCATCAAGGTTTCACTCGACGATTTCGGCACGGGGTACGCCTCGTTGAGCTATCTGCAGCGCCTACCCTGCGATCAGATCAAGATCGACCAGAGCTTCATCAGGCAAATCTTCGACGTCCCACAGAATCAGGCCATTGTCGCCGCACTCATTACTGCCGCACGCCAGATGGACCTGGAAGTAATTGCCGAAGGCGTTGAGACCACCGCACACGCCATCAGACTACTAGAAATGGGTTGCTTGACCGTACAAGGCTATGCGGCCTCCAAGCCCATGCCCGCCGATCAGGTCATCCCTTGGGCACAAGCTCAAATCCCCAATGTCACCTTGCCTGAATGGGCACGTGCCGCAGTCAACCTCTATGACTGCCGATTGCTCGCTATTGCTGCCGAGCATCATCTAAGCGCCTGCAACAGCTGTGAATTCTCCGCCAACAGGGCCTTTAGTGATATTTCAGCCGCCACAACTGGAGATCAAACCTGTCGATTCAATCTCTGGTACGAGCGGGAAGGCAGAGAGACATACGGCGAACATCCGGAGTTTGAACGCCTGGGTCAAGCACATGAGCGCACACATAAAATCGAGTCCGCCAGCTGCCAACTCTGCAGAACCCCATGCCATCAAGATCCGTCCAGCAGCAGCCAAGAATCGATTCCGCATGACACACAAGCAGCCCAATCCGAATTTCTGAAGTTGTTTTGGGAAGTGGTTAGCCCGGAAGAATACGACGCCCTGATTACATCCAGAAGGCGTGACTCAAAAATGATTGGGGATGTCGGTTAAAGGCCTGTTACCCGGGGCGATGTACACCAGTGTACCGACAGGCACTTGGCTAAAGAGCTCGATCACATCCTTATTCATCATGCGCACGCAACCATGCGAAGACGGGATGCCAATGCGGCCCTCTTCCGGCGTTCCGTGGATGTATATGTAGCGGCTGTGGGTGTCCACGTCGCCACCTTCGTTGAAACCAGGCTGCAAACCCGTCAGCCACATTACCCGACTTGTGACCAGATCCCTTTCTGATCGATTCTCTGGATTGGTGATGATTCGCGCCAGTTTTCCAGTATCGCGACGCGACTTGAAGATAGTGCCAGCCGGTGCGCCCTCGCCGAATTTCTGTGCGATTCGGAAAACACCCACAGGCGTGCGATTGCTACCCTCCCGATTACCGATACCCCATTGTGAGGTGGATACGCGATAGGTTAGCTGCACGTGGCCGTGATCTAGCAGATACAGGCGCTGCTGACGCACATCGACCACGATGACATGTGCATCTTCCGGTCCTGGGTAGCGCCGCGCCAGCTCTCGCGCCACCGCGGCCAGGGTCTGCGCAGAGGCCTCGCCGGACGGTGTCGCGATCACGGTCTTATGGTCCGGCGGCAAGGCCAAGGGTATGGTTTCGGCCCGCACGGCAGTAGCACACAGCAAAAGTGATACGAGGCCGCAGAGCGGCCCGAGGACATTGCGCAACATAGGGCATTCAAACCGTGTTGTGGAGATCGATATGGGCCTGGCGCGGGACTCGCACCACACTGGCCCCCTCACCGCGCCGACGCTCCAGCGCGGCAAGATAATCCCGACTGACGCCGGTGACGTAATCACCGTCAAACACCGCCGTGTCGAAACGACCGAGCTTGGGATTGCCCTTCTGCACCGCACGCACCAGATCCGGCAAATCCTGGTAAAACAGACGATCCGCGCAGATCGCTTCGCAGACTTCCTGCTCGGTGCGTCCGTGGGCGATCAATTCGTCGGCCGCGGGCATGTCGATGCCGTAAATATTCGGATAGCGTACCGGCGGGGAAGCCGAAGCGAAGTACACCCGACGTGCGCCGGCATCGCGAGCCATCATCACGATCTCACGCGAAGTGGTGCCGCGCACGATGGAATCGTCCACCAACAGCACATTCTTACCTTGGAACTCGAGACCGATGGGATTGAGCTTCTGGCGCACCGACTTCTTGCGCTGGGTCTGGCCCGGCATGATGAAGGTTCGCGCGATGTAGCGGTTCTTGATGAAGCCTTCGCGATACTTCACCCCCAGGCGCATTGCCAGCTCCAGGGCGGAAGTTCGGCTGGTTTCCGGTATCGGGATCACCACATCGATATCGTGGTCCGACCATTCGCGCTGGATCTTGCGACCCAGGTAGTCACCCATGCGCATCCGCGCCTTGTGCACGAAAACGTCGTCGATAATCGAGTCCGGTCTGGCGAAATAGACGTATTCGAAGATGCACGGCGAATACTGGGCATTGTCCGCGCATTGTCGGCTGTGCAGATGTCCGGCGAGATCGATATAGACCGCTTCGCCCGGCGCCAGATCGCGGATCAGCTTGAAGCCCAACGCATCCAGGGCAACGCTCTCCGAGGCGACCATGTATTCGAGTCCGTCAGGAGTCTCGCGCATGCCGTAGACCACCGGACGAATGCCATAAGGATCGCGGAAGGCGAGAATACCGTGGCCGTTGATCATGGCTACCACAGCATAGGCACCCTGGCAGCGGCGGTGTACGGCAGCAACCGCGTGGAACACGTGATCCGGCTCCAGATGCAGCGGCTGCTGATGCAGCAGTTCCTGAGCGAAGATATTGAGCAACACCTCGGAGTCGGATTCGGTATTGATATGACGCCGATCCTGCAAGAACAGTTCGCGCTTGAGCGATTCGGTATTGATCAGGTTGCCGTTATGGCCCAGCGTGATCCCAAAAGGAGAGTTGACGTAGAACGGCTGCGCTTCGGCCGACGAAGAAGACCCTGCAGTCGGATAGCGCACATGGCCGATACCGACGTTGCCCACCAACTCCTGCATATGCCGGCCACGAAAAACGTCACGTACCAGCCCGTTGCCCTTGCGCAAATACAGACGCCCATCGTGATAGGTGACGATGCCCGCAGCGTCCTGCCCTCGGTGCTGCAACACAGTCAGTCCGTCGTACAAGGATTGATTGACGGGGCTTTGCCCGACGATGCCTATGATCCCGCACACGCAGCGAGGCCCTCCGATAATTGAGCGTGTATGAACGCGCCAGTATCAGCCATAGCTGATCTGGTCCGCCAATCTGGGGGGCAGATAACCGCGCAGCCAGATCGCGACACGCTGAAAATGTTCCAAAAGATAGGAGTGGTGCCACCAATTTTCCTGCGGAAGCGTCGTCAACCCTGCCAGCAGCACCAGCAGGATGACCAGTAGCGCTCCGCGCACCAGACCGAAGAAAACGCCAAGAGCACGGTCCGTTCCGGACAGCCCCGTCCGTTTGATCAATTGCGCAGCGAGATTATTAAACAGCGCCCCAAGTACGAGGGTGATGATGAACAGCAATCCAAATGCGACCCAAAGGCGGAGAATTTGTGAGTGTATAGCCCCCGGCAGGATAGCAGCCAATCTGTCCGAGAATTCCAGCGCAAGCCAGATCGCAAGTGCCCAGGTTGCCAGTGAGAGTGATTCGCGCACAAACCCACGAAACAGGCTGACGATCACCGACACCACCATGATGGCGACGATCAGTATGTCGGCGCCGTTCATGGGTAGGGAACCACAATGCCTTTGAGCTTGACGGCATGGTCGATGCGCACCAGCATCGACTCGGCCTTGGGTTTTGACAGCCGAGGCCCGACACGGACTCGGAAATAGGTTTTACCGGCATGCCGAAAACGGTCGATATAGGAATCGAAGCCTTTCTTGCGCAAGCGGTCACGCAACATATTTGCGCTATTTTCATCCACCAGGCTCGCCACTTGTACGACCCAGGCGGTAACCACCGGCTTGCCGGGAGGGGCAGTGACCGTACTTGACGGCGGCGGCGCAGGCGGTTTCGGACTCGCCCTGGGCGCCGATGTCGGGGCTGGCATAGGTGCCATCTGTGCCGGCTTGGGTGCCTGTTTAGGCGCAGGTTCGGCCGCGCGCCGCTGAGTCGGGGACGCCACAACAGGCTTTTCCGCCGGGGACGGAAGCATGGGGGGCGTGGCTGCAGGCGCTTTTGCCACCGTCGAGGGTACGGATGACGTTGCCATCTGTGGCAATGGGGCAACATTCGCTGGCATTGCCTGGCTCGTTGCAGGCGGCAACGGAGGGTGGCTCGCACCATTGAAATGGTAATTGGGTTCGGGTGGCAGCTTCATCTTCACCGCAACAGGCTTGGACCCACCTCCGCTGAGCAGCATGGGCAGGAAGATGACGGCCAAAGCGATCAGTACAGCCGCACCGATCAGGCGTTGTTGCAGACGCTTATCCATAGTCGCCGACGTCTCGAAGGAACGCTGGGGATTATACGCAGGCCTGGCGTACCGCCGCCACGGTCAGAAAGGAACCAAAGACGACGATACGATCATTCGGCCGACTCATGCGGGAGGCTTGGGTATAAGCCTCAGCGACCGTATCACAAGTGTGGACCACACCCTGTGTAGGCCGCATCCGTGCAATCAAGGACACGGCATCCAACCCTCGCGCTCCGTCCAAACCGCCCACGAACCACTCGTCGATGACTTGATCCATTGCAGCCGCGATCCCGCTGACATCCTTGTCCGAGAGCGCCGAGAACACGGCAAGTGTACGGCCAGTGACGGGATTGGTTGCCAGCAATCCGGCCAGCGCCCGTGCCGCCTGCGGGTTGTGTGCGACATCGAGATAAATCGGGCAAGCCGCACCTTGCATGGGCTCGAAGCGGGCGGCAAGCCTCACGGAAGCAAGCCCAGATGCCATGGCATGTGCAGTCACCGGTAGTTGATCCTGCAGGCATGCCAGCGCGGTGCAGGCACAAGCTGCGTTATCGATCTGGAACGTGCCGCGCAATCCCGGGTTCGGCAGCCTGGCTTCCATCTTGCCAAACCTCCAGGTCATGCCGTCGGCATGTGACTGTGCATCGAAATCATGCCCGATGCACAGTAATCGTGAACCAGCCTCCGCCGAAGCCTGCAGCAGCGTGCCGGGCGGATTGCGGTCGCCGCATAGGATTGGCCGGCCGGGTCGCTGGATGCCGGCCTTCTCGATTGCAATCAACTCACGCGTATCGCCCAGCCACTCGGCATGATCGATATCGACCGTGGTGATCACGGCCACATCCGCATCCACGATATTGACTGCATCCAACCGCCCACCAAGCCCCACTTCGAGCACCATCGCATCGACTCGCAAGCGCGCAAAACACCACAGCGCCGCGAGCGTGCCGAACTCGAAATAGGTCAATCGATGCTCACCTCTTGCGGCATCGATGTCTGCAAAGGCGTCGCAAAGCAGTGCATCCTCAACCGGCTGGCCGGCCACATTGACCCGCTCGTTGTACTTCAGCAGATGTGGGGACAGATAGGTACCGACACGATAACCGCCCGCATGGAGCATCGATGTCAGCATACTCACGGTAGATCCCTTCCCGTTCGTCCCACCGACCGTGATCACGGGGCATGAGGGCTGCAGTAAATCCAGCCGCGCTGCTACCTCGTGAACGCGTTCCAGGCCAAGCTCAATCGCCTTTGGCGCCAGCGTTTCCTGCCAGCGCAGCCAATCGTCCAGGGTATCAAAACGCATATCCGCCGACTGCAACTCAGGCGCTTTCAGGCAGTTCGGCTTCCGGGGCTGGGCGATGCGTGAGCATGGCGAGCAGGCTAGCGAGTCGTTCACGCAGCTCGCGGCGGTCGAGGATCAGATCGATGGCACCGCGTTCAAGCAGGAACTCGCTGCGCTGAAAGCCTTCGGGCAAGGTTTCGCGCACGGTCTGCTCGATGACGCGCGGCCCGGCGAAGCCGATCAACGCCGCCGGTTCGGCCACGTTGACATCACCCAGCATCGCGAGGCTCGCCGAAACACCGCCCATGGTGGGGTCGGTCAACACCGATATATACGGGATGCCTGCCTCGGACAATCGTGCGAGCGCGGCGCTGGTCTTGGCCATTTGCATGAGTGAGAACAACGCCTCCTGCATACGTGCGCCGCCGCTCGCCGAAAAGCAGATCAACGGCGCGCCGGACTCGTAAGCCGCATCCACGCCGCGCACGAACCGCTCGCCGACCACGGAGCCCATGGAGCCGCCCATGAAGCTGAAATCGAAAGCGGCGGCCACCACCGGCAGCCCCTTGAGACTACCGCGCATGACCACCAGGGCATCCTTTTCACCGGTTTGCTTTTGTGCCTGGACGATGCGGTCCTTGTACTTCTTGCTGTCGCGAAAACGCAGGGCGTCGACCGGCGACAGCTCGGCACCGATCTCGTTACGCTCTCCCTGGTCGAGGAAGGCGTCCAGGCGGCGGCGCGCCCCGATCCGCATATGGTGTGAGCATTTGGGACAGACGTCGAGATTGCGTTCGAGCTCGGCGCGGTATAACACGCCCTTGCAAGCAGGGCATTTTTCCCACAGCCCTTCAGGAACGCCGCGCTTGGCTGTCGCTTCCGTGCGGATACGTGACGGAATCAGCTTTTCGTACCAGCTCATCCGGCAACCTCCCCCCGATTGTCTGTCGCAACGGCATCGATGGCACGACGCATCCCTCCCACAAGATCACGTATTGCCGGATCCAGTCGTTCAGGTTGCTCGCCGTATGCCTCGATCAATTTCACCACGGCGCTGCCGACAACCACCGCGTCCGCGACTTCGGCAACCCTGGCTGCGGTCTGTGCATCGCGGACACCGAAACCGACACCCAAAGGCAGATCGGTATATTTCCTGATCGCGGCCAGACGTGTGCCGACGGCATCGACATCGAGCGTCGCTGCCCCCGTGACACCCTTGAGCGAAACGTAATACACGAACCCGCGGGCCAGCCGGCAAATCGCCTCGATACGTGATGCGTCGCTGGTCGGAGAAAGCAGAAAGATCGGATCAATACCGTAGGCGGCACACGGCGCAAGCACATCGGCAGCTTCCTCGGGCGGGAGATCCACGACGAGAATGCCATCCACCCCCGCTTCTGCAGCCTGCCGCGCAAAGGCGGCATAACCCATCACCTCGATAGGGTTGAGGTAAGCCATCAATATGACAGGCGTGGTGTCGTCGCTTTCACGAAAACGGCGCACAAGATCAAGTACGTGGTGCAATCCGACATGATGACGCAAGGCTCGTTCACACGCTGCCTGGATCACTGGGCCGTCGGCCATCGGGTCCGAAAAGGGCACGCCGAGCTCGATGAGGTCAGCGCCTGCAGCAACCAGTGCCTGCATCTGCCCGACGGCCGACTCCGGTGTCGGATCGCCTGCAGTGATATAGGTCACCAACGCCTTGCGACCCTCCTGCCGCAATGCAGCGAAACAATCTCCGATACGGCTCACAGCGTAATCCCCTCGATACGCGCGATCGTGTTGATGTCCTTGTCACCGCGTCCTGAAAGATTGATCACAATCGCCTGATTGGGTCGCATGGTCGCAGCCAGCTTGCCGCCATAGGCCAGCGCATGGCTCGATTCGAGCGCAGGTATGATGCCTTCGGTTCGGGTCAGCGAGTGAAACGCGGTCAGAGCCTCCTTGTCATCGACGGTGACATAGTTCGCTCTCCCCATATCTTTCAGCCAGGCATGCTCCGGACCGACGCCCGGATAGTCCAATCCGGCGGAGATCGAATGCGTCGCGAGAATCTGGCCGTCGTCGTCCTCCATCAGGTAGGTCCGGTTGCCATGCAGGACGCCCGGCCGGCCAGCGGACAGGGGGGCTGCGTGCTGGCCGCTCGCCAGGCCCAGCCCGCCCGCCTCGACGCCGTAAAGCTCGACCCCGGTGTCGGCGAGAAAAGGATGGAACAAGCCAATGGCGTTCGAGCCACCGCCGACGCAGGCTACGAGCGCGTCCGGCAGGCGCCCGATATGCTCAAGGCTCTGCGCCCGGGCCTCACGGCCGATCACCGACTGAAAATCGCGCACCAGCTGCGGGTACGGGTGAGGACCCGCCGCGGTACCGATGATGTAGAAGGTCGAGTCGATATTCGTGACCCAGTCGCGCATGGCTTCGTTCAAGGCATCCTTGAGGGTGCGCGAACCGGAGGTCACCGGCACCACCTCGGCACCGAGCAGCTTCATGCGATAGACGTTGGGAGCCTGGCGCTCGATGTCCTCTGCCCCCATGTAGACCACGCATTCGAGCCCGAGCCTCGCGGCCACAGTCGCCGACGCGACGCCATGCTGCCCGGCCCCCGTTTCGGCGATGATCCGCGTCTTGCCCATACGCTTGGCCAGCAGCGCCTGACCGACGGTGTTATTGATCTTGTGCGCGCCAGTATGGTTAAGGTCTTCTCGCTTGAGGTAAATCTGCGCGCCGCCGAGTTCGCGGCTCCAGCGCGCGGCATGGTAAAGGGGGCTTGGCCGACCCACGTAATGGGCCAGATCCGCGTCGAACTCGGCCATGAACTGAGGATCGCGGCTCAGGCGCTCATAGGCCTCCTGCAGGTCGAGCAACGAAGCCATCAGCGTTTCGGCCACGAAACGTCCACCGTAGATACCGAAATGTCCCCTTTCGTCCGGGAAGTTTGCCCAGTCGACCTGAGCCGACGGATTTTCATTGAGCATCGCCACGCCTCACCTCTTCCACAAAGCGCATGATTTTCGCAGGATCCTTGATTCCAGGAGCCGATTCCACACCGCTGCTGACGTCTACGGCGTAAGGATGCACGGCGCGCAGCGCCTCATATACGTTCTCAGGCGTCAGCCCACCTGCCAATACGATGGGTACCGGCCAGGCATCAGCATCGATTGCGCTCCAATCGAATGTTTGTCCAGTGCCCCCGGCCTTCCCCTGAGCATGACTATCGAGCAGGATGCCGCTGGCCTCGACGTAAAGGGCGGCGTAGCCCCGAGGGTCGCCCTGCCCGCCCATGCCAACTGCCTTGAGAAAGGGCATGCCGGCAGCACGGCATGTTGCGGGGGATTCTTGGCCATGAAACTGCAGCATATCGAGTCCGACATGTTCGGCGACCTCGCGCACCCAGCCAGCCTCCGCATCGAGAAACAGCCCTACGCTGGTTACGAACGGTGCAAGCGGCCTCACGATCTCGCGAGCCTGCTTCGGTTCAACGTATCTAGGGCTGCCCGGGTAAAAAACAAAGCCCAAGGCATCCGCACCGGCGGTAATCGCGGTCTCGGCGTCTTCGTGCCGGGTGATGCCGCATATCTTGATTCGTGTCCGCACGTGATCTCGCCCCGCCAGCAAGCATTACAGGGTAGCAGATTAACATCCGCCTCAGAAGCGAGGCGGACGCACAGCTGCTGGTAATGGATAAGACTCGGGATATTCGACGTGCGTGAAATACAGACCGTCGGGAGGTGCCGTCACTCCACCCAGGGTTCGATCCCGTAACTCGAGAATTTCACGGCTCCAGGCAGTCGCACGCTCACCCTTGCCGATATCGATCAAAACTCCCGCGATATTGCGAACCATATGGTGCAAGAACGCGTTGGCGTGAATGTCCAGATACACATAATCGCCATCACGTTCTACCGATATTCCATGTACGGTACGGATCGGACTCTTGGCCTGACAGGCCAATGCCCGGTAGCTGCTGAAGTCATGGCGCCCAACCAGATGTGCAGCCGCCTCCTGCATGCGTGCTTCATCGAGCGGTGTATGCACCCAGGTAACCTTGCGCCCTGCAAGCCCAGGTCGAACCCAGCGGTTAAGGATTACGTAGCGATATCGACGCGACAAAGCCGAAAATCGTGCATGGAAAGACTCATCGATCTCGGTTGCCCACTGTACGCTGATGGCTTTGGGCAGATTGGCATTCGCGCCCAGCACCCATGAACGCATCTCGCGCACCGCCACCGTATCGAAATGCGCCACTTGGCCTACGGCATGCACACCCGCATCCGTCCGCCCCGCGCAAATCAAGGAAACATCCCTGTCGGCAACCTTCGAGAGCGCGACCTCCAGACAGCCCTGAACCGTGCGTGTGCCAGTCTGCCGCTGCCAGCCGGAAAACCCCGTGCCGTCGTATTCGATACCCAATGCGATCCGCATCGACCACCCGCATCCTTCTCCCGAAAACACAAGGGGCCGGATCGCAAGCGACCCAGCCCCAGTAACTGCCCCTAGCAGCGGGGCAGAACGAGCGCCAAGCTTCAGCTCATTTGCTTGAGCAATGCCTCGGCTTCCTCACGCTGTTCCGGTGACCCTTCTGCCATCACCTCCTGCAACGTGCTCTGCGCCCCTTCCTCGTCTCCCATGTCGATATAGGCCTTGGCCAGATCAAGCTTGGTCGCAACCTCGTCCCCGTCGGTAATTAGACTGCCGCCTTCGGTAGCGGACTCAGACTCGATATCGTTGACATCGAACTCGAGGTCTTCAAGGTCTCCGATGTCATCCAGGTTATCCAAATCGCCATCGCTAGGCAGCGTATCAAGTTCAGCCGTTGCCGTTACTGTTGTTTCCTCGGGTGACTTCGGTTCGCTAAGTACGTCGGTCGTAGCAACTGGAGGTTCCGAAGATTTCGGGACTTCGGAACCGAGGTCGAGGTCAAAATCGAGGGACTCGAGATCATCTGGTGACACCTGGGCTTCTGCTTGACTCGAAACGCTTTCTTCCGGCGCCGCTGCGATATCCATCGATTCGAAATCCAACCCCAAATCATCGGGTTCGGAAGATGTTGCTGTCGCCGGCTCCTCTTCATGCTCGTCCAACGACGGCAGATCAAGGTCATCCATACTGAAGTCAAGCGACGTCAGGCTGTCATCCTCGGCTGCAGTCGGTTCTGTTTGTGCCGGCGAGTCGGCAGCGGGTTCTGCGATAGCTTCCTCGTGTGTATTCGGATCGCCGAAATCGAGATCGTCAAACGCGTTTTCATCATCGCCCAGGTCCAATTCGCCCAGATCGAATACCTCATCATCATCCTGGACAGCCGCAGTAGACTTTGCATCCACCCCGTCATCGCCCAGTTCGACATCCATATCATCGAGGTCATCCGCCTCACCCAGATCGAGATCGCTCAGATCAGACTTCGCACCAACGATATCGTCTGCATTCAAACCGCTGGTATCTGCCCCCATGTAAAGAGGGTTGTCAGGATTCAACGACTTGCCCAATGCAGCTACTCGCTGCCAGACCGGATCCTGCTGATTATTGCCGAGATCGTCTAGCAATCCCTTGGCTTCACGGTCGAAGGCGTCCTTATCCTTTGCGGCATAATGGCATTCAAGCAATTTGGCCCGATAGTCATGATTGTCCGGCTCATCCTCGATAGCCTTCTGAATTACTGCTTCGGCTTGCGGATAGAGGCCATATGCAATGTAAACATCTGCCTCGGCCATCGCATCATCAGTGGCAGCGGACGGCTCGTCACCCGTTAGCGGTTCGGCATCGTCGAAATCCGTGAGGTCGCTTAACTCATCTTCGTGCTGTTGCCCCTCGCCCTCATCAGCATGAGCCGTAGCTGCTACGGCGGCAGTGGCAGCGGCGCCCGCAACTACTGCACCAGCCAATGCTGTCGATGATTCAACGCTACTGCCCTTCTCTCCACCAATCGAAGGCCCATCACCTAGGGAAGGATCCAGCCCGCGGACTACGGGCGCCTGCTTGGCCTTGCCCGAACGGCGTACGATCAGCCAGAGCAAAACCAACAGCAGAAGGGCAAGTCCGCCAACCGCCATCAGGTAATTGGGGTTGTCCAACACCATGTCGACGATACTGCCACTTGACTGCGGCTTGGGTGGCGTCGGCTTAGCCGGAGGCACAGCATGCTTGACTTCTGGCTTGGCAGGCGGCGTTGCGTGCTTGACTTTAGGCTGTGCCTCTGTCGCCGATGCGGGCTTGGCAGCCGTCGTAGTAGCTGGCATTGCAGCTGTGGACGGAGTCGCCGAAGTGGCCGCATGCGGCATGGTCGCAGCCTGCGTAACCGGATGCTGCGCTGTTGTGGGTGCAGGCATCATAGCCATGGCAGGCTGGTTATTGGCAGTACCCGCATGACCTAGCTTGGCCTGCAATGTTGCCAATTCCTGATTTTTCAGCTCGAGCAATTTCTGTTGCTTGCTGACAATGCCTTGCAACGCATTGATGCGCGATTGCAAATCGTCGATCTGCTGCTGATTGGAAACGGCGGCTTCCTTGGCCAGCGAAAGTTCATGCTCAAGATTCGCCTTGCCGGTGCCGTCGACCATGGCCATCTGGCCGCCACTTGTCCCTGTGGATTTCGCCTCCGTGCCCATGATGCGCAGGTGGCCACCCTCATTGGTTGCCGTTTTGCCACCGTTAGCAGGTTTGGGGGTGCCAGGCGTGCTGCCGCCAGCCTTGAGTTGGGACTCCGCAACGGTTTTGCCTGCCATGCGCATGGCGTACTGACGCCACAAGGTATTTTGCTTGGCAACCTCGGAAGTGGCTGCGCTGCTGCTGATCGAGGACAACTGGCTTGTACTGGGTATCCGCAGCACGTAACCCGTCCTAAGACCATTCACATTATCTTTGATGAAGGCATCAGGGTTGGCACGCAATATACCGACCATCATGCGATTGATCTCGGCACCTGTGCTTGCGCCTTCCGATTTTGCAATATCCCACAGGGCATCGCCCTTCTTCACCCGGTATTGGCCTATCCCTCCCCTGCTCGAGGTCATCGAAGGCTTTGCCATGACGGTAGTGCGGGTAGCCGGTTTCGGTGGGGCATTGGAAGTTTGCATACCCAGCACAGGGGCCTGTGCCGGTGGGGCGACTACAGTCGGCATCTGTGAACTTGCCTCAGAATGCCCCTGCATATAGTTCGGAGGATTGAGCAAAATCGTGTATTCGCGCAGCAGGCGACCGCCGGACCAGTTCACTTCCAGCAGAAAATCCAGAAACGGCTGATGTACCGCTTGCGTAGTGGTAACGCGGATAACGGGCGTTCCGTTGCTCGAGCTAACAACCTTGAAATGCAACGTGTCCAGATAATCCGGCCTGGGAATACCCACGCGGGAAAACAGGCTTGGCGATGCCAGTGAGGCAGTTATGGCGCTGATATCCCCTGGGCTTACGCCCTGCAATTGGATATCCGCCTGAAGAGGCTGATTAAGGCTGGTGCGGACATCGATCGGGCCGAGGCCAAGTGCCTCGGAAGTTACAGGAGCCAACAGGCACCCGATGAGGGACAAGCCCAAGGCCAGTCTACGCACGTTCATATCCCCTCGGTTATATGCTTATCGGAACATGCCCGGGTCGCCAACGTGTAGCCACCCGCGCGGGGTTTACGGATACAGACGGGCACACAGCTTGTGTCCATGCTCGAAGTTCCCGTCGTAACTTTAGATTATTTTTAGTCTTTTATCAAAATCTCGGCGTTTTGAACACTATTGATTGCACCTCCTTTAGCAGATCATACGCAACCATGCACCGATAGAACTCTGAAGGACGGGGCGGATCGGCCAGGTACCAAATAATCTCATCCGCAAATTATGGGTTTCACTCAGAATCAAACATCGACACCATCATTCAAGGCCGATCAATGCTTGAACGAGCGTATGCATATCCTAGAAAGACCTGCATATCGAAAACGATATGTCATCCACTGAACATGATGGATACATAGCGCCGAGACACCGCGCAGGAATCCACCTATAATAATCAACCAATTGATAAATATGATATAAATAGTCAAAAACAATACCAGTCGGACACAACCATATCTGCCAAGCGTGCTGCTAAACTGTGTCGACCAGGATGTTGAGCATGCGTCGCAGCGGCTCGGCGGCACCCCACAGCAGCTGATCGCCGCAGGTGAAGGCGCCGAGGTATTGAGGGCCCATGTTGAGCTTGCGCAGGCGCCCCACCGGCACCTCCAGGCGGCCGCTGACCGCCGCCGGGCTCAGCTCGCGCATCGAGGTCTCGCGTTCGTTGGGGATCAGGCGCACCCAGTCGTTGGCCTCGCGGATCAGGCCTTCGATGTCTGACATCGGCGTGTCGTCGGTCAGCTTGACGGTCAGAGCCTGCGAGTGGCAGCGCATGCTGCCGATGCGTACGCAGAAACCGTCGATCGGCACGGTCCGCCCGGCGCCGAGGATCTTGTTGGTCTCGGCCTGCCCCTTCCATTCCTCGCGGCTCTGGCCGTTGTCGAGCTGCTTGTCGATCCAGGGGATCAGGCTGCCGGCCAGCGGCACGCCGAAGTGCTCCGCAGGAAATGCGGAGGAGCGCATCGTCGCGCTCGCCTTGGCGTCGATATCGAGAATCGCCGAGTTCGGATCGGCGAGTTCCGCCGCCACGCCGTCGTGCAGGGCGCCCATCTGCGCGAGCAGCTCGCGCATGTTCTGCGCGCCGGCGCCGCTCGCCGCCTGATAGGTCATCGCACTCATCCACTCCACGAGCCCGGCGCGGAACAACCCGCCCAGGGCCATCAGCATCAGGCTGACCGTGCAGTTGCCGCCGATCCAGGTCCTGCCGCCGGCCGCGAGACGCGCATCGATCACCTCGCGGTTGACCGGATCGAGCACGATCACCGCCTCGTCGCTCATGCGCAGGGTCGACGCGGCGTCGATCCAGTGCCCCGCCCAGCCGGCCGCACGCAGCTGCGAATAGACGGCCGAGGTGTAGTCGCCGCCCTGGCAGGTGACGATCGCATCCATCTCGCCGAGACGGGCGATGTCGTGGGCATCGGCCAGGGTGCTGCCGCCGGCGAAGTCCGGCGCCGCCCCGCCGGCGTTCGAGGTGCTGAAGAACTGCGACTCGATGCGTGCGAAATCGCCCTCCGCCTGCATGCGCTGCATCAGCACTGAACCGACCATCCCACGCCAGCCGACCAGTCCGACTTGTAGCTTTGCCATGATCCTGTCCCCCTTGGTCTACATTAGAGCGCGGCGACGACCGCGTCGCCCATTTCGCGCGTGGATACCGCTGGCGCACCGGCGGCGGCGAGATCGGCCGTGCGCAGCCCCTGCTTGAGCACCTGGCCCACGGCCGCGTCGACGCGGTCGGCCAGCGCGGCCTCGCCCAGCGAATGGCGCAGCAGCATGGACACCGAGAGGATGGTCGCCAGCGGATTGGCCACGCCGCGGCCGGCGATGTCCGGCGCCGAGCCATGGATCGGTTCGTACATGCCCTGGCCATCCGCGTTCAGCGAGGCCGAGGGCAGCATGCCGATCGAGCCGGTCAGCATCGAGGCGGCATCGGAGAGAATGTCGCCGAACATGTTGGTGGTCACCATCACGTCGAACTGCTTGGGCGCGCGCACCAGCTGCATCGCCGCGTTGTCGACGTACATGTGCGACAGCTCGACCTCGGGATAGTCGAGGCCCACGCGCTCGACCACCTCGCGCCACAGCTCGGACACCTCCAGCACGTTGGCCTTGTCCACCGAGCACAGGCGCTTGCCGCGTTTCATCGCGGTGTCGAAGGCTACCCGGGCGATGCGTTCGATCTCGGATTCGCTGTAGACGAGGGTGTTGAAACCCTCGCGCTGGCCGTCCTCGCGTTCGCGGATGCCACGCGGCTCGCCGAAATAGATGCCACCGGTCAGCTCGCGCACGATCATGATGTCCAGCCCCTCGACCACCTCGCGCTTGAGCGTGGAGGCCTCGGCGAGTTCGGGATACAGCAGCGCCGGGCGCAGATTGGCGAACAGCCCCATGGACTTGCGGATGCCGAGCAGACCGCGCTCCGGACGCAGCTCGCGCGGCAGTTTGTCGTACTGCGGCCCGCCGACCGCGCCGAGCAGCACCGCATCGGCCTCGCGCGCCTTGGCCAGCGTCGCCTCGGGCAGCGGGTGTCCGGCCGCATCGTAGCCGGCGCCGCCGATCGGGGCCTCTTCGGTCTCCACGTCGAGCCCGTGCCGCGTCTTCAGCGCCTCGATCACCTTGACCGCCTCCGCGACGATTTCCGGGCCGATTCCGTCGCCCGGCAGCAGCAGTATTTTCCGACTCATAACCCACTCCTCAATGTCATGTTCGTTCGCTCAGTATTCGTCTAGCGCATGTCCACCGCGGCGATCATCAGCACACCCAGGGTCACCAGCACCAATCCCGTCACCTCGCCTCGGCGCACGCGCTCCTTGAGATAGAAATGCCCCACCGCCAGGGTAAACAGAATCTCCACCTGGCCGAGACCGCGCACCAGGGCCACATGGGTCAACGCGAAACCCGCGAACCAGCAACCCGAACCCAGTGCCGACAGGATGCCGACCGGCGAGGCGCGCCGCCACAAACGCAAGCAGTCGCGCAGTTCGCCGGGGGTGCGCCATGCCATGTAACCGCCCTGCACCAGCGTCTGCGCCAGATTGGTGACCAACAGCACCAGCGTCGCCTTGACCGCCACGTGGACCGATGGCCCCAGGTCTACGCTCGCGGCGCGCAGCGCCAGCGCGGTCAGTGCGAAGGTGAAGGCCGCGCCCAGGCCGCACAACGCCGCCGGCTGCAGCGATGCCCTGAGCCAGTCGCGCAGCCCGAGCTTCTGTCCGACCAGCGACAGCAACAGCACACCGGCCACGGCGAGAAAAATGCCCGCCACCGCCAGTGGCGGCAAATGCACGCCCAGCACCACCACCGACAGGACCACCAGCTGCACGGCCTCGGTCTTGGCATAGGCCGTGCCGACCACGAAGCTGCGCAGCCCGAAGACCGTGATCAACAGGATCGTGCCGAAAATCTGCGCCACTCCGCCCGCCAGGCAGAGCAGCAGGAAACGCCAGGACACCGCCGGCAGGGTCACCTGCAGCCACCACAGGGCCAGCATCAGCATCAGTACATCGAGCGGCAGCGCGTAGAGATAGCGCACGAAACCCGCCCCACTGGCGGACAGCACACCGCGCAGCTTGACCTGCAGCGCGGTACGCCAAACCTGGAACACCGCCGCGGCGAGCGTGATCGGTATCCACGCGGGAATCCCCGTCAATGCGGCGGCTCAGATCAAGTCCGCGGCCGTCAGGGCGCACCGAACAGCCACGGCGCCTCCTGCCGGCGCCGCGCCTCATAGGCACGGATGGCGTCCGCATGCCGCAGGGTCAGGCCGATGTCGTCCAGCCCTTCCAGCAGGCAGTGCTTGCGGAAGGGGTCGACCTCGAAGGCGTAGGACTGCCCGTCCGGCGTGCCCACCGTCTGCGCCTGCAGATCGATGGTGAGCACGTAGCCGGGCGTCGCCGCCACCGCGGCGAACAGCGCATCGACTGCCGTTTCTTCGAGCACGATCGGCAGCAGCCCGCTCTTGAAGCTGTTGTTGAAGAAGATGTCGGCAAAGCTCGGCGCGATCACCGCGCGGATGCCGTAGTCGTCCAGCGCCCATACGGCGTGCTCGCGCGAGGAGCCGCAGCCGAAGTTCTTGCGCGCCAGCAGCACCGTGCCGTCGGCGTAGCGCGGATCATTGAGCACGAACTCGGGGTTCGGCCGGCGCCCGGCGTTGTCCACGCCCGGCTCGCCCGGATCGAGGTAGCGCCAGTCGTCGAACAGGTTGGGGCCGAAGCCCGAGCGCTTGATCGACTTGAGGTACTGCTTGGGGATGATCGCGTCGGTGTCGACGTTGGCCCGGTCGAGGGGGATCACCTTGCCCGTATGCGTGGTAAATGCCTGCATGTTCGATTCCTCCCGATTACAACGAACGCACGTCGACGAAATGGCCGGCGACCGCGGCGGCCGCGGCCATCGCCGGGCTCACCAGATGGGTACGCCCGCCCTGCCCCTGCCGACCCTCGAAATTGCGGTTCGAGGTCGACGCGCAGCGCTCGCCCGGCTCCAGCCGGTCGGCGTTCATCGCCAGGCACATGGAACAACCCGGCTCGCGCCACTCGAAACCGGCGGCGAGGAACACCTGATCCAGCCCTTCCTCCTCGGCCTGACGCTTCACCAGTCCGGAGCCCGGCACCACTATCGCCAGCTTGACGTTGCCGGCCACCTTGCGGCCCTTGGCCACGGCGGCGGCGGCGCGCAGATCCTCGATGCGCGAGTTGGTGCAAGAGCCGATGAACACCTTGTCCACCGGGATGGCGTCAATCGGCGTGCCCGCCTCGAGCCCCATGTAGGCCAGCGCGCGGCGCATGCCCTCGGCCTTCACCGCATCCGGCTCGGCGGCCGGATCCGGCACCTTGGCATCGACCGGCAGCACCATCTCCGGCGAGGTGCCCCAGGTGACCTGCGGGCGGATGCCGGCCGCATCGATCACAACCTCGTGATCGAACACGGCGTCGTCGTCGCTGTGCAGCTCGCGCCAGGCGGCCACCGCGGCATCCCACTGCGCGCCCTTGGGCGCATAGGGCCGGCCTGCGAGATAGTCGATGGTGGTCTGGTCGACGGCCACCATGCCGGCGCGGGCGCCGCCCTCGATCGCCATGTTGCACAGCGTCATGCGGCCTTCCATGGACAGCGCGCGCACCGCCGAGCCGGCGAACTCGATGGCGTAGCCGGTGCCGCCGGCGGTGCCGATCTCGCCGATCACCGCCAACGTGATGTCCTTCGCCGTCACGCCCGGGCCGACCTCGCCCTCGACGCGCACGCGCATGTTGCGCGACTTCTTCTGGATCAGGCACTGCGTGGCCAGCACGTGTTCGACCTCGGAGGTGCCGATGCCGTGCGCCAGCGCGCCGAAGGCGCCGTGCGTGGAGGTGTGCGAGTCGCCACAGACCACGGTCATGCCCGGCAGCGTCGCGCCCTGCTCCGGCCCGATCACGTGCACGATGCCCTGGCGCGGATCGTCCATGCGGAATTCGGTGATGCGGTAGGTCCGGCAGTTCTCGTCCAGGGTGTCGACCTGCTGGCGCGAGACCGGGTCCGCGATACCCAGGGCGCGATCCGTGGTCGGTACGTTGTGGTCCGGCACCGCCAGGATGCTGTCGATGCGCCACGGCTCGCGGCCGGCCAGACGCAGGCCCTCGAAGGCCTGCGGGCTGGTCACCTCGTGCACCAGATGCCGGTCGATGTAGAGCAGTGCGGTGCCGTCGTCCTCGGTGCGCACCACGTGCGCGTCCCACAATTTGTCGTAGAGCGTTTTTCCTGCCATGTCCCGGGACCTCCTCCACAGTGTCGGGCGAGACTAAACCCGCGCAGACTATAACTCAAATGGCAATATGTCATATGTTACATTCCCAACTGGAATACATGAACGGAACCCGTCATGGACGTCAACGCCCTGCAGGCCTTCACCGCCGTCGCCGAACTCAGCTCCTTTTCCGAGGCCGCCGCGCGGCTGCACCTCACCCAGCCGGCGGTGAGCAAGCGCATCCGCCAGCTCGAAGGCGAGCTGGGCCGGCGTCTGTTCGACCGCGTGGCCCGCCGCGTGCAGCTGACCGAGGCAGGCCACGCCCTGCTGCCGGGCGCGCGGCGCATCCTGCTGGAGCTGGACGAAAGCCGGCGCAGGCTTGCCAACCTGTCGGGTCACGTGGCCGGCACGCTGAGCATCGGCACCTCCCACCACATCGGGCTGCACCGCCTGCCCGCGCTGCTGCGTGGCTACACCCGGCGCTATCCCGAGGTCGATCTCGACCTGCGCTTTCTGGATTCGGAGGCCGGCTGCGCCGCAGTGGAGCACGGCGACCTGGAGCTGGCTCTGGTCACGTTGCCCCCGGAAACCCCGCCGCAACTGGTGTCGACCCCGGTGTGGGACGATCCGCTGACCCTGGTCGCCGCAGTCGACCACCCGCTGGCCGCGATCCACGGCCCCGTGGCGCTGGCGCAGCTCGCCGAGTACCCCGCAATCCTGCCCGCCATCGGCACCTATACGCGCGGCGTGATCGAGCGCGCCCTTGCCACGCACGGACTCAAACCCAAGGTGCGGCTGGACACGAACTACCTCGAAACCATTCGCAGCATGGTCTCGATCGGCCTCGGCTGGAGCGCCCTGCCCGAGATCCTGGTGGACAGCAGCATCAAGTCCTTGTCCACCGAGGGATTGAGGCTCCGACGCACCCTGGGCTTCGTGCGTCATCGCGAGCGCACGCTGTCGAACGCCGCGGCCGCCCTGATCGACTCGGCACGACCCTGAGCACGCCGCCCGTTGCCGACGGGCGCGAAATCGGACAAAGTCGCGCCATGCTCCCATCGCCCGCCAGTCTGCACATCGATTCGGAAGCCGTCAGGCTGAACGGTCACTGGACCACCGCGGGCCTGTCGGGCAACGCCAGCCGTGTCGATCCGGCCAGGCTGCCCGCCGACGCCCCCGCGATCCTCGACCTGTCTCAACTCGAAGGGCTCGACACCACCGGCGCCTGGCTGATCCGCCGCGCCCTGCTCGATCGTGCGGCACAGGGTAAACCCATTCAGCTGCGCGGCGCCTCGGCCGAGGCCGCCACACTGCTCGACCTGCTCGCCACAGGCGCCGATCCACGCAGCCGGCAGACACAACGGCGCGGCGAAGGCTGGCTGACCTACGTGGGGCGCTGCACGGTCAATATGCTCGGCACCGGCTACGAATTCCTCGGTTTCGTCGGCGAAGGCACGCTGACCGCCCTGCGCGCCCTGCCTCACCCACGCCGGCTGCGCCCCCGGCAGATCCTGCTCACCCTGGAACAGGCCGGCGTTCAGGCGCTGCCCATCGTCGGTCTGCTGTCCTTCCTCATCGGAGTGGTGATCGGTTACCAGAGCGCGACCTTCCTCGCGCAGTACGGCGCCAACCTCTATATCGCCGACCTCGTCGGCATCAGCATGCTGCGCGAGCTGGCGCCGCTGCTGACCGCGATCATCATCGCCGGACGGACCGGCGCCGCCTTCACCGCGGAAATCGGCACCATGCGCGTCACCGAGGAAATCGACGCACTGCGCGCCATGGGCATCCGCCCGCTGGAAATGCTGGTCGTACCCAAGGTCGTCGGGCTTGCCATCGCCCTGCCCTTGCTCACCGTATTCGCCGACGTGGTCGGGGTCATCGGCGGCATGCTGGTCGGTGAATTCGTGCTCGATGTCAGCCCGGACAGCTTCATGGATAGACTGCACCAGAGCGTCAGTCTCACCAGTTTCCTCATCGGCGTCAGCAAGGCCCCGGTGTTTGCCCTGGTGATTGCTGGCGTCGGCTGCTATCAGGGCTTCAAGGTCAGTGGCAGCGCGGAAAGCGTCGGCCGGCACACCACGCGCAGCGTGGTGCAGTCGATCTTCATGGTGATCGTCCTCGACGCCTTGTTCTCGGTCATCTTCAACCAGCTTTCGCTATGAACGGCGCCCCCCTCCTCCGTCTCACTGGAATCGAATCGCGCTATGGCGAGCGCATTATCCACAACGGTATCGATTTGGAGGTTAAACGGGGCGAGATTCTCGCCCTGGTCGGCGGTTCCGGTGCGGGCAAGACCACGCTGCTGCGCGAAATGATCCTGCTGCGCAAGCCCGAGGGCGGCGAAATCGAGCTGTTCGGCCAACGCTTCGGCCCCAGGCGCACGCTGCCCGCACGTGAGGAAACCGGTCTGCGCCAGCGGATGGGGGTATTATTCCAGTCCGGTGCGCTGTTCGGCGGGCTCAACGTACTGGAAAACGTCGCCCTGCCGCTGAGCGAACACACCCATCTGCCGACCCCTCTGATCCGTCAACTCGCCATGCTCAAGATCGAACTCACCGGATTGCCGCACGAGGCCGCGAGCCTGTACCCCAGTGAGCTCAGCGGGGGCATGCGCAAGCGTGCGGCACTGGCGCGCGCACTCGCTCTCGACCCCGAGTTGCTGTTCCTCGACGAACCCGGTTCCGGCCTGGATCCGGTCAGCGCACGCGCAATCGATCAACTCGTGAGCCGCCTGCGCGACGCCCTGGCGCTCACCGTGGTGCTGGTCACCCACGACCTCATTTCGGTCGATCTCATCGCCGACCGCGTCGCCCTGCTGGGCGATGGACGCCTGCTCGCCGTCGACACGCCCGCCGCCCTGCGCGAACATCCAGACCGCAACGTGCGGGCATTCTTCAGTCACACGGAGGCGCTGGCCTGATGGAATCGCGCGTCAACTACGCCCTGGTCGGCTTTTTCGTCATCGTGCTGGGTGCCGGTCTGGTCGCCCTGCTGCTGTGGTTCGCCGCGGGCGGGCCAGGCCGCCAGGATTACGAACATTATCTCGTCTACACCACCGAATCGGTCTGGGCTCTGCCGCAGGACGCAGCGGTGCGCTACCACGGCGTACGCGTCGGCCATGTGAGCCAGATCGGCCTCGACCCCGCCAACCCATCTCGCGTGCGCCTGCTGCTCGATATCTCACGCGGCACGCCCATCAAACAGGATACCCGCGCCAGCCTGCAACTCCAGGGGATCACGGGTTCGGCCTTCGTCAGCCTGACCGGGGGATCGCCCGGTTCGCCGACTTTGCAGCGCACCGACGACGCGCCCTACCCGGTGATCAAGACCTCGCCTTCGCTGATGCAGCGCCTCGACGTCATCGTGAATCAGGTCGGCAAGAGCCTGACCCAGACCAGCGAGCGTCTGGGACGGCTGCTGAGCGACCGTAACATCGCAAGCGTTAATCAGACACTCGCCAATCTCAACGCACTCAGCACCCGCCTGAACGCACATAGCGGCAAGCTCGCGGACGCCATCGACCAGTTTGACGCGCTGATGCGCCAGACCCGCGCCACCACTGACGAACTGCCCGACCTGATGCGCCAACTCAAACATCTGAGCGCGGAGATGGGGCAGAGCGCTGCCGCAGTGAAACGCACCCTGCCGCAGGCCGACGAGGCCCTGCGTCAGTTCAACACCACGGTACGCAGTTTCCGCCATCTCAGCGACCAGTTGCAGGCCGACCCGAGTACGCTGATCTACGGCCCCAGACCGCCAAAACCCGGCCCGGGAGAATGAAAATGTATCGCGCCCTTCCGCTGACGCTCGCGGCTCTCACGCTCCTCGTATCGATGGCTGGCTGCTCGTTGCTGCCCAAGCGACACCCGAGCGAGCAGGTCATCGCCTATCGCATTGCGCCTCCGGCAGCCAAAGCACCGCAGACCGACTCACCCGCCTGCCCCGACCTACGCGTGGTCACGCCGACCGCAGCCCCGGGCTTCGGCGGTACGGCCATGCGCTACAGCACCGCGCCCTATCAAATCGCCGATTTCGCCTACCATCGCTGGGTCGCTCCGCCGGCCGCCATGCTCGGCCCGGTGCTGGTCGAGCGGCTGCGCACCGACGGCTTGTTCGGCCATGTTCTCGACGCCGGTTCGGGCGGCGGTGCGCCGCTGCAGCTGGAAACGCGCCTGATCGATCTGACCCAGGTCTTCGTCGGCCAGCAAAGCCACATCCGACTGACCGTCGGCAGCACGCTCGTCGACACCGCGAACGACCGCACCCTTAGCACTCGCCGTTTCGCAATCGAGGTCGCATCGGCACCCAACCCGGTGGCCGGCGTCACCGCGACCAACCAGGCCGTCGCACAGTGGCTCGACAAAGAATCCGCATGGCTGCGCCAACTCCCACATGGCGATCGTTGCGGCACCGCCGGATAGCCGGCACATGAATGAGCAACCACGCATACGCGGCGTGCTGCTCGACCTGAGCGGCGTACTGTATGCCGGCAACATCCCTTTGCCCGGCGCAGTACCCGCACTGCGCAAGCTGAAGTCCTCCGGCTTGCCCGTACGCTACGTGACCAACACCACTCGACAGCCTCGAACGCGGATCTTGCGTGCGCTCAATGACATGGGCTTCGCAATCCAGTCCGACGAGGTTTTCACGCCCGTACAGGCGGCCCTGGACCATCTGCACAAGCACGCCCAGCGCCCGCATCTGCTGATACATCCCGATCTGCGTGCCGAATTCGCGGGTCTGGACCTGCAGAGTCCGAACGCCGTGGTGCTCGGCGATGCCGCACAGGCATTCGATTACGCCAGCCTGAATGCGGCGTTTCGACTGCTGATGGATGGCGCGCAATTGCTCGCGCTTGGCGACAACCGATATTTTCGCGATGCCGACGGCCTCTCGTTGGATATCGGCCCATTCAAGGCTGCCCTCGAATACGCCGCCGACACACGCGCCTGCGTGCTCGGCAAGCCGGCCGCCGATTTCTTCCTTGAGGCCGTCTCGGCGCTCGGCTGTGCGCCAGGCGAGGCGATCATGGTGGGAGACGATGCCGTCGCCGATGTCGAAGGCGCCCTCGGCGCCGGCTTGCAGGGCGTATTGGTACGCACCGGCAAATACCGCGATGGCGACGAGGACCGCATCGCCAGACCCGGCGCGCGCACCGTAGACGACCTGGCGGCGGCGGTCGAGCTGATTCTCTCTGCCGCCTAGGCCCGTTGGGGGCTGCGCAATCCCCAGTACCCGATCGCGGCGCCGAGCAGCGCGAAGCCCGCACCGACCAGATAGGTGTCCGCCGGCCCCAGTCCGCTCCAGGCGTATCCGCTCACCAGGCTGCCGAAGGCCCCGCCGAGACCGAAGCTCACGCTGGAATACAGGGCCTGCCCACGCCCCTGCAGTCGACCCGGGAAGTGCATGTGGATCAAAGAAATGGCTGCGGCATGATAGATGCCGTAGCTGGCCGCATGCAGGGTCTGCCCGAACACCAGCAGCGGCAGATCCTGCACCCAGCCGGCGATCAGCACCCAGCGCACGGCCGTGATCAGGGTGGCGAACAACAGCAGCCGGCGGGCACCGAAAAACGGCAGCAGTCGGTGCATGAGCAGAAAGATGCCGACCTCCGCGAGCACCCCCAGGGACCAGAGCACGCCGGTCAACGCGGAGCCGTAGCCGTTCTCGCGCAGATAGAGCGTAAAGAAGCTGTAGTACGGACCGTGGCTTGCCTGCATCAGAAAGCACACCGCGAGCAACGTCAGCACCGCCGGCTGGCGGATCACCTGACGCAGCGAGCGATCCGCTTCGATGCCGGGCAGCGTTTCCGTGGCCGGCACGCTGAGACTGGTCAGCCAGAGCGCGGCAAGCAGACCGACCAGGATAGCGGGTAGCCAGGCAACGCTCAGCCAGCCGAACAGCCAGCCCAGACACAGGGCGCTCGCGATGAAGCCGATCGAGCCCCACAGGCGCACCAAGCTGTAGAAGTGCTCGCCGCGCTGGCGCAGGTGGGTCAGGGTCAGGGCTTCGAACTGCGGCAGGGCGGCGTTCCAGAAGAAGCTGAACGCCGTGACCACCAGCGCCAGCCAGACCGCACCCCGGCCCAGGGCCAGAACGGCCAGCGACAGCGTGGCCAGCAAAGATGCCAGGCGAATCACGCCCAGGCGGCGCCCGCTGCGGTCGGCCAGCCACCCCCACAGGTAAGGCGCGAAGACCTTGGTGGCCATCGGCAGCGCCATCAGCGCACCGATGGCCACCGGCCCGTAACCCAGACCCTTGAGGTAGACGCTCCAGTACGGCACGAAGGCGCCGGTCACGGTGAAGTAGACGAAATAGAAACCCGAGAGACGCCAGTAGGGTGTGCCCTCGCCGCGACCGGCGGCCGGCACGGCGCTCATGGGTCGGTCGCAGCGGGCAGCCCGCCCCGCTCGTCCACCAGTACGCGCACCGAAACCTCGCCCTGACTGCCCGCCATGCATTCGGCCGCCCGCGGCAGCGCCTCGCGCAGCGTCGCTTCCAGTCCCCAGGGTGGGTTGATCAGCAACATGCCGCTGCCGCAAAGGCCGAAGTCGGCACCGGGCGGCTCGACGCGCAGCTCGGCGACGAGGATGTCGGGAATGCCGAGTTGGCGTACCGAAGCGAGCCAGGGTGCGGCCGGCTTGCGCGGCACCAGCGGATACCACACGGCCACCATCCCCTGGCGGAAACGCTGATGGATCATGCGCAGCGCCGCGTTCAGACGCTCGTACTCGCCCGCCGTTTCGTAGCTCGGATCGATGAGCACCAGTCCGCGGCGCTCCGACGGCGGCAACAGCGCCTTGAGCGAGGCGTAGCCGTCGCCCGCGCGCAGCTGCACGCCGCGGCGGCGGCCCAGGCATTCGCTCAGATGCTCATAGGCCGTGCCATGTGCCTCGGTCGCGACCAGGCGGTCGCCGGGACGCAAACGTTCGGCCACCAGCAGCGGCGAACCCGGGTAGCGGCGCAATGCGCCGGCAGGGTTGTGAACGGCCACCGCGTCGAGGTAGACGTCGACGGCCGGATGCAGGCCCCGCGCCTCCCACAGGCGGCCGATGCCGCCGGCATGCTCGGCCAGCTTCGCGGATTCGGGGGCGTCGAGCGCGTAGACACCGTCGCCGGCGTGGGTATCGATGACGCAGAAAGGCTTGTCCTTGCGCCGCAGCGCATCGAGGAGCGCGATCAGGACGAGATGCTTGAGAACGTCGGCGTGGTTGCCGGCGTGAAAACCGTGGCGATAGGCGAGCATGCGGCCTCAGACGGGCCGGGCCGGGATGTCCGCCAGGCTGGTGCGCACGTCGGCGTTCTGGCCGCGGTGCCGCATCAGGTGGTCCATGAGCACGATGGCCAGCATGGCCTCGGCGATCGGGGTGGCACGGATGCCCACGCAGGGATCGTGGCGACCGTGGGTGATGATCTCGACCGGCTCGCCCGCGAGGTTCACCGTGCGCGCCGGCAGGCGCAGGCTGGAAGTGGGCTTGAGCGCCAGGCTGACCTCGATGTCCTGGCCGCTCGAAATGCCGCCGAGGATGCCGCCCGCATTATTGCCGACGAAACCCGCCGGCGTGATCTCGTCGCGGTGCTCGCTGCCCTTCTGCTCGACGCAGGCAAAGCCCGCGCCGATCTCCACGCCCTTGACCGCATTGATGCTCATCATCGCGTGTGCGATGTCCGCATCGAGCCGGTCGAACACTGGTTCGCCCCAACCCGGCGGCACGCCGCGGGCGACCACGTTGACGCGCGCGCCGATCGAATCGCCGGACTTGCGCAGCTCGTCCATATAGGCCTCGAGCTCGGGCACCCTGTCCGCGTCGGGGAAAAAGAAGGGGTTTGCCTCCACCGCGTCCCAGTCGAAACGCTGCGGCTTGAGCGGGCCGAGCTGGGCAAGATAGCCGTGGATGGCCACGCCGGCCTGCTCGTGCAGGTATTTCTTGGCGATGGCGCCGGCCGCGACCCGCATCGCCGTCTCGCGGGCCGAGGAACGGCCGCCGCCGCGGTAGTCGCGCAGGCCGAATTTCTTGTAGTAGGTGTAGTCGGCGTGTCCGGGGCGGAAACGGTCGAGGATGTTGCCGTAATCCTTGGAACGCTGATCGACGTTCTCGATCATCAGCGCGATCGGCGTGCCGGTGGTCACGCCCTCGAATACCCCGGACAGGATGCGCACCTGATCGGGTTCGCGACGCTGGGTGGTATGCCGGGTCTTGCCGGGTCGGCGGCGTTCCAGGTCGGCCTGCAGGTCGTCCTCGGAGAGATTCATCCCCGGCGGGCAGCCGTCGACGATGCAGCCGATCGCCGGACCGTGGCTTTCGCCAAAGCTGGTGACGGAGAAAGCCTGTCCGATGCGGTTGCCTGCCATGGCGCGCATTGTAGCAGATGCGCGCGCGATTCAGCCGCAGACCTCAGGTGGCGTATTGCGACTTCGACTCGGGTTCCGCATCCATGGCGCCGTCCGTCCAGCGCCCCTCGCCCAGTAGCTGCAGGCGCCGCGAATGGAAGGCGAACAAGGTACTTCGATGCCCCACGCTGACCACCGCCGTCCGCGGCAGGAATTCGTCCAGCAGCCGGTACAGGGCCAGCTCCGTGGGTTCGTCGAGGGCCGAGGTGGCCTCGTCGAGGAACACGTAGGTCGGCTGCTGCAGCAGGATGCGCGCAAAGGCCACGCGCTGCTGCTCGCCGAGGGACAGCATGTGCGCCCATGGCTGCAGATCGCCGAGATAGGGCACGAGGCCCGGCAAGCCCACCCGCTCCAAGGCCGAGACGAGCGCATCGTCGGACGTCTTCACGCTGCCGTTGGGATAGAGCAGCGCATCGCGCAGGCTGCCCAGCGGCAGATAAGGTTTCTGCGGCAGGAACAGGCTGCGCCCGCCGTCCGGCAACGCGATGGATCCTTCGCCGAAGGGCCAGATGCCCGCGATGGCGCGCAGCAACGTGCTCTTGCCGATACCCGAGCGCCCCGTGACGAGCAGCCGTTCGCCCGGTTCCACGTGCAGATCGAGGTTCTCGACGATGGTGCCGCCCGCGGGTAGGCGCAGAGTCAGTTTCTGCACGTCGAGCACATCGCCCGCGCGTCTCTCGACATGGCTCTCCTTGCGCTGCATGGCCTCGACTTCCTCGATGTAGCCAAGGAACCCGCGGAGTCGATCGGACACCGCATGCCACTGCGCGAAGCTGTCGTAACTCGTCGCGAAATAGGCGAACGAGCTTTGCACGTTGCCGAAGGCGGAACTGATCTGCATCAGGAAACCCAGCGGCACGGCCTTGGCGAAATAGGCCGATGCCGCGACCAGATACGGCAGCAGGATCGCGAACTGGCTGAAGTAGGTCGTGAACCAGTTGAAGCGCTTCTGCATCAGAAGCAAGCGCCTGTAGTTTCCGAAGACGTGATCGAATCGATGATCGAACTGCGCCCGTTCCTTGGCCTCACCGCCGTAAAGTGCCACACCCTCGCTGTTCTCGCGCAAGCGCACGAGGCTGAAGCGGAAATCCGCCTGCAGACGCTGTTGGTGGTAGTTGAGACGGATCAATGGGTTGCCGATCACAGCGGCCACCCAGGTCCAGGCCACGGCGTAAATCAGTGCGGCCCATACCAAGAATCCCGGAATGTGATGCTCAGCCCCTCCCCAGGGTACGACGACCTTGGCGGACAGCACCCACAGCAAGCCGATGAAGGCGGTCAGATTGAGAATTGCGCTGAGCAGGCCGGAAACCAGATTACTGGTGTATTGCGCAAATGAGGAAAGATCGTCCGCGATACGCTGATCGGGGTTGTCCTGCCCGCGTTTGAACACCTCCATGTGGTAGTAGGTCCGCGCATTGAGGTAGCGCGTCAGGAAGGTGCCGGTCAGCCAACGGCGCCAGCGCAGATCCAGGAACTGGGTGAGATAGGTCTGATAGACGCTGAGTGCGATTCCGATGATGGCCAGAATGGAAAACTCGCCCATCAACGGCCAGAACTTGTCCGCCTGGTAGGTCTGCAGGGCGTTGTAAAAGGTGTTGTACCAGTTGGTAATGCGCAGATTGATGTAGACGCCGCCTACGGTGGCCACCACGATAAGCACCAGCAAGCCGATGGCGGACCAGCGTTCCTCCGATTCTCTGAAATAAGGCTTGGCCAAGCGCCAGACGTCGGCGAAGAAGCGGCGATCAAAGCGCTGACGGGAGCCTAGGCCGGCGTCGGCGGAATACTGGGACATGGCGTCGAGTCCTTCCTGTTAAGATTTGCGGCGGATCTGGCGCAGATCGGACGATTGTAACGGAGCCGCCCGCGTCTGCCGACTGCGATGGCGACTCGGCCAGGGCTATGATATACAGCCCCCCACATTGATCGCGCTGGTTAGCTGCGCGCCCGGAGACCGCATGCCCAACCTTTTCAAAGCCTGCTCGACCCTGATGTTCGCCGCCCTCCTGCTGGCAGGACCAGCAGCCCAGGCCGCACAAGACGCACAGGCCCCGGCGCAGAATCCTGCCATCGTACTGCTCAAGGACATGGGCAAGGCGATCAAGATCACGGAAGGCACGGGGCCCAAAACACTGTACGTGTTCTTCGACCCGAACTGCCCCTTCTGCCACAAGCTGTTCGAGGAACTGCGCCCTTACGTGAAGAAACATGAGGTGACGGTACACTGGATTCCCGTTGGCATTCTCACCAGTACCAGTCCCGGTAAAGCGGCTGCCATCCTGCAGTCCAAGGACCGTCTCAAGGCCTTCTACCAAAGCGAACACGACTGGGGATTCAACGATTCGCCGGGCGGCGGCATCGCGCCATTGCAGAATCCCAGCGCCAAGACGCTGAAGGAACTCGAAACCAATGACAATCTCCTCGCCGATCACGGCCTCAATGGCGTACCCGTGACGCTGTTCGCGACCACGGACGGCTCCGCCTACTACTTCGAAGGCACGCCGCCGGCCGACAAGCTGGCGGAAATCATGCCATACGTCAAATAAGCGGGAACAAACCAGTGTTAGATCTTGCTTGCGTCCGCATCGGCATCATCGGCCTGGGTTATGTCGGTCTGCCGCTTGCGGTCGAATTCGGCCGTCACTACCCGACCGTCGGCCTGGACATCAAACCCGAACGTATCGCCGAGCTGCAACGCGGCAAGGACAGCACCCTGGAGGTCGAGCCGGAAGAACTCGCCGCCAGCACGCAACTGAGCTTCTCCTGCCAACCGGAGGATCTGCGGGGTTGCAACGTCTATATCGTTACCGTGCCGACCCCGATCGACCGCCACAAGCGCCCCGACCTGTCGCCGCTCGAATCCGCCAGCCGCACGGTCGGGAACCTCCTGGCACCCGGCGACGTGGTGATCTACGAATCCACGGTCTATCCCGGCGCCACGGAGGAAGTTTGTGTCCCCATCCTGGAAGCGGTTTCCGGCCTGCGCTTCAATAACGACTTCTACGCTGGCTACAGCCCCGAGCGCATCAACCCGGGCGACAAGGCACATCGCGTGACCACCATCCGCAAGGTCACCTCGGGCTCGACCCCGGAAACCGCGGGATTCGTCGATGCCCTCTATGCCAGCATCATCACAGCGGGCACCCATTGTGCACCCAGCATCCGCGTGGCGGAGGCGGCCAAGGTGATCGAAAACACCCAGCGCGACGTGAACATTGCCCTGATCAACGAGCTCGCCGTGCTGTTCAACCGCCTCGACATCGACACCCAGGCGGTACTCGAGGCTGCCGGCACCAAGTGGAACTTCCTGCCCTTCCGTCCCGGCCTGGTAGGCGGCCACTGCATCGGTGTGGACCCCTACTACCTGACCCACAAGGCCCAGGAAGTCGGGCATCACCCGGCGATCATCCTCGCCGGCCGCCGGATCAACGACGGCATGGGCGCCTACGTCGCCGAGCGAGTGCTCAAACTGATGACCCAGCGCAAGCTGCACGTGGTGGGTGCTCGGATACTGATCCTGGGACTGACCTTCAAGGAAAACTGCCCGGATTTGCGCAACACGCGGGTGATCGACGTGATCGAGGCCTTCCGCGACTTCCATGCCCAGGTCGATGTCTACGACCCGTGGGTCGACGCGGACGAATCCATGCATGAATACGGCATACGGCCTATCGATGCACCTGTGACCGGCACCTACGATGCGGTGATCCTGGCTGTTGCCCATGACGAGTTCCTCGCCGAAGGAGCGACCCCCATCCGAGATTACGGACACGCCGATGCAGTCGTGTTCGACGTCAAATCCGTCCTGCCTCGAGACAGCGTCGACGGCAGGCTATAAAACGCACGGGAGATACCATGCGCGTACTCATCACCGGCTCGGCCGGCTTCATCGGATCCGCCCTCGCCATGCGCCTGCTGGCACGCGGCGACGAGGTCATCGGCATCGACAATCTGAACGACTATTACGATGTCCAGCTTAAAGAGGCCCGCCTCGCGCGGGTCAAGGCGCTGCCCGGCTTCGTAGAGGAGCGTATCGACATCGCCGACCGCGAGGCCGTCGCCGCCACGTTCGCCCGCCACTGTCCTCACCGCGTGGTCAACCTCGCCGCACAAGCCGGCGTGCGCTACTCGCTGATCAATCCGCACGCCTATGTGGACACCAACCTGGTCGGCTTCGTCAACATCCTCGAAGGCTGTCGACACAACGGTGTCGAGCATCTGGTCTTCGCCTCCTCCAGTTCGGTCTATGGCGCCAACACGCACATGCCGTTTTCGGTCCACGACAACGTCGATCACCCGGTCAGTCTCTACGCCGCGAGCAAGAAGGCGAACGAGCTGATGGCGCATACCTACAGCCACCTCTATGATTTGCCGGTGACCGGACTGCGCTTCTTCACCGTATACGGCCCCTGGGGGCGACCGGACATGGCCCTGTTCATGTTCACGCGCAAGATCCTGGCCGGCGAGCCCATCGACGTCTTCAACTATGGCCACCACCGACGCGACTTCACTTACATCGACGATATCGTCGAAGGTGTGATCCGTACCCTGGATCATGTCGCCAAACCCAATCCGGAATGGTCCGGCGATGCCCCCGATCCCGCCACCAGCCGGGCTCCGTACCGTCTGTACAACATCGGCAACAATCAGCCAATCGAACTGCTGCACTATATCGAGGTATTGGAAGACTGCCTGGGGCGCAAGGCGGAAAAGAACCTGCTACCGCTACAGCCCGGTGACGTACCGGACACCTATGCGGATGTCGATCAACTGATTGAGGATGTGGACTACAAGCCACAGACGCCAGTGGAAATCGGGATCAGACGCTTCGTCGAATGGTATCGGGAATACCACGGGGTTTGACGAAACTCAGACGCTGCCTATCTCGTAGAACACCAGATCAGCAGCACTGATATCAGTGGCACTACCCAAACGGATGACCCCGCGGCCACGCAACGGGGTCTCTTCAGCCGTGACGCGAGTGTCCCCAAGCTCGCCTTCCCGGCGAACAAAGGTGCCATTACGGCTGGTGTCGACCAGCAGGTAACCATCCTCCAACGCCAAGATCACCGCGTGGTAACGTGATGCCAAAGGGCTGTCTACGGCCACATCATTGCTGCGGTGACGTCCCAAGCGCAGCTGACCTTGACGCAGCACGACTTCCCGCCCGCGGTAGCGCAGCCTCAGAACACTGGGCCGCCTCGCCAAAGCAAGCCGGCGGTCGACCACTCGCCTACGGTTGCACACCACCTCCCGGCCATCACTGTCGCGAAAAGGGTAGCGAACCTCGGTATCCCACTGCCGTCGTTCTTGACGGCGCCTTTCATTGTTCACGACCTGCCCCTCTACCGACAAACCGCAAAGCCTCGCTTATGAAGCATCCTGTGCACACCATAATAGCCTTTTACGAACCCGCACGCCCATCACCAGATGTCTGCTGATGATCTCAATCAGCGAGCAGTGGCCTGAGGATACATCGTGGTATCAACCGATCCTCGCTGCAATATCCGCTGATAAAGGGCGAGCAGGCGGGTTGTCATTTCATCAGCCTGCCAGTGTTCGACCAGACTGCGTGAGATCACCATCCAGCGGGCACGTAGATCGACGTCCAATAGCCTACGCATGCGCAGCACCAAGCCATCGATATCCCTGGCCGAGCAGACAAAACCATTCTCTCCGTCCCGGATGATGTCGACCGCGCCGCAACTATCACTGACCACAACGGGCAACCCGCTGGCCAGTGCCTCGAGCACGACATTCGGGAAGGGGTCGTACAGCGTCGGCAGGACAAACGCATCGGCCATGCCATAGAACGGTGCTGTATCAACCTGAGGGCCGGCGAACTTGACCCTTTCCGCGACACCCAGGGTGTGTGCAAGCCGCCGGTAGCGGCGAACCGCGCGATCCTTGCCCACGACTACGAGATAACAATGTTTGGGCAACGAGGCCAGGGCATGTATGGCCGAACTCAGTCCTTTACGTTCGAAACCAGAGCCCACGAAGAGGTACACCATCGCAGTCTCCGGCACCCCCAACAGCTCGCGCTGAGCGCGTCGATGTTGGGCACGTAGCAAAGGCGTGAAGCGAACGAGATCAACGGCATTGTATATGACTGCGATACACTCCTCGGGCAGACCGAAGCAAGACATGATCTCGTCACGCACCATCTGGGAATTACAGATTACTGCCTTGAGTCTGGAACTGGCGAACAACCGCTTTTCAGCGTTGAGGACATAATGGTGATAGGGATTGAGCCATTGACCAAGACGCGTGCGCCAGCCACCCGCCGCCGCTCGTCGACGTAACCAGATACGGTGGACGCCATCGCCGGCACGATAGATGTCGCAGCAAGCCAATCTTTCATGCGACTGGACGAGGTCGAAGCCACGCTGTTCAACCACACGACAGGCGGCTCGCGCAAAGGCCCAATCTCGCCAAAGACGGCCGATGTGGAATGGATTGACAGCAATCAACTCCACTCCGGGCTGATGCTCCCATCTGCGCGTGATGACGGACAGACGCGCACCGCGAGCCGCAAGAGCATCGAGCGCGCTGGCCACGAAGCGCTCCGCCCCACCAAAACGTGTATAACGCTGGCGGATCAGGACGATTCGAGATGATCTGGGTAGGCTCATAGGCCACCGTCCGCGAAACCGCAAGACAGGAACTCAACGGCCATCTAGCTATCGCCCTGAGCGACAATCTCGATGCCCCGCAATGTTTCTCCCCCCGCAAAGCGACGCCGTAATGCTTCACCGTCGGACACCAGATCAGCCAGCGTCACGGCATCCAAAACCCCGAAGAACGCGGCCCTGGCCTGCGCCAGGGCATCCACCAGACCGCACACACCGAGAATCGAGCAGGCCGGGTTACGGCAATCGATCAACGTCGTCCCGGGTTCCGTATCGCGCACCACGTTGCCAATACGGATTTCGGACGGGGATCTCGCCAGGCGCATGCCACCACCCTTGCCGCGCAGCGTAGTGACGTAGCCCAGGCGCGCAAGCCGGTTGACGATCTTGGCCAGATGATTGCGCGCCACGTGCAACTGCGCGGCCAATTCGTCAATGGTGACGAGCCGCTCCTGCATGGCGCCCAAGTACATCAGAACGCGTAAGGAGAAATCGGTATGTTGAGTAAGGTGCATGGCCCGACAACATCAAGTTGACGAGGAAGTATAACGCGCCTGCGCACGGAGGCGAACGCTAGGCGATGGCGCCCCCTGCGGGCAGAAAGGCATCGACATAGATATCGCTTAGCCCAGCACCTGCGAGATAGGCCCGTTTGCGCATCCGGTTGACCAATTCCGGAGACCCGCAAAAATAGCTCCGCCAACCCTTCAACGCGGGATGCGCACCGAATCCGATATCGTCCACCCTGCCGACCGCGCACGCCCTTCCGACTTCACCCTCAATAACGCAAGGCAGGTATTCCAGATTCGGGTACCGTTCCGCCAGTGCATGCAGCTCGTCGACGAGATACAGATCCGCCTTGCTGCGCGCACCGTGATAAAGATGGATCGGCCCGGAGTGACCACTGGCCAGGGCATCGCAGACAATGCCGTAAAGCGGGGCCAGCCCGGTTCCCGTACCGATCAGTAGTATCGGCTGATCCGGATTGCCGGGCATATAGAAGCAGCTGCCGTGCGGCCCTTGAATACGCATCGATTCACCGACCACGGCATGAGACCTCAGCCAATCGCTCATCGCACCACCGGGTATATGCCGAACATGCAATTCAAGCGTGTCCCCTGGGGCGCTAGCGCAACCTGCCAGGGAATAACTACGCCGGAGTCCGTCCTCCCGAACCAGATTGATGAACTGCCCGGAGCGGTGTGGGAATGTGCTCTCAGGCGCCACACGGACGCGCATCACACTGGAATTGAGCATCTCCACGCCAGCCAAACGTACCGATGTTTCACCCATGGCCACTTCACCCGCAAGCACCACATCGAGGTCGCTTTCGGGTCGACACTGACAAGCCAGAAAATAGTTTTGCGCCTTCAGCGTATCTTTCAGTCCGGCCTGGGCCACGGGCGGGACATGTCCCGCCCGCGCCTGCATCAGGCAGCTTTGACACACCCCGCTGCGACAGGCGTTCGGGATTTCCACCCCTGCTCCTTCCAGCGTCTCCAGCACGCTGGCGCCCGAATGCACCGAATAATCGGTGCCGGCATAATGAATCTTCGCCATCAGCGGTAGCCTGCCTTCTCGTCTAAAGGATCGATCAACCTCAGCGATTAAGCACGTCGTTGCGTACGGACTCGGCGGTCGCCGCGACTTGGGCGATCAGATCTTCCGGTACATTCAATTCGCGCAGCGACTCACCCAGCAGTTCGATGATCACGTCTACGTGGGTATCGTTGAGCCCACGCTCCACCAGGCGTTTGTGGCCTTCGCGCATATCATGGCCGGTATAGTTGTGAGGTCCGCCGAAGGCCATGGTCAAAAAGGCCTTTTGCTTTGCTGCCTGCCTCTCCATGTCCGTGTCGTCGAAGAACCCGTTGACCCGATCATCCGCCAATACCTTTCGGTAGAAGATGTCCACTGCCGCATCCACTGCCTTGTCTCCGCCCAGCTGTTCGTAAAGGCTGCTCATGCTCGTATGCTCCTCAAGGGTTGTTTACCAAAAAGATGCATCGAAGATACATGTTTAATTCCAGGCAAGCAACACCTTCTTTTACCCATAGCTCTGATCTGAAAACAGGCTGGGATAATGAGGCTAGAGGGGGCGTTGGTGTACCAAACTCACACCCGCCGCTCAGTCACGCCGCCGGCGGCACCGGCGGCGTGGAATCGTTGCAGGTCAGCTGTCCCCGCGGCGCACGCCGACGAAACCGAGCCAGGTTAAAAAGCCGAGGATCAAGGTCAGCATGCCGGTACCGACTGCACCGGTGGTCAAACCGGTCGTGGCAAGCACGCCCGTCGCAATGGCAAGGCCGATGATCAGTAGCAGAACGAGTACCGTACTCACGAGTGGCATCGAAATCTCTCCTTAGAGCTTGATGGGTTAAGACCCGGAGCCGTCACATGAACATGCATGCCGGGCCCGGCCGTCTTGGCGGCCTCGAAAAGTTATGTCCGGTCTCCCGGACGAACAATATGGACTCTCTATGCGCGGATAAGTTTCATGGACATGAAATTCCGGGGGAACAAATACGACATGCATTTGCCTATATTCGTGGATGCTTAAACGTCATCCGCCGCCCGAGGCCCTAGTGAAGCACAGCGCGCCTCACCAGCGATTTCAGGCACGTTAACATTAACAGCACGTTCAGCACGTTCAGTACCAATACATCCTCGCGGCGACATCTCCACCTATCCGACAACCCACAGGAGGCACGACATGGCTGAATCAGAAGCAGCGGATCTGGTGATCATCATGATCACCGGCCCGGAAAACCCCAAACGACTGCCCTCGGCCTTTTTCCTGGCTTCCACCGCGGCCGCGATGGAGCAGAACGTCATCATGTATTTCACCGGCCCCGCCACCGAATTGCTGAAGAAAGGGGTCGCTGAGTCGATTCACCCGCTCGAGGGCGGTAACAGCATTGCGGATTTCATGAAGCTTGCCGAAGACAACGGCGTGCGTGTGATCGGTTGTGCGCAATCGCTTGATCTGAATGGCATGACAGTGGAAGATCTGGCCAAGAGCCTACCGCTGATGACGCCCAGCCAGGCCCTTCCCGCCCTGGGCCAAGCGGGCCGCGTACTGACCTGGTAACAGCAGGTTGCTCCGAACCCGGTCGTGCGAGCTGCGATAGTCTGCCGACCGGGCGTCGGGATTCAACCGCCCGCCACACTCCGTGCTGCGAAACGAGCCGCCATCGCGTCTACCAGTGGGCGCATGAAATATCGGTCCTCGGGCACCACATCGACATGCACACCGCGATTACCCAGCAGGTCTGCCACCACCGGCCCCACTGCGGCGATCAGCATGCCCGACAACGCCTGTCTCAGCGCAGGTTCCCGTCCGTGCTGCTGAGCCACGCCAAGCAAACGACTGACCTGAGGCTGACTGGTGAAGGCAATGGCATCCACCTTACCCACGGCCAGGGTATCGATCAGATCGATCACGCGAGCGTCATCCATCTCGCTGGCATAGATGTAGGGCGCCACTGGCATCGGCTCGAGACCGTGCGTGCGCAGCGTCTGCTGCAAGGGCAGATTCGGCTCGCTGCCGTAAAGCTGCACCGCGACTCGACGCGTCGTGAACTCCAGCGTGGGCAGCAGATCGATCACACCCTGCGTAGTCGGCACCGGACTAACCACATCGCTGGAAAGGCCGATCTCGCGCAGGGCACGTCCCGGCTTGGGTCCGCGCGCAATCTTGCGGACCGCGGCCAGCTTGCCCTCGAAGGCCGGCCTAAGGTAATGGCGTTCCGCCGCGCCCAGCAGGCGCGACACGCCCTCTCCGGTCAACAGGATGATGTCACTGACCTCATCGTCCTCGATGAAATGCTTCAGCCAGTTACACACAGAAGTCTGATCCGGTGTATCGAGGATAGACACCAATGGACAGCGGATCACCTCCGCCCCGCGCCGTTCCAGCAACCCCGCCAGCACATCGAGCTGGCGGGCTTCGGGCAACGCAACGCAACGGCCGTCGAAACCACCGAAGGAAACCGATTCCGTCATCTACAGATACCTCGTCGTGTTTGCAGGAAGGATCGGCGGCAATCAGTCACACCGATGCGCACGTTCCCTCCAGACCGTGTCTGGAACATAGACACAACGGTCTCGAAATTCGTTGCATAGTGAAACACCAATACGGCATATCACCGCTAGTCTCCGTGATTGATACGCCACTTACTCAGGCCACCTCGCTACGCGGCGTTGCAACGACATCGGCGCTGCAGGGCGGCGCATCGAACATGGCATTGCCGGGCACAGCGCCCTGATACCACTCCAGGCGTGCACGCAGCGAAACGACCTCACCCACGATCAGCAGGCTGGGCGAGCCCGCTTCCGCGCACCGCGCCGGCAAAGTTCCCAGAAAACCTGCGTGCACGCGTTGCCCAGGCGTGGTCCCCTGTTCCACCAGCGCGGCCGGCGTGTCTGCGGAAAGACCATTGGCAATCAACCGCTGACAGATCTCGGGCAGGTTCGCGAGCCCCATGTAGAACACCAGCGTCTGCCCCGGCGCGGCGAGCCCGGCCCAGTCCAGGCTCAGCCGGTCGTCGCGCGTGTGGCCGGTGACGAAACGTACGCTGGTCGCGCAGTCGCGATGGGTCAGCGGGATGCCGGCGTACGCGGCGCAGCCGCTCGCCGCGGTGATCCCGGGGACGACCTGAAACGGAATACCCGCCGCAGCCAGCCGTTCGATTTCCTCGCCGCCGCGCCCGAAAATGAAGGGATCCCCACCCTTGAGCCGCAGCACGCGCTTGCCCTCGCCGGCCAGACGCACCAGAAGCTGGCTGATCTCCTCCTGCGGCATGGCGTGGTCCCGCGCGCGCTTGCCGACGAAAACCCGCTCCGCCTCGCGGCGCGCCAGGGCCAGGATTCCGGGGCCTACCAGTCGGTCGTAGACGATCACGTCGGCCCGCTGCAGGAGGCGCAGGGCCTTGAGGGTCAGCAATTCCGGGTCGCCCGGCCCTGCGCCGACCAGCCAGACCTCCCCGCCCTGGATCGCACTACCCGCCTCGGCGGCATCGAGCGCCGCGGCAAGCCCTGCCGCCGCGCCCGAAATATCGCCGCTCAGCGCACGCGTTGCCGGCGCGCCCTCGAGCACATCCTCCCAGAACCGTCGGCGCGAGAGCGGCGAATTCAGTCGGCGCTTGACCTCGCCGCGCCATGCGCCGAGCAACGTCGCGAGGCGCCCCCAGGTATGCGGCACCAGGGTCTCCAGCCGGCTTTTCAGGTGGCGCGCAAGCACCGGCGCGTTGCCGCCGGTAGACACGGCAATGGTGACCGGATCGCGGTCGACGACGGCCGGCAGCACGAAGCTGCACAGGGCCGGTTGATCGGCCACGTTGACCGGCAGATTGCGTGTCCGCGCCGCGGCATAGACGCGGCGGTTCACGCCGACATCGTCGGTGGCGGCGATCACCAGCATGCGCCCGGCCAGGTGTCGCGCGGCAAATCGCTCGGGCAGCCAGGAGACCCGCTCGGCCACGTGCAGGGCGCGCAATTCGTCGCTGGCCTCCGGGGCGACCAGGGTCACCCGGGCACCCGCTTCCAGCAGCAGGCAGGCCTTGCGCACCGCCACCGGGCCACCGCCCACCACCAGGCAGTCGCGCCCCTTCACGTCCATGAAAATCGGCAAATGTCGCATGCTTTTCCTCCGTCTCGACTCAGGCGCTGTGCTGCGCCTGAGCCAGAATCTCGCGTAGTTCGGGGATGCACGAACCGCAATTGGTACCCGCGCGCAGGGCCTCTCCGATCGCCTCCACGCTGGTGAGTCCTTGCTCGTCGATGGCCTCGACGAGCGTATTGAAACCGACGCCGAAGCAGGAACAGACCGGCCGCCCGGCCACCTGCATGCCCGTCGACGGCCGGCCGGCGAGCAGGCTCATGCGCGCGACGTCGTCGAGATAGTCCTCCGCAAACATCTGCCCTAGCCAGCTGCGCTCAGGAAGATTGCCTGGGGCCACGAAGAACACGAGTTCCAGACGTCCGTCGCGCAGTCGGGCACAGCGATAGCGCCCGGCCGCGGGGTCCGCGTACTCCATCCATTCGCCGGGGCCGAGCAGATGCGCCTGAACCCACCGCCCCCAGTCCTCCGGTTCCTCTTCGCCGGCCAGTTCGTAACGATGAAAACCCCGGCTGGGGATATGCACCCGGTAGTCTCCCAGTGCGATTTCCAGCGGCGACCGGCTGAGCAGGAAACCCGTCCAGTCCGGCCGGAACGGCTCCACGCGGACCGGGGCGTGCTTGAATTCCGGCTGTCCCGAAACCGGGTCGGTGACCGCTGCGGTCAGCACGTTGGCACGCGCATCGCGCGCATAGGTCTCGCTCCAGTGCATGGGCACGAACACCGAACCCGGCCGTTGCGCGGCATCCAGCTTCACCCGCGCCAGCATGCCGCCATGCGGACTGCTCAGCCGCGCCAGCCCGCCCTCGGCGAGATGCCAGAGATCCGCGTCCAGGGGATGGATCTGCACGAAGGGTTCGGGCATGTGCGTGGTCAGCCGCGGGGTCCGCGCGGTGCGCGTCATGGTGTGCCACTGATCGCGGATGCGGCCGGTATTCAGCACCAGGGGGTATTCGTCTCCGGCGGGTACCGCGGGCGGCCGCGGGGCGACCGGCAGCAGAAGCGCACGCCCGTCGGCGGTCGCGAAACATCCATCCGCGAACAGGCGCGTCGTACCTGAAGGCGTTGCCGGCGTTACCGGCCACTGCACGGGCGCCAGGGCGTCGTAGGCCGCATCGTCCAGATCCGCCAGTGCGCCGATGTCGAATAGGCGTGCGCCGCCGTTTTCGAACCCGGATAAGGCCGCGTGTTCGCGAAAGATGTCGGCCGGCGAGCGAAAGGTGAAGGCATCGCCATGCCCCAGCCGGCGCGCGACCTCGGTCACGATCCACCAGTCGGGCCGGGCCTCGCCGGGTGGCGGCAGGAACGCACGCATGCGCGAGATGCGACGTTCGGAATTGGTCACCGTGCCGTCCTTCTCGCCCCAGGTTGCCGCGGGCAGCAGCACGTCGGCGCAGGCCACGGTATCGCTGCCGCGCACGCAATCGGAAACGATCACGTGTTCGCAGGCGGCAAGAGCAGCCCGCACGCGTTCGCCGTCGGGCAGGCTCACCACCGGATTGGTGGCCATGATCCACACTGCCTTGATCCGTCCGTCCGCCACCGCTTCGAACAGATCGACGGCCTTGAAGCCTGGCGTCGCCGCGACCGCCGGCACGCCCCAGAAGCGCGCCAGGCGGTCGCGAGCGTCCGCATCCTCGATGTCCATGTGCGCGGCGAGCTGATTGGCCAACCCCCCGACCTCGCGTCCGCCCATTGCATTGGGCTGACCGGTCAGAGAAAACGGCCCCATGCCCGGGCGGCCGATGCGTCCTGTGGCCAGATGGCAGTTGATCAGCGCCACCCCCTTGTCCACGCCGCTGCTGGACTGGTTGAGTCCCTGCGACCACAGGGTCACGGTTTTCTCGGTGTGCAGGAACAGGCGAAAGAATTCCGCAACCTGCGCCGCCGGCAGCTCGCAGGCGGCGGCCACGGCAGGGATCGAGGGCGCTGCGGCGCGCGCCGCGGCAAGCGCGTCGTCCAGCCCCTGCGTATGCGCATCCAGGAACGCCCGGTTCAGACCGTCCTCCCTGGCCAGGAAGCTCAGCAGCCCGTCGAACAGCCAGGCGTCGCTGCCCGGGCGCAGTGCGAGGTGCAGGTCGGCGATGTCGCACGTCGGCGTGCGGCGCGGGTCGACGACCACCACGCGCAGCTCCGGCCGACGGCGCTTCTCCGCCGCCACGCGCTGATACAGCACCGGATGGGTCCACGCGGCGTTCGAACCGACGAACACCAGCAGATCGGCCTGCTCCAGATCCTCGTAGCTGCAGGGCACCGCGTCCTCGCCCAGCGTCCGCTTGTAGGCGGCCACCGCCGAGGACATGCACAGCCGCGAGTTGGTATCGATGTTGGCCGCCCCGATGAAGCCCTTCATCAGCTTGTTGGCGACGTAATAGTCCTCGGTCAGCAGCTGGCCGGAGACGTAGAAGGCCACGGCCTGCGGTCCGTGGGTCTCGATCACGCTGCGCAGGCGCCCGGCCACCTCGCCGAGAGCGGCCTCCCAGCTCACCGGGGTCCCGCCGATTTCCGGGCGCAGCAGGCGGTCGGCCTCGCCCAGGGTTTCGCCCAGTGCCGCGCCCTTGGAACAGACCCGTCCGCGGTTGGCCGGATGCGCGACATCCGGCGTCACTGCAGCCCGCCCATCGCCCGGCTCGACGCGCAGGCCGCAACCGACGCCGCAATAGGGGCAGACGGTGGACGTCTCAGCCATGGCTCGCGACCTGCGCGTCAGCCAGCTCAAGCCAGATCGTCCCTTCCTCGACGCGCGTGGCGAAACACGCCGTGGCGCCCACGTCGGGCGCCGCCGCCTCGCCGCTGTCGAGGGCGATCTGCCAGTTGTGCAAGGGGCATGTCACACGTCTGCCGTGCACGATACCCTGCGACAGCGGCCCGCCCTTATGCGGGCAGCGGTCGCGCAGGGCGAACACCGCATCCTCGGCGTTGCGGAACACGGCGATATCGCCCTCGGCCGCGCGCACGATGCGTGCGCCGAGGCGCGGGATATCCTCCAGCCGTCCGATCTCGATCCAGGCCATCACACCACCTCCTTGAGCGGGACGAACTCGTGTCGGTCGCGACCTTCCGCACGCTCCTGCCAGGGATCGATCTGCGCGAACCGCTGTGAATACATGAACCGTTCGTAGAGCCCGGCGCGTACCACGGCATCCTCCACCACCACGCGCTTGACGTAGGACACGCCGACCCGCTCCAGCCAGGGGGCGGTACGCTCCAGATAACGCGCATCCTCGCGGTAGAACTGGATGAAGGCCGCGGTGTATTCGAGCACCTCCTCGGGCGTGCGCACCTTGCACAGGAAATCGGTCGAACGCACCTTGGTGCCGCCGTTGCCGCCGACGTGCAGTTCGTAGCCGGAATCCACGCACACCACGCCGAGGTCCTTGACGTTGGATTCGGCGCAGTTGCGCGGGCAGCCGGAAACCCCAATCTTGAATTTGTGCGGCATCCACGAACCCCAGGTCAGCTTCTCCAGATCGATGCCGAGGCCGGTCGAGTCCTGCGTGCCGAAGCGGCACCACTCCGAACCGACGCAGGTCTTCACAGTGCGCAGGGCCTTGGCATAGGCGTGCCCGGAGACGAAGCCGGCACGCGTGAGATCGCCCCACATGGCCGGCAGGTCCTCCTTCTTCACCCCCAGCAGGTCGAGCCGCTGGCCACCGGTGAACTTGACCGTGGGTACCTGATACTTCTCGGCCACCTCGGCGATGGCGCGCAGCTCCGCGGGCGTGGTCACCCCGCCCCAGATGCGCGGCACCACCGAATAGGTGCCGTCCTTCTGAATGTTGGCGTGGGCGCGCTCGTTGATGTAGCGCGACTGGTAGTCGTCCACGTACTCGCCCGGCCAGGCGCACAGCAAGTAGTAGTTGAGCGCGGGGCGGCAAACATGGCAGCCGCTGTCGTTGTTCCACTGCATCGCGACGAACACCGCCGGCATGTCCTTGAGACCCTGCTTGCGGATCGCCTCGCGCACCTCGTCGTGGGTGTGCTCGGTGCAGCCGCACAGGGGCTTGCGCGAGGGCGCGGTGGAGTAGTCGCCGCCGACGGTGGCGGCGAGGATGTTCTCCACTAGGCCGGTGCAGGAACCGCAGGAATTGCTCGCCTTGGTGTGCAGGCGCACATCCTCCAGCGTGAACAGCTTCTTGCTGGTGATCGCCTGCACGATCTCGCCCTTGCACACGCCGTTGCAGCCGCAGATCTCGGCATTGTCCGGCAGACTGGCGATGCGCGACTCCTCGTCGCCATGGCCGGTGTCGCCGATGTGTGCCTGGCCGAACAGCAGGTTCTCGCGGATATCCGAAACGTCGGCGCCGTCGCGCATCAGCTGGAAGTACCACGGCCCGTCGAGGGTGTCGCCGTACATCACCGCGCCCTCGATGCGGTTGTCCTTGAGCACCAGCTTGCGATAGATGCCGCGTGCGGCATCCTGGAACACCATTTCCTCGCAGTCCTCGTCGCCGTTGAAGCGACCGGCGGAGAACAGGTCGATGCCGGTCACCTTGAGCTTGGTCGAGGTCATCGAGCCGCGGTACTGGGCGATGCCGTATTCGGCCAGATGGTTGGCGCAGACCTTGGCCTGCTCGAACAGGGGAGCGACCAGGCCGTATACGCTGCCGCGATGCTGCACGCACTCGCCGACCGCGTAGATGCTGGGATCGAAGGTCTGCAGCGTGTCGTTGACCAGGATGCCGCGCTCGCAGTAGAGCCCGGCCTCCTGGGCCAGCGCGACATTGGGCCGGATGCCGACGGCCATCACCACGAGGTCGGCCTCGAGCTCGCCGCCGTCCTGGAAGCGCACCCCGGTGACGTGCTCATCGCCGAGGATCTCGGTGGACTGCGCACCCAGGCGGAACTGCAGCCCGCGGCTTTCCAGCGCGCGCGCCAGCAGACCGGCGGCCGCAGCGTCGAGCTGACGCTCCATGAGGATGTCGGTGATGTGCACCACGGTTACCGACATGCCCTGCTTGAGCAACCCGTTGGCCGCCTCCAGTCCGAGCAGTCCGCCGCCGATCACCACCGCGTGACGCCCGCTGTGTGCGGCCGCGAGCATGGCGTCGACGTCCTGGATGTCGCGGAAGGCGACCACGCCGCGCTTGTCGTGACCCGGCAGCGGGATGATGAACGGCTTGGAGCCGATGGCCAGGATCAGGCGGTCGTAAGCCGCCTCGGTGCCGTCCTCGGCTATCACGCGACGGCGCACGCGGTCGATGCGCGCGATCCGCTTGCCCTTGTGCAGGGTGATGCCGTGGTCGCGATACCAGGCGTCGTCGTTGAGGATGATGTCGTCGATGCGCTTCTCGCCGGCCAGGACCGGTGACAGCATGATGCGGTTGTAATTGCCGTAGGGTTCGTCGCCGAACACGGTGATGTCGTACATGTCCGGGGCGAGCTTGAGCAATTCCTCAAGCGTCCGCACGCCCGCCATGCCGTTGCCGACCAGTACCAGTTTCTGCTTGCCAGTCATCTCGATTCTCCCAATCAGGAAGTGCCTTCCCCAGCGCTGTCGACCATGCGGGCCGCGCGCGAGGAACGGGGGCGATTCAAATGTCTCAGGGTATCCAGCAGCACGCGGTGCTGGGCGATGGCGAAGGACTCCAGATAGCCCACCGGGTCCTGCGGATCGAAGCGGCTGCCGTCATAAAAGGCGTCCGCGCCCATGAGCAGCGACTCGGGTGTCGCTTGCGCGAGCTGCCATTCGCCGGCGTGCAGGCCTTCGGGCTTGTAGTCGATGAGCGGACAGGCCCAGCCGAGCGCCTCGGCCGCCTCGCGGTAGTACTCCGGACGGTAGGCCGCCGCCGCGATGGCTTCCAGATCGTGCGCCGCCTCGACCTGGCCCCAGCGGTAGAGCTGCAGCTCGAACCAGAGCGCGTGCGAGCGCCAGGGAAACATCGCCGCATAGCGATGGAACACATTGAAGTCCGGCTGCGCCACCGGCGCTGCGCCCGGGTCGAACACCAGTTCGCCGTGCAGCGGCAGATCCAGCAGGGGTTGTTTGATGCCGACGTACTCCGGTCTTGCGAGCAGCGCCGCCGCTTCGCCGCGATGAGCCGGATCGTCCAGCCACTCGCCGGCGCGCATGATCGCGCGCACCAGCGCCCGCAAGGTGTGCGGGTGCCGGTCGGCCCATTCCTGGGTGGCGCCCAGCACCTTCTCCGGCTTGTGCCGCCAGAGCTGGTCGCTGGTGATCGCGATATGCCCGTGCCCGCCCTGTACGGCAAGGCTGTTCCAGGGCTCGCCGACGCAGAAGCCGTCGATTTCGCCGGCGCGCAGGCGTGCGACCATTTGCGGCGGCGGAATGACCACGATGCGGATGTCGCGGTCGGGATCGATGCCAGCCGCGGCCAGCCAGTAGCGCAGCTCGTAGTTGTGGCTGGAGACCGGGTACACCACCGCGAAGGTCAACGGCGGCGCTCCGACGTCCCGATCCGCACCGATGACCTGGCGCAGCGCATCCGCCGTACGGGGACGCTGCGCCAGCTCGTCGCCGGAAACCTCTTGCATGCGCGCGAACAGACGCCGGGACAGCGTGATGGCGTTGCCGCCCAGCCCCAGGCTCAGCGCGGCGACCAACGGACGCCGCACGGCGGTGATGCCGAGCTGGCTGGCCACCGGCATGCCGGCCAGCATCTGCGCACCGTCCAGCGCGCCCATCATGACCTTGTCGCGGATATTCGCCCACGAAGGCTCGCGCGAAAGCGTGACGTCGAGGCGTTCGTCGGCGAACAGACCGAGCTCGCTGGCCACGACCAGCGGCGCACAGTCGGTCAGCGGCACGAAGCCCAGCGTCAGTTCGCGTTGTTCCAATTCGCTGCCGGGCCGTTTCCCGAGTTTGAGCCGGGAACGCCCGCCCGCAGTGTTTTCAGCCATGCCTAACACTCCATTCGGACCAAAAAAAGGCGTCGCAGCGTTTCGTGCACTGGACACGAACGCGACGACGCCTTTGTCGATAGTTTCTGCGCTGAACCTTCGGGGGCCCGCCGTTGGGCGCCTGAAGGCGTATGCTCAAATCTTGAATCTAATGAAGCACATCGCATGCCAGTCTTGGGTACGGCACAACCCGTGTTTGCACGACTCGGAAGGCCCGTCCTCGCCCGACATCACGCACCGCAGTGGTGCGCCCATTGCGAGCGCGCACCGCGACGACGCGTGTGCTTCAGTGTTTGCCCGGAAAGCCTCCCAGGCCGTGAAACGCCATGTACAGCGAATAGGCGCTCACTGCGATGGCGATGAACATCTCAAAGAACATGAAGGCCACGCCGTACTTGTACCAGGGCTCGTGCGATTTCACTTGCGTATCGTTGCCATGCATGTCGGATTCTCCCTAAAGCGGCATCAGTTACGCCGCCTGCAATGTGTGTTGCCCGCCGTCCGTCTGGGCGACGGGCATGCTCCAATCAGGCCTTCTCGACCACCGTTTCACCGCGTGGCTTGAGCCAGTTCTCACCGATGCCGTGGTCCTCCGGGTGGTGCTCGTAGCGAGCCGCCCAGAAATAGAACAGCGTGAAGGGGATGAACATGAACAGGGCGATGTAGAGGTAGCCCATGTGGATGTTGCCCACGTGCGCAAACACCAGCGGGTAGACGATGCCGCCCGCGGTCGACACACCGCCGATGAAGCCCGCCGCGACGCCCGGGCGATCGGGGAACAGCAAGGGCACGAGCGCGAAGGTGCCGCCGGTGCCAAAGCTCACGAAGATGCCGAAGGCGACCAGCACCATCACCGACAGCGGCAGCGAATTCATCAGGCCTGCGACCGTGAATGCCACCATCGACAGCGTGATCAGCAGCAGCGAGATGGCCAGCCAGTGCAGCCGCGGCGCATAAGGCAGGGTGCGTGCAATCATCGGCAGCGGCGTCCAGCCGCGACGCTGGAACAGGTCGGACATGAAGCCCGAGAACGGCCGGAACAGCGAGGCGGTGAACGACTGCACGGCGGCGAAGGTGCCCGCCGCAATCTGCACGCCGGCGATGCTGGTGAAGCCGAGGGCGAGGATCGCCTCGTGGAAACCGCGCGTGAAGTAGCCGGGCAGCCAGGCGTTCATCGCGATTTCCAGGCCGAAGGACATGGCGTAGGCCAGCATCAGGGCGATGGCGATATAGCGCGTCCAGACAAAAACCGTGCCCCTAAAATCGGCGGACTGACGCGCGGTGGCGCGCACCTTTTCGTGCTTGGCGGCTTCGCCGCGAAGCAGATACCAGGCCGCGATGCCGAGCGCGATCACGCCCAGCCAGAGGAAGGCCGCCTGGTAGTCGAGACCGAAAATGCGCGGCAACAGCAACGCCCCGACGCCGGCACCGACGTTGCCCGTTCCCGCATACAGCCCCTCGGCAGTACCGATCTCGTCCGGCTCGAACCACTGTGCCACGTGCTGGATACCGACCACGAAGGACACGCCCGCGATGGCCACGATCACCCGCTCGATGAACAGGATGTCGTAGTCGGTGGTATAGGCCGAGGCGATGGAAACCAGGCCGCAGACCGCCAGAATCGTCGCGAAGGTACGCGGCGCGCCAAAGCGATCTGCCGCCCAGCCGGCGACGATGCGGCCTATCGGGGCCATCCAGATGGCCGAACTGGCCAGCAGGCCGAGCGCCGCCAGGCTGAGGTTGTAGTGGTTGGCGATACTCGGGCTGAAGGCAGCCGTCGAGAACCACATCAGAAAGCACCAGAAAAAGCCGACGGTCGCGATGACCAGTTGTTCAACCTTGTGCGTTTTCATGCATCCTCCGAAAACATCCAATCCCAGCGGCGCTGACACGCGCTGAAGACCCGGCCCGCCCTACCGCAGCTCGATGTTCCGGGGACCCGTTTCCCCACACCGGTTAGCGGTCGATGGCGGCGCAAAAAAAAACGGCGCCGCCCGGACGAAATAAAGCTTCGTCCGGGTGACGCCGTTGTCCTGTTTGAGGGTCAGCTTTGACTCTCGATTGTGCCGGGCCATCGTTGGCCAAGCCATGCTTGAGCCGAGTTAAAGCAAAAGATGTACCAAGGCCATGAAAAAACAAAAACTATATGAAAAACAATCTGGTAAATATATTCCCCACGAAAACCATCCCGGGCAGACCGTGCTACTTTGGTGCAGGCGTGCGCATCACGCCCACTGGCAGTGCATGTCAACCGAGCAATTCTGCCGCGGCCAGCAACATCCTCGCGACGTCGCCCAGCTTTTGGTTGCGGTCCATGGCGAGCTTGCGTAGGGCCGAATAGGCATCCTCTTCCGAGAGCCCCTTCTGGCGCATCAACACGCCCTTCGCCTTGTCGATGTCGCGCCGGTCGGCCAGCTTGTTGCGGGTCAGATCCAGTTCGTTGCGCAGGGCCTGATATTCGCGAAAACGTGCGATGGCCACGTCCATGATCGGCCGGATGCGACTGGGATTGAGCCCATCCACCACATAGGCGCTGACGCCGGCGCGCACCGCCTCCTCGATGGTCGCACCGTCGCTCTGCGCAGCGAACATGATGACCGGCCGGGGCTGTTCGCGGTTGATCAGGCGCATGGATTCGAGGGTGTCGCGGTCGGGGATATCCATGTCGACGAACACGACGTCGGGCTGCAGCTCCTGCACGCGCTTGAACACGTCATCCCCGTCGGACAGGCGCGCGACGACCTCGCAGCCCTGATCCTTGAGCGCCTGCTCGAGGATCGCGGCACGTCCGGCTGACTTGTCGAACAGCATTACACGCAAACGGCCGCGTTGATTCATGCCCGAGCCCCTCCAAGGGAAATCCAGTTCGCATTCGCGACACGCCGGTGTGACGTGAGGTCCATCGGCGCATCGTCACGCCGGCATTTACCCAAACACCAAGCAAGGTTCAAGCCACGCCGCCTGGCAAAGGCTAGAGAGGCATTGAAAAGACCTCGATGTTGGATTTCTCTGCATCCATCGACAAGTACTCGCGCGCGCCATGAGGAATGCCTATGATTTGCGCGCCCTTCACCCCCTGCGTCAGGAGCGCACCCCCATGCCCAGCGAAGGCTTTCACGTCCACGGCGCCCACGAACACGAAGTCGAGCACCGCGCCCATCACGAGGGTCCCGGACTCGCGCAGTACGTCGCGATTTTCACCGCGATACTCGCCACCCTCGGCGCAATCGTCAGCTACCACGTCAGCGCCACCCAGAACGAGGCGATGATGCTCAAGAACGAGGCCGTGCTGCAGTCGACCAAGGCCTCGGACCAGTGGAACTACTACGAGGCCAAGAGCACGAAGGGCCACCTCATGGAATTGGCTGCCGACATCGTCGGCGGCGACAAGCAGGCCTTCTACCGCGAACAGATCAGCAAATACAACAAACAAAAGGAGGCCATCAAGGCCGAGGCCGAGGCCCTGGATGCCAAATCCCACGCCGCCGACGCAAAAAGCCTGGCACTGATGCGCCCCCTGCATCTGTCGGAGCAGTCGATCAGCCTAATCCAGATCGCGATCTCGCTGGCGTCCATCACCGCCCTCACCCGTCGGCGCTGGTTGTTCTACCTTGCCGGTGCCGCAGCACTGGGCGGTGCCGGTCTGGCCGGACTATCCCTCTTCTGAACATTCATGCCCTGCCGAGTCCGCTGGGCCGCCCATGGATGCAGACAAAAAAAATCCCGCACATCCATGTGCGGGATTGACTAGGAGGAAAGTATCGAATTTCCGCCGTTACGCGGCCAGTCGCGCAACGGCGGGGTCATTATGACCGCCGCGCATGACACCCTCATTGCACCGCGCGTTCCGACTCAGCCAAGCAGCTTGAGCACCGCATTTTCGAGGCGGTGTGGCGCGGTCTGCGGCGCGTGTCGGCTGTGTACGTGTCCCTCACGGTCGATCAGGAACTTGGTGAAATTCCAGCGGATGGGCGGCTTACCGAACCACCCCGGGGCCGCCGTCTTGAGCACCTTGAACAGCGTATGTGCATCGGGTCCGTTCACCTGCGTCTTGGCGAACATCGGAAAACTCACCGCATAGCGCGTCGCACAGAAGCTCACGATCTCCGCCTCGCTCCCTGGTTCCTGATGAACGAACTGATCGCAGGGAAAACCAAGCACTGTCAGCCCGGCGTCGACATGCCGACGATACAGCGCCTCCAGCCCGGCGTACTGCGGGGTGAACAGACATCGGCTCGCCACATTGACGATCAGCAGCACCCGCCCGCGATAGGCTTCCAGGCTGGTCGCCCGACCCTCGATGGTCGTCAATGGAATCTCATACAGCATCGCCGCACCCGGACTTTTCCCGCGATCATAAACGAGCATTGCCGCATCAGGTCAGGGCTCGCGCACTCGACAGCGCACGTTCGCGGGGGCAACATCCGCGAAATACCTATAACTAAACGGCAATACCATGTCCAAACCGCCTGCGACCATACCGTCCGACCGATTTCCCATGCGCCTTGTCGCCGCACACCGGGTCACCCTTGCGATACAGGTCTGCGCCTGGGGTGCCGTACTGCTGCACGAACTCCACTGGCAGGATGGGTTGCTGCTGCTAGGGTTCAATCTCGCCGGCCTGTTCGCCCTGGTCCTGTGCCCGCGTTGTCGGTTGCTGGGGCCCAACCTCGTGCGCCTTGCCGAAGGCGATGCCGCAAGCGGCGCGGTCGCACTGACCTTCGATGACGGACCTGACCCCACGGTCACCCCGCAGGTGCTCGACATCCTCGACCGTTACGGTGCGCGTGCGAGCTTCTTCTGCATCGGCGAGCGTGCCGCGCGCCACCCCGAACTGATCCGCGAAATCCTCCACCGCGGGCACACCGTGGAAAACCACAGCCAGCGCCATGCCGTCGGCTTCGCCGCTTTTTCCAGCCGCGCACTCCAAGCGGACGTACTCGCCGCACAACAGGTACTCCAAACCACTGGCGCGACACCCCGCTATTTCCGCGCCCCCATGGGGTTTCGCAGTCCACTGCTAGCGGAGGTACTGCGGCGCGCCGACCTCACTCATGTGGCCTGGACCCGGCGCGGCTATGATCGCGTACTGCGTGATCCGCTGCGTATCTACGCGGCATTGACGCAGGGACTTGCCCCCGGCGACATCCTGCTGCTGCATGATTATGCTGGTCTCGACAGCCGCCCGGCGACAGTGCTTGAGGTACTCCCCAGACTGCTCGATTACCTGTCACAGCAGGAACTGCACGCGGTTGCACTGCCTCCACCGCACATACAGCATGCCGCCGAGGCATCCGGCACAGCCGCGTTGCGCAGCTAATTCCCTGCCCGCAAGCAACATGCTGTTTCCGCGCACCCAGGCATGCCATATGCTAGCCATCTCCGAGCACGTAGCGCCTGCGAGAAACCGCCTTGAGTCCCAACGATATGCCTCCCGGCACCCTGACGCCTACCGCCCTGACCGTGCGCGGCCTGCGCAAGACGTATGGCGAATTGGTTGCCGTCGACGGCGTCGATCTGGAGGTCCGGCACAACGAGATCGTTGGCCTGCTCGGACCCAACGGCGCCGGCAAGACCACCCTGATCAACATGATTCTCGGCATCCTCGAACCGAGTGCCGGCCACATCCTGATCGAAGGCGCCGATCTGGTCGCCGAGCGCCGGCAGGCACTTGAACAAACCAATTTCGCCGCGATCTACGCACCGCTACCCGGCAACATGACGGTCTACCAGAATCTGAGGGTCTTCGGGCTGCTCTACGGGGTCGAACATCTGCGTGCAAAACTCGAATCCCTGATCGAGGAATTCGACCTGCAGCGCTACCGCAACCAGAAATGCGGCGTTCTCTCCTCCGGCGAGCAGACCCGGGTCGCACTGGCCAAGGCCATGCTCAACGAACCCAAGCTGCTGCTGCTGGACGAACCCACGGCCTCGCTGGACCCTGCCAGTGCGCATGATATTCGCGCCCGGCTGCGCGCGTTTGCCGACCAACGCCACTGTGGCGTGCTGTGGACCTCGCACAACATGTACGAGGTGGCCGAGGTGTGCGACCGCGTGCTCTTCATCTCCCGCGGTCGCGTGCTGCTCGAGGGCAACCCACGCGACCTTCCCCGCACGCATGGCCGCGAAACCCTCGAGGATCTGTTCATTCACATCGCGCGCGAACCCCTGAGCTACGAGCGCGAAACCGCATGAGCCTGCAACGTGCGCCGCCGTCGCCCTGCGTCAGTTCTACATCATGCGCGGTAGCCCGGCGCGCATCCTGCCGATCTTCGTCTGGGTTGGCGTGGACATGCTGCTGTGGGGCTTTTTCACCCGTTATCTGAGCCAGATTTCGGGCAGCGGCATGAATTTCGTGCCGCGTCTGCTCGGCGCCGTACTGCTGTGGGACTTTTTCGTCCGCGTGATGATCGGCATGACCTCGGCCTTCTTCGAGTACATCTGGGCGCGCAACCTGATCAACGTCTTCGCCGCGCCGCTAAGCATTCCCGAATACATCTCCGGCCTGGTCCTCACCAGCATCGCGACCAGCCTCATGGGTCTGATCCTGATGATGCTCATGGCCAGCCTGTTCTTCGGACTATCGTTTTTCACCTACGGTCTGCTGTTCGTGCCGTTCCTCGCGATCCTGTTCCTGTTCGGCATTGCGCTCGGGATCTTCTGCAGCGCCCTGGTACTGCGCCTCGGCCCTGCCTCCGAATGGCTGATCTGGCCGATTCCGGCCATCATTTCACCCTTTGCCGGGGTCTTCTACCCGCTGAACACCCTGCCCGGCTGGATGCAGGCCATCGGTCACCTACTACCGCCTTCCTACGTCTTCGACGGCATCCGTGCGCTTTCCGCCGGCGCCGCTTTCCCTGCCTCCTCGCTGGCCTGGAGCCTGGGGCTGGTCACCCTCTACGTCATCGCAGCCGCAGGTTATTTCCAGCACGTATTCCGCCACGCCGTGCGCAGCGGACTGCTTGCGCGCTACCATGCTGAAACCGCCAACTAGGTATTTCCGCACCGGGGTGGATGATGGACGTCCGCTGCAAACGCATCTACGACCCACCCGATGGGAATGACGGCCAGCGCGTGCTGGTCGACCGCCTCTGGCCCCGCGGCATTGCCCGAAACAGGGCCGCGCTCGACCTCTGGCTGCGCGAGATCGCGCCTTCCGACGCATTGCGCCGCTGGTTCGCCCACTCCCCGGACCGCTATGCGGAGTTCGCCGCGCGCTACCGCGACGAACTGACCTCCCTCCCAGAAGAAACCGCACTGCTGCGGCGAATGGCCGCGGAAGGCAGATTGACGCTGCTGTATGCGGCACGCGACACCGAGCACAACAACGCCCATGTGCTCGCCGACTGGCTTAATGGCCTGTAGATCAGTGCTTGAAGATGCGCAGGGCGGTATCCGCCGCCCATGCGCACTTGCCTGCCTCAGGATTCCTGCGAGGTATCGGGCTTACCGAGAACTTCCTCGATCTGTCGGATTCGCACTTCCTCCTCGCGGCGAGAATGGCGGCTGAACCACCACAGCACGACCAGGAAACACGACCAGGGCACCAGAATATATGTCCCCATCCACCACCAGGCGGGCAGATCGACCGTATGCGGAATAATGAAATGTATCGTGGGAATATGCAGATGCGGTAAGGCATGCGAGTGGGCTGGAATATTCATCCTCTGTAAGCCTCGTGGTATCGGTGTAACTAGAAGCTTTTTCATCCCGCCCTTAGATGACTGACTCCCCGCCACACCGTAAGGTCCATCCGATTGACCAATCTCACGTGGCTTGATCGGCGCACCCAATGCGCAATAAACAGCCAGAATGAGATCACCCATCCAAACCATTTATGCATGCATTGGGCAAGAATTATTAGGAATACCCATGCTAGTTGTGTTGATATAAATCAAGGCGGCGGGATATTCAGCCGTAAGCCTACTTTCCCGACTCTGTTCTTTAGATACGCTGGCTGTGTTCCTTGCAAACATATCGCTATTGCATGAGCACAGGCTGCATGGGATAGTTCTAAAAATCACGTAACTACTCAGCTAATTCTCAGAGATCGCCAGAGCAAAAGCCGGTAGCTTGCGATCGAATACTAGGCGCAACGCCTCCGAAGCCGTGACCCCCTGCTTTCGGCAGGTCGATAGATATCCCCGTATGCGGCAAAACATCGCGGCACCCTCCAGGCTGCGGAAGCAGCCGGAGATCTTCTGCTGCACTTTGGTCATACGGATATCGTTCTCCGCCTGATTGTTCGTGAACGGCACATTGACGTCCACCATGAAACGCAGCACATCGTCTTCATAGGCCATCAGACGCTCCAGCAGATTGCGGGCCTTGCTCCGCTTGATCCGCCCCCGAGGCTTGTTGTCGGGTGGTTTTTCCGGCTCAGGGCATTCCAGTTGCCCCGCCTCGAGCACATCTCGGTAGCGCTGCCGGTAAGCATTGGCCTCGGTCAGCGGCAGGATGCCGCCAGCGTTCTCGACGGCCTGATGAATCTCTCTGAGCAGCTTGCCCATCGCTTCCGCCCATTGTTGTCCGTCCTGCTCGAATGCTCGTTCCAGTTCGCGCAGGTGGTGGGCATTGCACAGGGCATGGGTGCAGTCCCGATAACGGTAATAGGGTTTCCAATGGTCATGACACAGCACACCGCGGAACCGTGGCAGGATCCCGATCGCGTCCATCGCCTCCTGGCCTCGCTTACTGTGGACCTGATAATGCGTCCAATCAGCATTGGACAGAGCATGCAGCCAATGGCGTTTGCCATCAATGTTGACCCCGGTCTCGTCGGCATGAGCGGACACGGCTTTGGCCAATGCCGTTTTGCTGATCGCCTCAAAGGCCGCCAGGCGGGTAAATGCCTCGCGATTGAAGTTCACCAGTGAACCATCGCTCAAAGGGATGCCCAACTGATCGGCAAAGTAATCCTGGATCCGCTTGTAGGGCAAGAGCTGATATTGGGACAGATAGACGGCATGGGCCTTGAGGCCGGAACCATACTGCACCTTCTTATCCACCCCTTCCGGGAATGAAGCCACAAAACGTTGGCCTGATTCATTCTCCAGGATCTGCGCCCGATACTCGGTCACGATCCGGCTGATGTCGATATCAAAAACCTGGCGAGTCTCGAAACCCGCCTCGGTATAGCAGCCTTTCGGCAAGCGACGACGATCGATCTTGAGGACCTCGATCTCATCGGGATGCTCGACCGGGCGCAAGGTCTTGCCCACGTGCCCCGGCTGGCCACCGGAAGGTCGGCTTGAGCGCACACGCTGGCTGCGTGGCCGATTGGGATCCGATGCCGGCGGCTGACTGCTGTTGCGGCTATTGAGCCCGAGACGGTTGAGTAACACGACGAACAACATGAGCATCATCTCGATACTGGCGCGGAGTGCCGGAGATAGGTCTTTCTCCTGCTCCAGTTGCGCCCTGACCTGTGCCAGGGTGATCTCGATATCGACGCCGTCGATCCGCACGCAAGACTGCTCCAAAGAAGTAATGAAGCTATTATCTCACGGGTTTTGAAGTGCCAATTTTCTCGTTTGTAAGGCGATCTGGCGGCGTAAAATAATTGACTGACGGTGGGGCAGTGCCTCGCGTGATGTCGCAAGGAAGACTACGCCTCTGTCGCTTTCGGAGACCAATAATCGCACTCGTTACAGCGCCGCCATATTTTCAAAAAAACTACCAAAAACCCTGTCAAGTACTTTTTGTAATTATTTTCACTGAGTAGTTACAAAATCACTGATGCATGCATAAAGCAGATGGCTCGCTAGCCGAGACACGCATGAGGTAACAAGCCTATGAGACATCCAGCGATTCAAGTCAGCGCACATGCCACACAGATGGCCCGAGAGCTGGCACATCGAAACGATGATTTGGAACAGGCCGCTGGTTGGTTGAAGGCCATGGCCCATCCCATGAGGCTCAAACTTCTGTGCGCCATAGGAGACGATGAGTTCGGAATACGGGAATTGCTGAGTCTCGTGGGTACCACCCCATCCAATGTTTCCCTACATCTGGGTGTATTGCTTAGCAGCGGCCTTGTATCGCGCCGCCGCCGCGGCAACTGCCACCTATACCGGGTGCGTTATGGTCGGACGATGGAACTCATTCATGCTGCACGTGAGGTGTTTTGCTCTCGCCGCACTCGTCACAACTAAGCAATCCGCGTCCTCAGTTTTGCTGACGCCAAGAGGCGACACATTGCCTCGTCATCGAAAACTCCTGGGATGACCCCAGGAAACCGCCGACCCTCAGGCCTCGGGTAAGTAAGCATCCCGTCGCCTGCGAACCCGTCCATCTTGAGCTGTTGCTGGCGGAGCTGGCATCAGGCCTCGATGCACCGGCTGGCGAAGGCGGTCGTGAGGCCATGTCTGCCCTACGTACAGCCAGATCATGTCGCAGCCATATCAAGCGCCGCAGCGACGCCTGGATAGCAGGCCGCGAGAACGGCGGCAGCTAAATCAGAACTGACATCACTTATGCAATCGCCATCCGAGTGTTCTACTTGCACTTCTGCATAAATAGACCAAACTGATACGCCATATTTTCGATATGATTCATAAAGAATGCCGTGTAGAGCATTGGCCGACATGCAAAACGGCAATAACATCCGGGAGTATTCGGCGTGAGCGACTTGACACCCCCGACCTCGGGCGAACCACCATCGCCTGCACGCGTCCTGCGCCTAACCCAGATCTATAAAGCGCTCAGCGAGGTCAATCAGGCCATCGTGCGGATGAGCGAGGAGTCCGAGCTCTTCCCACTGGTTTGCCGCGTGGCGGTGGAATTCGGCGGGGCACGCATGGCCTGGATCGGCGTTGCGGATATCAAAGCCGACCGCCTGCTGCCGGTTCAGGCCTACGGCGTCGGCGTCGAGTACGTCCAAAACATCTTCATTTCAACCAACGAATCCCTCCCCGAGGGACGCGGGCCATCGGCCACCGCCTACCGCGAAAACCGCCCAATCATCATCAACCACTTCGCGCAAGATCCGATGACCGCGCCCTGGCACGAGAACGCGCGGCACTTTGGCTGGAACAGCAGCGGTTCGTTCCCCATCCAGCGCGGTGGCCAGCCGTACGCGGAGCTGGTCGTCTATCACACCATCGGCGACTTTTTCGACGCCGAAACCGTCGCCCTGCTCGACGAAATGGCCCGCGACATCAGTTTCGCTCTGGACAACTTCGATCGCGAAAAGGAACGCCAGACCGCCATCGATGCGCTGGCGACCAGCGAAAAACATTTCCGCGCCTACTTCGAACGCTCCATGGTCGGGATGGCTGCCACGCTCCCGAACCGCGGCTGGATGGAGGCCAACGATGCCCTGTGCCGTATGCTCGGCTACACCCGCGATGAACTCACCCATCGGACCTGGGCCTCGCTGACCCACCCGGACGATCTACCCACCAACGAAGCACTGTTCAAGCGCCTGGTCGCCGCGGAGATCGACGAATACACCCTGGACAAACGCTTCATCCGCAAGGACGGCAGCCACTTGTACGCACACCTGGCGGCGCGCGCGGTGCGTAACGACGATGGGAACCTTGCCTATATCGTCTCGCTGGTCGAGGACATCACACCGCGCAAGCAGGCCGAGGCGCGTGACCACATGCGCGAACAGGCGCTTGAACGAGTGGCCAAGGGCGCTCCCCTCGGCAAGTTGATGCTGGCGCTGATTCACGACGTCGAATCTGACAACCCGGGGATGCTTTGTTCGATCCTGCTGCTCGACGAGGAAGGCCAGACCCTCCATGCCGGTGCAGCCCCCAGCCTGCCCGATTTTTACAACGAAGCGGTCGACGGTCTGACCATCGGCCCCGAACGCGGCTCCTGCGGTACCGCGGCCTATACCGGCCAGCGCGTGCTGGTAAACGATATCGCCAACCATCCGTACTGGCCCGAACCCTACCGCAGCATCGCCGCGCGCGCGGGACTGGCCGCCTCGTGGTCAGAACCCATCCGCAGTGCAAACGGCAAAATACTCGGTACCTTCGCGATCTATCACCGCCAGCCCCGGGCGCCGGGCCCGCATGAGATCGCCGTCATCGAAAGTGCCGCCAACCTGATCGGCATCGCCCTGGACCGGCGACGAGCGGAAGAAGAACGGCACCTGGCCTCCCTCATCTACCGCAGCAGCAGCGAGGCCATGGTGGTCAGCGACCCCGACAACCGGATCATCGCGATCAACCCCGCCTTCACCAAAATCACCGGTTACGAACTCGGCGAGGTTCTCGGGGAAAACCCCAAGATCCTGCGCTCGGGCCGCCATGACGCCGAGTTCTACCGATTGATGTGGCAGGCGATCGAAACACAGGGATTGTGGCAGGGCGAAATCTGGAACCGCCGCAAGAACGGAGAGATATTCCCGGCCTGGCTGACCATCAACACCATCCGCGGCGAGCAAGGCGAGATTCAGCGCTATGTCGCGCTGAGTTCGGACATCACCGACAAGGTCCGCTCCGACGAACTGATCTGGCGTCAGGCGAATTTCGACTTTCTCACTGAACTACCCAATCGCTACATGTTCCACGACCGGCTGGAGCAGGAGGTGCGCAAGGCGCACCGCGAAGGCTCGCGGCTTGCCCTGCTGTTCATCGACCTCGACCACTTCAAGGAGGTCAACGACACGCTGGGTCACCCCATCGGCGACATGCTGCTGATCGAGGCGGCGGAAAGAATCCATGCCTGCATCCGCGAATCGGACACGGTCGCGCGGCTGGGCGGCGATGAATTCACCCTCATTCTGACTCTGCTAGCTGACACCAGCGATGCCGAAAACATCGCCCAGCACATCATTGCCGCCCTGTCGGAACCCTTCGTTTTCGGACGCGACTCAGCCTATGTCACGGCAAGCGTCGGCATCACCCTGTACCCCGACGATTCGACCGATGTGGAACAGCTGTTGCGCAACGCCGACCAGGCCATGTACGCAGCCAAGAACGCCGGGCGCAACCGACTGAGCTACTTCACCCAAGCGCTGCAGGAATCCGCACAATACCGCCTGCGCCTGATCAACGATCTGCTTGGCGCACTGGCAGACAGACAGTTCGAAATCCATTTCCAACCGATCATCGATCTCGCCAGTCGCCGAACGGTCAAGGCAGAAGCCCTGCTGCGCTGGAATCATCCCGAGCACGGCACGATCAGCCCGGCCGAATTCATCCCGTTGGCCGAGGAAACCGGCTTGATTGTCGGGATTGGCGATTGGGTCTTCCGTGAAGCAGCCGGCTGTCTGCAACGCTGGACGGAACTTGCCGGGACCGAGCTGCAGATTTCGGTAAATATGTCTCCAGCTCAATTCCAGAGTGACGTCCTGGTGATCGAGGATTGGCTCGCTCACCTGCGCAGTCTCGGCGTGGCCGAGCAACGCCTGAGCATCGAGATCACAGAAGGGCTGCTGCTGAATGCACATCCCAGCGTCACCGATAAACTACTCGCCTTCCGCGATGCCGGCATCCAGGTGGCGATAGACGACTTCGGTACCGGCTATTCCGCCCTGTCCTATCTCAAACGTTTCGATATCGACTATCTCAAGATCGACCAGTCTTTCATCAGCAATCTCGAAACCGAGCCCAACGACCTGGCACTCTGCGAGGCCATCGTCAGCATGGCGCACAAGCTCGGCCTCAAGGTGATTGCGGAGGGAGTGGAAACCGAGCAGCAACGCGAGTTGCTCAAGCGCATTTCGTGCGACTACGGACAGGGCTACCTGTTTTCCAGACCGCTGCCTCCGGCCAAGTTCGAACGACTTCTACAGGACAACAGAGGCCACTTGCGCGCCTGAGGGCAAACCGTCCTCACAGGTTGACACCACCCCATCATAGGCATATCTTGCGGTTAGTCTGCACCAAAAACACCATATATGGCGTTATGGCCTTGGAATCAGGTAGGCGCCGCTGGAAGGCAGACCCGAGCAGGCCACACCCGCGCGCCCGCCACGGCGCGACGCGTTAGATGCTGACCCGTCTCGCGAGAAACTCTGGCCTTCGCGACCGTCACGGCCGCGCGAAGAAGCCGGCTCGTGCAGACACGAACGATGACGAGGCGACTTCCCAGCGCAGATCGCGCAGGCGTCCACTTCCGACGAGCACCGCTCAGGAGGCGCCATGGAATCCGAAGTCACGCCCGTCAGCAGCCATGCCGCGCGCCCCCACGCCCCCCTCAACATCCCGCCAACCGCACGGCCCCGGACAGTCGTCCTGCGCGATGGCCAGCATGCCCCCTTCGATCCTGCCCGCATCCAGGCAGCCATCGCCAAGGCCCTGTTCGCGGCCGAACCGAACGCCGCGGGGAACGTGGAAACGGCCCGCGAGCTGACCGCCACGGTCGAGCACGCCCTGGAAAGACGCCTCGGCGAGAGCGGCTGCGTCGATATCGAATACGTGCAGGATCAGATCGAGCTCGCACTGATGCGCGCCGGCCGCTACGCCGTCGCACGCGCCTACGCGGTCTACCGCGACCGTCATCAGCGCCTGCGCCAGGACGGACGCACCCTGGTCGACGTGGAATCCTCGGTCAAGGAGTACCTGAGCCGCGCCGACTGGCGCGTTCACGCCAATGCCAACCAGGGCTATTCACTGGGCGGACTCATCCTCAACGTGTCCGGCAAGGTAGTCGCCAATTTCTGGCTCAGCCATGTGTATCCGCCCGAGGTAGGCGAGGCCCACCGCAACGCCGACCTGCACATCCACGACCTCGACATGCTCTCAGGCTACTGCGCCGGCTGGTCGCTGCGAACCCTGCTGACCGAGGGTCTCAACGGCGTTCCGGGGAAGATCGAGGCCGGCCCGCCCAAACATCTGTCGAGCGCGGTCGGGCAGATGGTCAACTTCCTCGGCACTCTGCAGAACGAATGGGCCGGCGCACAGGCCTTCAGCTCCTTCGACACCTACCTCGCGCCCTTCGTGCGCAAGGACCGGCTCGACTACGACACCATCCTGCAGCACCTCCAGGAACTCATCTTCAACCTCAACGTCCCTTCGCGCTGGGGCACGCAGACGCCGTTCACCAATCTCACCTTCGACTGGGTCTGCCCGACGGATCTGGCAGGGCAGCATCCGATGATCGGCGGCGAGGAAATGCCCTTCACCTACGGCGAGCTGGGCCCCGAAATGGAGCTGATCAATCGCGCCTACATCGAGGTCATGACGCGCGGCGACGCCAAGGGCCGTGTGTTCACTTTTCCGATCCCGACCTACAACATCACGCCGGAATTTCCCTGGGAATCAGACAACGCCACGCGCCTGTTCGAGATGACCGCGAAATACGGCCTGCCGTATTTCCAGAACTTCCTCAATTCCGATCTCGAACCGCACATGGTCCGCTCGATGTGCTGCCGGCTGCAGCTCGATTTGCGCGAGCTGCTCAAGCGCGGCAACGGCCTGTTCGGCTCCGCCGAGCAGACCGGGTCGATCGGCGTGGTCACCATCAATTGCGCCCGGCTGGGCTATCTGCATCGTGGCGACGAGGAGGCCCTGTTCGCACGCCTGGACGCGTTGCTCGAACTCGCCAAATCCAGCCTGGAGATCAAGCGCAAGGTCATCCAGCGTTTCATCGACGAAGGCCTGTTCCCGTACACCAAGCGCTATCTCGGCACCCTGCGCAACCATTTCTCGACGCTCGGGGTCAACGGCATCAACGAACTGATCCGCAACTTCACCGACGATGCGCACGACATAGTCACCGACTGGGGCCACGCCTTCGCCTGCCGCATTCTCGACCGCGTGCGGGCGCGCATCGTCGATTTCCAGGAGGAGACCGGGCACCTCTACAACCTGGAGGCCACGCCGGCCGAGGGCACCACCTACCGCTTCGCCAAGGAGGACCGCAAGCGCCTGCCGGGCATCCTGCAGGCCGGCACTCAGGATAAGCCCTACTACACAAATTCGAGCCAACTCCCGGTCGGCTTCACCGACGACCCCTTCGACGCGCTGGAACGCCAGGAGGCACTGCAGCAGCGCTATACCGGCGGCACCGTGCTCCATCTCTACATGAACGAACGCATCTCCGACGCGGAGGCCTGCAAGCTGCTGGTAAAACGCTCGCTGGAGCGCTTCCGGGTGCCCTATCTCACGGTCACCCCAACCTTTTCCATCTGCCCGAAACACGGCTATCTCGCCGGGGAGCACGAATTCTGCCCGCACTGCGACGAGGAACTGCTGGCACGCAAACGGACGGCCGTGCACTGATACCCCATCCCATCCAATATCCGAGAAGAGGAGACATCCCATGAACGAAACGCTTCAATACGTCCCTGAAACCCAGTTGCCGGACGAGGAACGCCAGCGCTGCGAGGTGTGGACCCGCGTGATGGGCTATCATCGTCCCGTCGCCGAGTTCAATCCCGGCAAACAGTCGGAGCATGCCCAGCGCCGGCACTTCCGCGAGCCGGTCGAGGCGGAAGCCGCACCGTGCACGACCTGCGCATAGGCGGTTTCACACCGTTCACCACCCTCGACTTCCCTGATCGTCTGGCGGCGATCGTGTTCTGCCAGGGCTGCCCCTGGCGCTGCGACTACTGTCACAACCAACCTCTGCAGCCGGGCAAAGGGCGTACGGCGGGTCCTGCCTGGGAACGGGTCGAGGCCATGCTGACGCAGCGCCGTGGACTGCTCGACGGCGTGGTGTTCAGCGGCGGAGAGCCCTGCGCGCAGTCCGGCCTGCGCCCTGCGCTCGCCGTGGTCAAGTCCATGGGTTATGCCACTGGGCTGCACACCGCCGGGGCCTACCCCACCCGCCTGGAAGCGGCACTGGACACGCTCGACTGGATCGCGCTGGACGCCAAGGGTCCGCTGGAGGATTACGCTACGATCGTCCACGCCCGCGGCGCGGGTGAACGCTTTCGCCGCAGCCTGGAGATCGTGCTCGGTAGCGGGCTTGGATACGAGGTCCGCACTACGCTCTATGCGGACGCGACGCCCGAGAAACTGACCCGCTTCGCCGGGTTGCTGGCCGGTCTCGGGGTGCGTCACTACGCCTGGCAGGCTAGGCGCTCGACCGACATTGCGGGCAGACCGCTCATCGAGGCACCGCCAGACCCTGGTTGGCATCAGGCGGCGGCAACTGTCGGCCCCTGGTTCGAATCGTTCGAGTTCAGAACAGGCGGGCCCTGAATCCAGAGCCCGCACGAGGCTTAGACGAAGCCCAAGATCGCTCCCAACAGCGGCATCGTTGCACCGATGCCGCGCAGCTCCGCCAAATGCTTGATCGCATCGACGTCGATGACGTTGTTCAGGTAGCCGACGGTAGCGATGACCGCGACGATGATCAGGATCGTCGGTGCTGACCCTGTGCCGTCGAATCGAATACCCACACTCTGATTCGATGGCGTTTCGTGGGTGACTGTATTCATGGCAAGGCCTCCTCTCGATGACGGGTATGTCCCTGGTAGAAGCGGAGCCCTGACGGCACCGGCACATACGGTCGGTCAAAACCGTTACACCGGCATGCATACGCTGCTGGATCGCAAACCTGCGTCATCCGCATGTCTTGCAACTCTGCCTCATAAGTTGCGACACGCTATTCGTTGATGGGGTTCATCGACCTTGTGGCTTGACCGGACACGCGCTTGATCTCGGTCAAGCGTCATATGCTAAACGAGGTGCAAGCTGACGCCGGTAGAGACTCTCAGGAAAGGCCCTTATGCCCCATCATGCCTCCCCGCCCGCAGCGACCGTCGGTGCAGCTTCCTCGCATCCGCTCGCCCTGCTGCTCAGGGTCACGCCCAACGCCCTCCATGGCATAGCCTTGGCGCGCGGTTTCAATCTCGCAGTGGACAGGCAGGCACTGGCCGCGAGGGCAGCCGACCTCGAAGGGCGGCATATCGGCATTCAGATCGAGGACACAGGGAACCATTGGTGTTTTCGGATTTATCGAGACCGCTTGTACTACGTACGTAGCGAAATCGAAGACTGCGACGTGCGCATTCGTGGCTCGCTGGAGGATTTTCTGCGGCTGGCGCTGCGCCTGGAGGACCCGGACACCCTGTTCTTCCACCGCAGGCTGATCATTGAGGGAGCCACGGAAACAGGGCTCGCGGTGAAGAACCTGCTCGACAGTCTGGATTTCGATCTCGAGGCGCGTCTGGCCGAACTGCCGGGACCCGCGCCGGCCAAACGCCTTGCCGGGAAGGCCGTGCGCAGCCCGGCGGCCCAGCGGGTGCATCGGCTCGTGGTCCGTGCAATCGCCCCGCGAGACCGCTCCGAGTCTATCTAGCGCCGCATATTCACGACAGAGCAGTTTTCCTTTCCCTGATCTCGCATCAGGCCCGCGGAGTCGGCGCCCAGAGCATGCCGGGCTCGCCATGCCAGTAGCCGTTGCAATAGCCTTCCGGACTCAATGGCCGCAGGGCATCGCAGGCCTCGGGCACCTTGCTCTGTCCGTCGATCACGCCCCGGAAGGCCGAAACGATGTCCGCCGTGCCCTGCTGTTGAGGCATCACCCTCAAGACATCCACGCCCCGCGCCTGCAGGGAGGGGAAATCGGCCAGCAGATTGCACGGCAGAGCGGACTGTAGCTGCACGCCGTTGACCGTGAACAATGCCGACCCCTCCTGGGTCGACAACGGCAGGCCCTCCGGAAAATCCCCGCAACGGAACCCGCAACGATCCTTGGCAAGACCCGCGTCGCGCGCAGTGAAACAGCGCGCGGAAAAGGCAAGCGGCAACCGGCCGTAGGCCAACACCTCGATCTCCACGCCCTCCGGGTGCTCATCCCGCATCGCCTGCAGCGATTCCGCCGACATCTCCACTGGCGAGACCCAGCGGAACGCACCCAGCTCAACGAGCAGATCCAGGGCCATGGGGTTGTAGCAGTTCACATGCGGACCGACGACGAAAGGCGTTTCGCCGGACAGCGCCTGCACCGCTGCCATGTCGTTGGCCTCGATCCGGTAACGGCCGTTGCGACAGATGCGCTCGAGCATGGCCAGTTCCGATGCCGCCTCGACCAGCGCCAGTGTGGACAGCACGACCTCTTTGCCTGCCGCGGCGAGCCGGTCCGCCGCTTCCAGCCAATCGCGCAGTCCGAAACTGCGCCGTTTCGCGCAAACCACCTCGCCCAGATAGACGATATCGAGCGGCCAGGACTCAACTTCGCGGTAGAACGCCTGCATGCGCTCCTTTGGCCAGTAATACCCAAGCGGGCCCAATGCCAGTTTCATCTCACGTTCCTCCCGTTTACTGCCAGGGACGGTCGAGGGCACCCAAGGTGTGGCTCTGTCCTTCCGAAAGCTTGTCCAGCGAGCGGCGCCAGGCGGGATCGACGACACCGCCCGGATCGCGGACACAACGGTCCAACGCCTGCCTAAGCACCCGGGTGACCTCGCCGACATAGGCCGGGCTGCGCTGGCGGCCCTCGACCTTGATCGCTGCCACGCCGGCCTGTACCAGCTGCGGCAGGATATCCAGCACATTGAGGCTGGTCGGTTCCTCGATCGCGTAATCCGGGGCGCCGGAAACCCGGTAACGCCCCTTGCACAGCGTGGGGTAGCCCGCCGGTTCGTCGGGGGCGTAGCGGTCGATGAGCACGCCGTTCAGGCGGACCTGTCGCCAGGCCCCGGTTTCCTCCCAACGAACCGCATGGGCGGGCGAACACACGCCGCGCGTGTTCGGCGAATCCCCGGTGACATAGGACGACAGCGCGCAGCGCCCCTCCACCATCACGCAAAGGCTGCCGAAGCCGAACACCTCGATTTCCATCGGACTTTGTTCGACGATGGTGCGCACCTGCTGCAGCGACAGCACCCGCGGCAGCACGGCCCGCTGCACGCCGAAACGCTCGCGATAGAACGCCAGCGCCCGTGGATTGGTGGCCGATCCCTGCACCGACAGATGCAGACGCAACGCTGGGTGCCGATCGGCGGCATAGCCGAGCAGACCCGGATCGGCCATGATCACAGCATCCACGCCCAGCCCAGCGGCCGCATCGACGGCCGCCGTCCACTGCTTCCAGGTTTCCGCCTGCGGATAGGTATTGAGCGCCAGCAGAACCTTGGAATTGTGACGATGGGCGTAATCGATGCCGCGGGCGATCTCGGCATCGGAGAAGTTCAGGCCGGGGAAATTACGCGCGTTGGTGGCGTTCTGAAATCCCAGATAGACCGCATCCGCACCACCGTCGACCGCCGCCCGCAGCGCGGGCAGGCCGCCTGCGGGACAGACGAGTTCGGGCAGGCGGTCAACACCCATGGATATCGGATCCGGAAATTCGCTCCGAGCGGATCACCCGACGTGCCCCAGCTCCCGCCTGCGGAAGCCGACGCCGATCTTGTCCGCGATTTCCGCACAGGCATCCATGTCCACGCCGGGCAAGCCCGCCACCGCGGTTGCGGTCACGTCAGGCACCACGTCGGGAGCCCGATACAGAAAATCCAGCACGGCGGCATAGGCATCCGGCGTCTTAGGTCGACAGTTCACCGCATACACTGCGGCGGTCTGCGCATTGAGCGAAACCGAAATCGCATCCACCGATTCCGCCAGTCTAGGCAGCAGGTCGCGACCGTAAACGTAGTTGCTCAGACCATCCGTGTTGAGTCGTACCCGATAACCTCGCTCGCGCAGTCTACGGCCGGTTTCGAGTACCGTGCCTAAGCGCAGCGTCGGCTCGCCGAGTCCGCAGAACACCACCTCGTCGCAGGCTTCGGGTTGGTTTTCCACTTCGCTCATCAATGTATCCACGTCCGGCTCCCCGTGCAGGCGGAGGCCATACCCTCTGACATCCCATTGTCCGTTGAATTTCGGACAGAAACGGCAACGCAGCGAGCACCGGTTGGTTAAGTTCAGATAGCAGTTGCCATTCAGGTTGTAGGCGTAAACGGCATCAGCAGCGGTACATGTTCCGTTCATTTTGGCCACCCTTCGCAAGCACAGTCGTGTTGCACTATAGGCACCAAACCGGAACCGCCTAATTGACTCACATCAATCTAGATAAGCATTTAAGTCTATACAAATGTTCTATTTTTCCAGAAGCCGATTTACTGATGACTTTTTATCCCTCTAATTTCATATAAATAAGCGCAACAGCTTTTATCGCACTTGATGCGTATTTCGGCGCAACGTGACCGGTCATTTCGCTCGAACGTGACCGCCCGTTTCGGATCAACGTGACCGGCCATTTCGTTTGATCGTGACCGATTTCGGCTCTTTTTCCGAAATCGGCGGTCACGTTCCTCCGTCATCTCATCCAAGCCACTGGAATTCTTTCACTTATTCCGGCACAACCGCGCTCCTTTGCTCACTCAAGGAGACAGCGGTGCCGGCAGCGAGGATTCCAATGAAGCATGTCATCGAGGTGCTGCGCCTCAAATACGCAGCCCAACTCAGCCACGCGCAGATCAGCCGCGCCTGCGGCCTGTCCAAGGGCGCGGTCAACAAGTACGTCAACCTGGCCAGGGCTCAAGGCATCACCTGGCCGTTGCCTGCGGACATGGACGAGGCCGCCCTGGAGGCACGTCTGTTTCCCGCCAAGGCGCCCTCGAGCCGGTTCGTCGTCCCCGACGGCTTCCAGATCCATCAGGAACTCAAGCGCAAGGGCGTGACCCTGCAACTGCTCTGGGCCGAGTACTGCGCCGCGCACGGCGAGCGCGCGTACGCGTATACCCAGTTCTGTCACCATTACCGGCAGTGGCGAGAGCGGCAGAAGCGCAGCCTGCGCCAGCACCATCAGGCCGGGGAAAAGGTCTTCATCGATTACTGCGGGCCCACGGTCGACATCGTCGACCGTCACACCGGCGAGGTGCGTACCGCACAGATCTTTGTCGGCGTGCTCGGGGCCTCCAGCTACACCTATGTCGAGGCTACCTGGACCCAGTCGCTGCCCGACTGGATCGCCTCCCACCAGCGCATGCTGGGCTTCTTCGGCGGGGTGCCGGCGCTGCTGGTGCCGGACAACCTCAAGGCGGCGGTTCAGCGCGCCGAGCGCTACGCGCCGCAGCTCAACGCCACCTATGCCGAGATGGCGGCGCACTACGGCACCGCCGTGCTGCCGGCGCGGCCCTACAAGCCCAAGGACAAGGCCAAGGTCGAAGTGGCGGTGCAGGTGGTCGAGCGCTGGATCCTGGCGCGGCTGCGCCACCACCGCTTCTTCTCGCTGGCCGAGTTGAACCGGGCCATCGCCGCGCTGTTGCCTGAACTGAACGAGCGGCTCTTCCAGGGTCGCACCGAGAGCCGTCGCGACCTGTTCGAGAGCCTCGATCGGCCCGCGCTGCGCCCGCTGCCGGGCGAGGCTTACGTCTACGCCGAGTGGCGACGCGCCCGGCCCGGCATCGACTACCACGTCGAGGTCGACAAGCGCTGCTACAGCGTCCCGCATGCCCTGGTCGGCCAGGTGCTGGACCTGCGCATCACCGCCACCACGATCGAGGTGCTGCACCGGGGTCAGCGCGTGGCCCTGCATCCGCGCCACCACGGCCCGGGCCGCTACGTCACCGTCACCGAGCACATGCCCAAGACCCATCAGGTGCACCGTGACTGGTCACCCAAGCGCTTCCTGCGCTGGGCGAGCCAGATCGGCCCCAGCACGGCCGAGGTGGTACGCCGCCAGCTGACCGACCGGCCTCATCCGGAGCACGGCTACCGCGCCTGCCTGGGGCTGCTCAGCCTCGCTCGGCGTTACCGCCCGGCGCGCCTGGAGGCGGCCTGCGCTCGAGCCTTGGCCATCGACTCGGCCCGTTACCAGAGCGTCAAGTCGATCCTCGCCCGCGGCCTTGACCAACAGCCCCTCGATCAGAGCCCGGCCCAGGAGGCACTGCCCCTGCACGCCAATGTCCGCGGCGCCAACTACTATCACTGAGGAGCTCCACGCCATGCTCAATCAACAGACCCGCCAACAGCTGCGCACCCTCAACCTCACCGGCATGCTCGCCGCCCTCGAGCAACAACAGGGCCAACCCCAGACCCATGCGCTGTCCTTCGACGAGCGCCTCGCCCTGCTCATCGAGCACGAGGTGCTGCACCGCGAGAACCGACGCCTCACCCGCCTGCTCAAGGCCGCCCGCCTGCGCGTGCCGGCCTGCGTCGAGGACATCGACTACCACCACCGCCGGGGCCTGGAAAAGCCCCGCATGGCCCAACTGGCCAGCCTCGACTGGATACACCAGGCACTGAACCTGTGCCTCACCGGACCGACCGGCTGCGGCAAGACCTGGCTCGCCTGCGCACTGGGCAATCAGGCCTGCCGGCGCGGCCTGTCGGTGCGCTACCTGCGCCTGCCGGCGCTGTTCGAGCAGCTGCGCATCGCCCACGGCGACGGCTCCTACGTCCGGCTCATGGGCCAGCTCCTCAAAACCGACCTGCTGATCCTCGACGACTGGGGCATCCAAAAGCTCAACACCGCACAGCGCAACGACCTGATGGAAGTCATCGAGGATCGCCACGGCCGACGCTCCACCCTGATCGCCAGCCAGTTGCCTATCGAACACTGGCACGACTACCTCGGTGAAGCCACCCTGGCCGACGCTATCCTCGACCGCCTCCTGCACGGCTCACACCGACTCAACCTGACCGGCGAGTCCATGCGCAAGATCCAGGCTCCGGTTGACGGATCGTGACCGCTCAGGATAGAAAAACCACTCCAGTGCGCAACCAATGAGAGCAGCGGTCACGTTCACCGAAATCGGCGGTCACCTTCGACGAAATGCGCAACTTGAACCTGACGAGAAATGATTCGTTTTTCGCATAGCGGGATTTAGCCTGGATTCAGCCGCTATATCGCGGTCTGCGCATGGCGTATTCATGCCCTCCAGCGGTCCTGTTCCGTCAGCGCCCTGCCCCGGCGTTCCGCCATGCAGTGACCGAGACGGACAAGGTCGGACGGGGTCAGCAAAGCGTTTGCGAGAGGAAAGACCTCGGTATCCTCGAAACGGTAGTGCGAACGCACCGCTGACACAAAGACGGATGGCGCCAGCGGGTCCGCGGCACGTTTTTCAGTTAGCGCGACAAGCGCCTCGCGCAACCTGTGCCAGGCCACGATCTGACCTCCGTGCTCGTCCGCCGTGCGCGCGGCCCAGGCAGCCACCGCAGCCCGCGTCTCCCCCGTATCCGCGCGATATTCCAGCAAAGGCAGGAGATCGATCTCCTCGTCGGCATGATGTTGGGGCGCGGCGCGGTCGAAATATTCCAGCACTCGACGAGCTGCGGTGCGTGCCTCGTCGTCGGCACCGAAGGCGTCGACATGAGCCTCCAGCTTTTCCAGGGTGGTGCAGAAACTTTCCATCCTGCGATGGCAAGCGGCAAGCAGGCCGAGTGGATCGTCGAACCCGGCCGCGGTGTCGGCAAACAGCATCATGTCAGCTTCCCCGCAACCTGGGTCAGTACCCGCCCCATCGCACGGGCACGGCGCAACCAGAGTTCAGCATACGGCCCCGGCAAGCGCTGCCGCACGCAGGTGCCGAACAACGTAAACCAGCGCTGCAGGTCATCTTCGGTGACGCCGGCCGTACGATGCCTTTCGACTACCCGATAGCGGTAAGCGGCATAGGCGCGTCCGCCGAGGGCTACCCACCAGAAGTGCGTCAATCGCGCCTCATGGTTGGCCCAGTCGCGCACCGTAGCGAAGCGCGGCCCCAGCACCGGGTCGCGCCGGGCCTGTGTATAAAATGCAGAAATCACGTCGCGGATCGCGGCGAGGCCGATGTATTCCGCCTCGGGGCGAAGCGTGCGTGTCGCCCGCTGTCCATCCAATGCCTCGTCGCTCAAGCGAATCGCCTCCAGTCGTCCCGGAATTGCGTTGCATGGTCGCACCGTCACCCCATGTGGAGCATTGATTCAGATCAAGGGCCGGGTGACACGAGTCCGCATCAGGCGCAATACACTAAACTGCCGTGGGTTTCACCTGAATACCGGCTACCGGCGAGACATGACCGAGGACCTGAACAATATCGCACTGCTGGCGGCGCTAGACGACGGGCAGCGTCAGACCCTGTCCAGGCACGTCAAGCACCGCAAACTCGAGCGTGGTGAGACGCTGTTCGCTGCCGGCTCCCCGGCCGAGGCGTTTTTCTGGCTACGCACGGGCGCGATCAAGCTCTTCATGCTGTCCCGGCATGGTGAGGAAAAGGTCATGAACATCGTCCAGCCTGGGACCACCTTCGCCGAAGGCGTCGCATTCATGGACCCGCCAGTCTACCCGGTCACGGCACAGGCGCTGGAAGCCAGCGAAGTGCTCGCGATCGACACCGCAACATTCCGCGCCCTGCTGCAGGACTCGCCGCCTACCTGCCTCGCTCTGCTCGCCCAGCAGACCGGACGCATCCAGAGTCTGCTCACGGAAATCGAGGCGCAGACCCTGGAAAGCGCGCATCACCGTCTGATCGCCTACCTGCTGGCACTTGCCGGTCCCAGCGACGACCTGCAGCTTCCCGCCAGCAAGGCCGTGGTGGCCGCACGCCTCGCCATCAAGCCCGAAACCCTGTCACGGCTACTCACCGAACTACAGCGTCGCGGGCTGATCGAGATGCACGAACGCAAGCTGCGCCTGCTCGATGTACGAGGCCTGCGTCGGCTGGCCGCTGCGCCCACCCTGCACCCATGATCCGCTGAACGTCCGAACCGCCGCTTGGCCGCGTTCAGACCAGATAGACGGGATCGCCAACGCGCAGGCAGCCTGTTTCCAGCCCCGTGCCATAGATGCCCAGGTTCTGCTCCGCTTCGCGGACAATGCTGCGCAAGATCGAGGCGTCCTCCGACAGTCCGCGCTGCTTGCGTGCGACCGCGCCGCAGCGCGGCGTCGTCTCCGTACAATCCACCCGGGCCGAACCCAGATGTAGCTTGCGCCCGATCCAATCCTGCTCGACGTACCCCTCGGCCTCGGCCGTTGTCTCGATCACGACGTTCGGCCGGAAACGGCGCACGTTCCAGTCCGCAGCAGGATTCGAGGCGCGCAACCGAGCCAGCGTGGCGGTGGTTACCAAATGGAACGGCGTGACCAGAAAGAACGTCCCAGGCTGACAGACATACTCCGAAAACTCAGGTGGCGCACCGCTGAAATCCGGCAATGGCTCGCCCGGCAGACGCGCGAAGGTCGCCTTGAGTTCCTCGAACCAGGTGTGGTCGTCAGCTTTGTGGCGCCGGTAGAAGCTGCCGTCCCCAAGCGGCCGCAGGGCTTCGAGGGTCGATGAGCGCCCGGTGAGCGCGGACAGACACGCGTGGATGTCGCCATCGTCGCTGCCCACCACATCGCCCTCGGGAAACGTCACATCGACATGACCGCTGCCGTCCGCACGCAGTCGCGCGTCGCAACGCAGCAGTTCGGGCCGAAACTTGCAGCTTTGGATCTCGCCCCGCGCGGTATCGCGCAAGGCCCACAGACGATCCCCCTCGACACCCCCACCAGCGATCAGGCGTCCCTCGTTCAGCGCCTCGCCCGCCATGCCCTTGACCGGATAGCGCCATATCTCCCTGATGATACCGATCTGCTCCACGATGTCTCCTTGCCCTGAGTGATGCGTAATTGGCAAGCAGATTACGTGCCGGGAGGCAGACGTTGTATCAAGGCGCTGGCATGTGTAACACGTATTTCATACGAGAGTGTCGTATCGATGAGTGGCGTGCGCTAACATCGAAACTGCAATAATTTCTTCAAGCTTCAAGTAGAGAAACAACGACTCCGAGTTTGAAGATGCACAATCAGCCACTGACTGCCAATTTTCTCGCGTCGAGAGATATCAGTCTCGTCCTGACAGATATCGCATCAAGTTTTCGTCATGCCCAAAATCGGACCGACAGCCCAATGACCAGGCATATGCTCACAAGTTATAAAACCACCCGACCATAATCTCCCCGGGAAACGATCGCACGCAACGGCAACAGGCTTGACAACTCACACCTGCGGGCTACCAATGCATGCTCTACGGCAAACGTTACCACTCATAGTGAGAAATCAGTGAAAACACGCCTCACATACCTTCAAATCTGGATTCTGGCACTGGTTTCGTGCGTAGCCGCCATATGGTTTTCATTTTCTTACGTAGATATTCCCGTAGCACAATTCTTTTCCGGATCAAAACACTACTTAAACGCAATTATCAAACCAGCCAGCGAAGATTTCGCCAGCACCATTATCTTATTTTTAGAAGCAACCACGATTTTAGGTTTATCGATTGTCTGTTTATTTTCCAACAAGAAACTGCCGCCACTTGCCGAAGCCGTAGGTTTGGCCTGCCTTGCTTCGATTAGCGTTTACGCAATAGACAGCAATGTATTGAAACCACTATTTGGCGTTCCGACACCGGACAAGGTCTTGGATGGTGCCAGGCACACCTTCAACTTTTTTGCCGGCTCCGAGCACAGCACTTTTCCATCTGGCCACATGACGCTTGCAGCGCCGTTTGCGGGCGTATTCATGCGTCTATATCGACAAAGCATTCTCCCGCTTTCCGCACTTCTTTTGTTTGGGGCCGCCTTGTTAGTCGCCGGCGAGTGGCATTTTGTGAGCGACGTCATTGCCGGAACCTTTATTGGATTATCTGCAGGCCTGCTCGCAGCCCAGCTATGGGTTTTACATTCCAATTGACTGACCGAACACCGACTGAATCACTCACGTTTTCATCGACACGCGGCGATCTGTCAGCCCCTCATCATGCCAGCACACCCCACACAAGCGGCGCACCAGCAGAAGCCGCCCATAACCGTGCATCTCCCATACCTGTTGCGTTAATTTGGTTGCCGTTCATATCTCGATCGCTGCTTCATCAACGGCTCCGAGAATTCCATGCGCCCACAAAAAGGCCCCTCCCGCCCATGGCGGAAGGGGCCGTTTCAAGCCGGGTTACTAGACGAGCTTACTGTTCGCGCGCGGCGCGCCAGATGGCCTGGTATTCCTTGAGCTTTTCACCCTTGAGGCCAGGCATGTAATAAAGCCGCTTCCACTGTTCCTTCGTCGGCGAGACCAACGGCGAGGTCAGCACCTTGTCGAGGTAGGGCTTGGCGGCCGCGTTGGGGCTGGCGTAGACGTTGTAGTTCGACAACTCGGCGCCGATCTTGGCGTCAAGGATGAAGTTGATGAATTTGTACGCCAGTTCGGGATTCGGCGCATGCGACGGGATGGCCATGTTGTCCACCCACACCTCGGCGCCGCCCTTCGGAATGATGTACTTGATGTACTTGGTCGCCTTCGGGCTGCTCTCGATTTCGTTGGCAAGGTCGCCATTATAGACGATACCGGCGGCGATCACGCCCTTTTCGAGCTGGTGCAGCGCCGGGGTACCGTCGACGAAGCCGACGAAGTTATGCCGTTTCTTGGTCTCGACGACCAGCTTGGCCGCGGCCTTCCATTCGCTGGGCTTCTCGCAGCCGAAGGTGTAGCCGAGGTAGGCACAGGCGGCATGCAAGGTGTCCTGGCCGGTGCCGCCCATCAGCGCGAAGGGATAGCTCGGGTTGACCTTGGGATCGTACAGCACGCCCCAGGTCTGCGGCGGGTTCTTGAACTTGCGTACGTCGTAGGCCAGCGCCGTCGTACCCCACTGGTAGGGAATCGCATACTCGTCGTGCGGGTCGTAGGCGGTGTTCTGGAACTCCGGCATCAGATTCTTGAAGTTGGACAGCTTGGCCTTGTCCAGCTTCCGGATCAGACCGGCCTCGGCCATGCGTTCGATCATGTAGTTCGAGGGTACGACGACGTCGTACTGCGAGGTGCCGCCAGCCATCAGCTTGGCCAGCAGTTCGGAGTTCGAGGAGTAGTAAGTCTGCACCACCTTGACGTGGTACTTGGCCTCGAACTGCTTGATGATCTTCGGGTTCATGTACTCGGTCCAGTTGAACAGATACAGCGTCTGTTCGGCCGAGGCCATCGCGGGCAGCGCCGCAATCGACAGCAACAGCAAGGTACGTTTGAGCATACGCATTTTCAGGATCCCCCTTCAGAGGCGGTGACGGCCGCGTTCGGCGGCGGGTTTGACGACAAGTGCCCGTGACGCCGGGCGCGGAAAAAAGTCTGTGCGAGCGCGACCAGCAGGACCGCGCCGATCATGATGCTGGCGATGGCGTTGGTCTGCGGCGTGACGCCGTGCCGCGCGATGCTGCCCCAGATGTAGATCGGCAGGGTCACGCTGCCGGGGCCGCTGGTGAAGAAACTGATCACGAAATCGTCCAGCGACAGCGTGAAGGCGAGCAGGAAGCCCGCGACCAGCGCCGGCTTGAGCACCGGCAGCCAGAACGCGTAGATGCTCTTGAGCGGTGACGCATAGAGGTCGGCCGCGGCGTGGATGAGATTGCGGTCCAGCCCCACGAGGCGGGCATAGACGACCAGCGCCACATAGGGGATCTGGAAGCTGATATGGGCGATGCCCATGGTCACGAGCCCGGCGCTGGGCCAGCCGATGAACTGGTGCATGTAGTTGAAGAACACCATCTGCGAGATGCCGTAGATCACGTCCGGCATGACGATGGGCAGATACACGATCAGCGCGAGGATGGCGAAGCCGCGGCCGCGGTAGCGGTGCAGGCCCACCGCGAGCAGGGCGCCGAGGACGGTGCCGAAGGCGGCCGACACCAGGCCGAGTTCGAGCGAGCGGAACATGGCATGCAGCATGCCGCCCTGCTCCCACACGCGCTCGTACCAAGCGAAGGTGAAGCCGGTCAGATTGACCGCCGCCGCTTCCGGTTCGAAGGAGAAGGCAACCACGATGAACAGCGGCAGCCACAGGAAGGCCATCGTGGCGATGGCCACGACCTGGGACAGGCGGGCGGTGAACGAGGTGCGATTCACAGCAGGTTTGCCTCCCCCGCGTTGAGTCGTCGTGCCATGCGCCGGAACACGACCAGACCGCCGAAGGTGAACACCAGCATCACCAGGGTGAGCGCGGCGCCGAAGGGCCAGTTGGGCATCGAGCTGAACTGCTGGGCGATGAGGTTGCCGAGCAGCACGGAGCGGTCGCCGCCGAGCAGCTGCGGCACGATGTAGGCGCCGAAGGCCGGGATCGCCACCAGGATGATGCCGGCCAGCAGGCCCGGCACGGTCTGCGGGAAGACGCCGTGACGGAACACCCGCCAGCCGCTCGCGTAGAGGTCGCGCACCGCGTCGACCAGGCGCCAGTCCAGCTTTTCAACCGAGGCGTAGATCGGCAGCACCATATACGGCAGGTAGTTGTAGACGAGACCCATGGACACCGCGAAGCCGCTCGGGTACAGCCCCATGTGCTGCGGCAGCAGACCCAGTGAGATGGCGAGATGCGACAGCCAGGTCTCCGGCGCGAGGATCTGCATCCAGGCGTAGGTACGCACCACCTGATTGGTCCAGGACGGCACGATCACCAGCAACAGCAGGATCGGGCGATAGCGCTCGCGGGCCCCGGCGATGAAGAAGGCGAGCGGATAGGCCAGCAGGGCCGTGGCGACGGTGGTGTAGAAGGCCTGCGTCAGCGAGCGCCAGATCACCAGAAGATTCCCCGGGCTCCAGCCCAGGAAACTGTACCCGGCGACCTGCACGAAGGCGCTGTCGGTCAGCGGGAGCGTGGGCTGTCCGTACTGGCCGTTGGTCATGAAGGCAAGCAGACCCATCAGCAAGCTGGGCAGAAACAGAAAGACCGAAATCCAGGCCACGCCAGGTGCGACGGTGAGCATCAAACCGAGGCCGCGGCGTAGCGGTGCATTCATCGGCGGCGCGCTCCCCGTTGCAGCATCGGCGCGTTCCTCATCGCTCGGCCAGCGGCAGCACATCGCGCGGGTGCACCTGCACCAGCACGCGCTCGCCCTCGCTGGGCAAGTGCACGTCGTGCGAGCAGTGGGTCACCGTCGCGATCAGGCTGGTGCCAGCGGCATCCAGCGTGTAGCGCGTCCCCGAGCCCAGATAGATACGCTCGACGACCGTGGCCTCGAAGCGATTGCGTTCGTCCTGCACCGGCTCGCCCAAACTCAGGCGCTCGGGGCGCATCATCACCCGCGTGATGCCTTCCGGCGCGGGTTCGTGCAGACGCAGGCGGCCGATCGCGGTCTCGATCTCGCAGCCCGCCGAGGCGCTCACCGGCAAACTGTTGGCCTGTCCCAGGAATTCTGCGACATAGGCGGTGCGAGGGCGTTCGTAAAGCTCGGTGACGCCGCCGACCTGCTCCACCCGACCGTCGCGCATCACCGCAATGCGGTCGGACAGGGTCAGTGCCTCGGACTGGTCGTGGGTCACCAGGATGAAGGTCATGCCCAGGCGCCGCTGGGTGCGCTTGAGTTCGATCTGAAGTTCGGCGCGCAGCTTGGCGTCGAGCGCGGACAGCGGCTCGTCGAGCAGCAGGATCTGCGGTTCGTTGACCAGCGCACGGGCCAGCGCCACGCGCTGCTGCTGCCCACCGGAGAGCTGTTCGGGGCGGCGCTCGGCCAGTGCTTCGATGTGCATGAAGGCGAGCATGTCGGCCACCTTGCGCTGGCGCGTGAGCTTGTCCATGCCCTGCATGCGCAGGCCGAACGCGACGTTGTCGGCGACGTTGAGATGTGGAAACAGGGCGTAGGACTGGAACACCGTATTGACCCGGCGTGCATGCGCTACCTGCGCCGTCACCTGGCGACCGTCTATCACCACGTCGCCCGATGTCGGCGTCTCCAGCCCGGCGATCAGGCGCAGCAGTGTGGTCTTGCCGCAACCCGATGGACCGAGCAGGGTAAAGAACTCGCCCGGGTTGACCTTGAGATCGACACCGGCCAGCGCCAGATGGCCCTCGTACCGCTTGCTGAGCCCGACCACCTCCAGCCCGACGCCGGTCGAGCCGACATTCTCGATGGTCTGAGCATCTACCGCTGTCGCCACATTCATCTCCCCATGCTTACCGGGCTCTGCCGCGACACCCGTCTGGACGGCCGCGAACGTATCGCAGAATTCTGTTACCAAAATGCGTGCCACAAGCCATCCGAGTTCCGGACGCCCCCCGGAGCGACCCGGCTGCTTAAAATACTATCCACCCACATCGCCGGGCCACGTCCACACCCTTTTCCGGCGCCCCGCGCCGCCAGGCCAATAATTCCTTTTTTATCAATATGTAAAAGTCAAGTTACCCATGACACCCAGTGACTGACCAAGCGCACACCATCTCCCAATCGCCTCATCAGGGAGCGGCCTCGACTTAAATACTAAACACAGCACCACATCAGCACCGCTGCGGAGCATGCGCACCGTTTTGGCGCGCAACATCCGCAAGCTCAAACAACCTCGCCCAGTCGCGCCGCCGTCTGATCCAGACAGCGCGCCGCCTTCTCGATCAGCTCGTCCACCTGTTCGCGGCTCAGCACCAGCGGCGGCGAGATGATCATGGTATCGCGAACCGCGCGCATGACCAGTCCGTTTTCGACGCAGATGTCACGACACAACGTGCCGACCTTGCCGGCCGGCGCGAAATCCTCGCGCGGCGACTTCGACTTGACCAGTTCGAGCGCCGCGACCATGCCCACACCGCGCGCCTCACCGACCAGGGAATGGTCCGCCAGCTCGCGCCAGCGCTGCTGCAGGTAGGGTGCGACATCCTCCGCCGCACGCTCGATGATGCGCTCGTCGCGCAGGATGCGCAGGTTGGCCACGGCCACCGCGGCAGCCACCGGATGGCCGGAGTAGGTGAAGCCGTGGAAGAACTCGCCGCCCTCCCCGATCAGCACGTCGGCCACCTTGTCGCCGACCAGCACGCCGCCGATGGGCTGGTAGCCCGACGACAGTCCCTTGGCGATGGACATGAGGTCTGGCTCGATGCCGTAATGCTGCGAGCCGAACCAGGTGCCGAGCCGGCCGAAGCCGGTGATGACCTCGTCGGCCACCAGCAGGATGTCGCGTTCGGCGCAGATGCGCTTGATCTCGGGCCAGTAGCTGTCGGGCGGCACGATCACCCCGCCCGCCCCCTGGATCGGCTCGGCGATGAAGGCGGCGACGTTGCACTCGCCGAGTTCGTCGATCTTGCGCTCCAGTGCGCGCGCCGCACGCAGGCCGAACTCGTTCGCATCCATCTCCGGCGCCACGCCGAAGTGATACGGCTGCTCGATGTGCGCGATGCCGGGAATCGGCAGGTCACCTTGAGCGTGCATCGCCTTCATCCCGCTCAGGCTGGCGCCGGCCACGGTGCTGCCGTGGTAGGCGTTGTCGCGCGCGATGATGATCTTCTTGTAGGGCTTGCCCTTGAGCTTCCAGTAGTAGCGCACCATGCGCAGCACGGTGTCGTTGGACTCCGAGCCCGAGCCGGTGAAGAAGACGTGCTTGAACTGCGGCGGGGTCAGCTCGGCGAGCAGCGCGGACAGTTCCACCGCCGGCGGCGTCGAGCACTGGAAGAAGTTGTTGTAGTAAGGCAGCTCCTGCATCTGCGCGTACGCCGCATCGGCCAGCTCCTTGCGTCCGTAGCCGATGTTCACGCACCACAGCCCGGCCATGCCGTCGAGGATCTTGTTGCCCTCAGAATCCCAGATGTAGCAGCCCTCGGCATGCGTGACGATGCGCGAGCCCTTGGCGTTGAGCGCCTTGTAGTCGGTAAAGGGGTGCAGGTGATGCGCGCTGTCCTGGCTCTGCCAGCCGGAGGTATGCGGTTGCCGGGGGGCGGTTTGGGCCATGGGACGGATCTCCGTGAAGTCGTGTTCGAGTGGGTGGCGTCAGACCGAGAGCAGCAGGAACTCGCGCTCCCAGGAGCTGATCACCCGGAAGAAGGTTTCGTATTCCTTGCGCTTGATCGCCCCGTAGACGCGCACGAAGCGCTCGCCGAGCAGCATCTGCAGCGGCGCGCACTCGTCGAGATTGCGCAGCGACTCCTCCAGGCTGCGCGGCAGCCCGAAGGGTAGTTCGTAGGCGCTCGCCTTCTGCTCCGCGCGCGGCTCGATGCGCTCGATGCAGCCGAGCAGGCCGCAGGCCAGGGTCGCGGCCAGCGCGAGGTAGGGGTTGGCGTCGGCGCCGGCCACGCGGTTCTCCACGCGCATGGCATGGGCCGGCGCGAAGGGCACGCGCAGGCCGACGGTGCGGTTGTCCATGCCCCAGTCGGCGTTGATCGGCGCCGACTCGTGGCGGGCGATGCGACGGTAGGAATTGACGTTCGGCGCGAAAAACGACATCGCCGCCGGCAGATAGCGCTGCAGGCCGCCGATGAAGTGACGGAAGTATTCGCTCATGGCGCCGTTCTCGTCCGCGAACAGGTTCTTGCCGGTGGTCGCGTCGACCACGCTCTGGTGAATATGCATGGCGCTGCCGGGCTCGTTCTCCAGCGGCTTGGCCATGAAGGTCGCATACATGTCGTGGCGCATCGCCGCCTCACGCACGGTGCGCTTGAAAAGGAATACCTGGTCGGCCAGCGACAGCGCCTCGCCGTGCAGGAAGTTGATCTCCATCTGCGCCGCGCCGGACTCGTGGATCAGGGTGTCGATATCCAGTTCCTGCGATTCGCAGTAGTCGTAGATATCCTCGAACAGCGGATCGAACTCGTTGACCGCGTCGATGCCGTAGGACTGGCGTGCGCGTTCCGGGCGCCCGGATCGGCCGATCGGCGGCTCCAGGGGGTAGTCCGGATCGGTGTTGCGCTTGACCAGGAAGAATTCCAGCTCGGGGGCGACCACCGGTCGCCAGCCGCGCTGCTCGTACTGCGCGAGCACGCGCTTGAGCACTTCGCGCGGGGCGATGTCCACCGGCGAGCCGTCGCGCAGGAAGCAGTCGTGGATGATCTGCGCCGTGGGATCGGCTGCCCAGGGGACCATGCGCAGGGTATTGGTATCCGGCCTCAGGACCATATCGATCTCGCGCGGGTCGACGATATTCTCGTCGTCCGGCCAGTCGCCGGTCACGGTCTGGATGAACAGCTGCTCGGGCAGGCGCAGACCCAGCTCCTTACAGAACTTGCTGGCCGGGATGATCTTGCCGCGGGCGTTGCCGGTCATGTCCGGCACGAGGCACTCGACTTCGGTGATGCGCCGCTCCGCGAACCAGCCGTTGATGAACTCCATGTCCTGCTGATCCATGTCGCGCTCTCCTCAGTCGCCCCGCGACCGTTGTCTGCAGGCCTCACCGAAGGCCTCGAACAAGGTCACCGAATCCGGATTGTCATGCACCATCCATTCCGGATGCCATTGCACCGCAAGATTGAATCCGGGCGCGTCGGGCAGCGTGAAGGCCTCGACCAGCCCGTCGTCGGCGCGCGCCTCGGCGCGCAATCCCGGAGCCAGGCGATCCACGCCCTGCCAGTGCAGCGAATTGACCGCGATCCGCGGCCGCCCGATCAACGCATCCAGCAGCCCGTCGGGGACCAGTGTCACCTCGTGTGCAATACCGTACTGTGCTTCCACGGGCAGATCGGGATTCTCGCGATGATCCTGCATGCCCGGGATTTCCTGCACCCGCTGGTGCAACGTACCGCCCAGGGCCACGTTCACTTCCTGCAGGCCGCGGCAGATCGCGAACAGGGGAACGCCGCGGTCCAGCGCGGCACGGATCAGCGGCAGGCTCAGGGCATCCCGCGCAGGGTCGTGCAGCGTACCCTCCACGCTCGGCGGACCGCCGTAGAGCGCAGGCTCGACGTTCGAAGGGCTGCCGGGAAACAGCAGACCGTCGACACGCTCGAGCAGCGCATCGATCTCCACCGCCTCCGCCATCGCGGGCACGACCAGCGGCAGACCGCCGGCCGCCTCGGCGACGGCGCGCAGATATTTCTCGCCAGCCGCATGGAACCAGTGGTGCCCCAGCAGACGCGTATCGGCAGGTACCGCGATCAGGGGTTTGCGCTCAGACATGCAGCCAACCAATGTTAAGTTTTTTAAACATAGCACCGCTAAAAACCCGAAACAAGCCAGGGATGGCGCTGCCATGACCATCGCACGCGCCGCTTCGGCATACACGCGATATCACGCCAAACGCCGCCACGAACAGACGAATAACCGCGATCAACGCGCCACCGAACGACACAAAACCGCTGCTCGCTTGACAAGCCCGGACCCGAGCAAAGACTATAAGGATATTAAACAATCAGGGCCAAACCGATGTCTCCGCCAGCATACCAGCCGCAACATCCGGAAGTCGCCGCCTTTCTACAGCAGCACCCGGAGGTGGAGGCCGTCGATCTTATCGTCTCCGACGTCAACGGCATCCTGCGCGGCAAGCGCGTCGACGTACGTGCCCTGGACAAGGTCTACGCCGACGGCGTCAACCTGCCCGGCTCGATCTTCGCCGCAGACATCACCGGCGATACCGCCGAGGAAACCGGTCTCGGCTTCGAGATCGGCGACGCCGACCAGATCTGCTATCCGATTCCCGGCACGTTGCGCATCGCCCCCTGGCATCGCCGCCCCATGGGCCAGTTGCTGCTGTCCATGTACGACCACCAGGGCGCGCCGTATTTCGCCGACCCGCGCCACCGCCTTGCCTCGGTGCTCGAACTGTTTCTCGACTCCCTCGGACTGGTGCCGGTGGTGGCGGTGGAACTGGAGTTCTATCTGATCGACCGCGAGCGCGCCGCGGACGGCGGCCCGCAGCCGCCGCTGTCGCCGGCGACCGGCGAGCGCGAGCGCAAGACCCAGGTTTACGGCATCACCGAACTCGACGACTACAGCGCCTTCCTCGACGAGGTCGATGCCGCCTGCCGCGTCCAGGGCATCCCGGCCGACACGGCGGTGGCCGAGTACGCGCCCGGCCAGTACGAAATCAACCTCAAGCACCAGGACAACGCCCTGGCCGCCTGCGACCACGCCGTGCTGCTCAAGCGCGTGATCCGCAGCATCGCCCAACGCCACGGCATGTACGCGACCTTCATGGCCAAGCCGTATGCCGACCTGCCGGGCAGCGGCACGCACATCCACGTCAGCCTGCTCGGCCCCGACGGCGGCAACGTCTTCGCCGACGGCACCCCTGAGGGCGGCCCGTTGCTCAAACACGCGCTCGGCGGCCTGATCGAGACCATGGCCGAAGGCATGGCGCTGTGCGCGCCGAATGCCAATTCGTTCCGTCGTTTCCGCGAGGAAACCTTCGTGCCGCTGACGCCGGCCTGGGCGCACAACAACCGCACCACCGCGCTGCGCATCCCGGCCGGCCCCGACCACGCGCGCCGCCTTGAGCATCGGGTCGCCGGCGCCGACGCCAACCCCTATCTACTCACCGCACTCGTGCTCGCCGGTATCCATCACGGCCTCACGCAGACCCTCGACCCCGGCGCGCCGATCACCGGCAATGCCTACGCACAGCTTGAACCGAGCCTGCCGCTGACCTGGCTGGACGCGCTGCGCGCGCTGGACCGGGCCGCCGTGCTGCCGGCCTATTTCGGCACCGATTTCCTCAAGGTATATCTCGCCAACAAGCTCACCGAGCGCGAGAAATTCCGCCATCACATCTCGTCGCTGGAACACGACTGGTATCTGCTCACCGTCTAGCCCGCCCCGGAGTCCCCCATGAGCCAGGTACCCCACGCCGATTCGTATTACGCCGCCACCCGGCGCTACGAACTCGACTTCCCCGCGCTCGCGGAGAACCTGGACGTCGACGTCTGCGTGATCGGCGCCGGCATCACCGGCAGCTCGGCCGCGCTGCACCTTGCCGAGCGCGGCTACCGGGTCGCGCTGATCGATTCACAGCGCGTCGGCTGGGGCGCATCCGGGCGCAGCGGCGGCCAAAAGATCGCCGGCTTCGCCTGCGACATGGGCAAGCTGCGCCGGCTCGTGGGGCCAGACGACGCCAAGCGGCTGTGGGACATGTCCGTGGAGGCCATGCAACTGCTCGACGAACGCGTCGCGCGCCACGCCATTCCCTGCGACGCCGCATCGGGGCATCTGCACGTCGGCCTCAAGCCGCGCCACGACCGCGAACTCGAGCAATGGCGCGAGGAACTCGAAGGCGTGTACGGCTACAGCGGACTCGAAATCCTTCGCGGCGAGCCCCTGCTGGCCCAGGTCGGCAGCCCGGTCTACACCAGCGGGCTCTACGACCCGCACAGCGGCCATATCCATCCGCTCAACTACACCCTCGGCCTCGCCGACGCCGCGCACAAGGCCGGCGCACGGCTGTTCGAGGAAACCCCCGCCCTGCGCATCGACCACAGCAGCACCGTCACCGTGCACACGCCCGGGGGCGCCGTCCAGGCGCGCCACGTCATCGTTGCCGCCAACGCCTACATCGACCTGCTCGCACCTTCGCTGCGTCGGCGCATCATGCCGGTAGGCACCTATATCGTCGCCACCGAACCGCTCGGCGAAGCGCGCGCCCGCAGGCTGCTGCCCACCAACGCCGCGGTTGCCGACATGAACTTCGTGCTCGACTACTTCCGTCTCTCGGCCGACCATCGTCTGCTCTTCGGCGGCCGCGTGTCCTACTCGCGCATCGAACCGCTGAGCATTCGCCGCTCCATCCGCGCACGCATGGTCAAGGTATTTCCCGAGCTCGCAGACGTCGGCATCGACTACGCCTGGGGCGGTTACGTCGCCATCACCCACAACCGCGCACCGCACTTCGGCCGCCTTGCCGACAACGTGTATTTCGCCCAGGGCTTCTCCGGCCACGGCATCGCCCTCACCGGTCTGGCCGGACAGCTCATGGCCGAGGTCGTCGCCGGTCGCGAGGAACGCTTCGACGTCTTCACCCGCATCCCGCACATGCCTTTCCCCGGCGGCGAATGGTTCCGCACCCCCGCCCTGGTCGCAGCCATGACCTGGGCACGCATCAGGGATGCGTTACCCTGATAGCGCCTTGACGCTTTGCGAATCCTGAAGTATCCAGCCGATGCAAATCGACTTTCGGTTTCTAGCGCGATCACACCGATAGCGTCTCGTCCAGATCGCTCTGCCACTCCAACCGGCAAAAACCCGTTCATGCAATGGCCGAACAGCATGCATACCCGGATTGTTTTTCACACACACTACAATGACAGAGTGCGAGATTCATGATCCAAATCTAGCTTTATATACCGCAATCACATCAATAGCAGACATCATCAGCGCCTGGGAAAGCCCCACAAAGACAACAGACGACAACACATATCCCAATGGATCGTGTCGATACGAAAAAAATATATTTATCAAAAAAATCTCAGACAACAACAAGAACGGAAACAACATACTAAGTGGTACGTTAATTACCCGACATTATTGTGGATGTAGGCGAGGTTTTTATCCTGGAAAAAGCCTTTGACGATGTGAGTGAGCCGCTGCAGCCTGCGCAGAAATCGCGTGACCGTTTGGCGAAGCTGATCCGGGCCACTGTGGCGGACCTTGCCCAGGTGGTGCCGCTTGAGCCAGTTCCATACCCATTCGTCCGGGTTCAGATGAGGTGAGTACGCCGGCAGGATAAAGAGTCGGAGCCGACCCGCGGTGCCGTCAACGAAGTCCCTGACTTTGCGTGAGCGGTGCACCGGGTGTCCGTCGACAATCAGAAAGACCGGGGTGGTAGCCCCCTCGATCAGCCGTCCCAGAAAGTCGATGAACATAGGCGCCGTCAGGGTGCCGGTGAAGGTCATAAAGCGCAGCCCGCCTCGGGGGCTGACGGCCGAGATCATGTTCACGCCAAATCGAGCGCCGGTGGTCTCAATGACCGGCGTCTGACCGATCGGTGCCCAGGAGGTGCCGCTGTGGTGATCCGAACGCACGCTGGCCTCATCACCGAAGTAGATCGTGGCCTTCTCGCGCTTGGCCAGCCGACGTATCTCGGGGTAGGCCACGGCCTGCCCATGCTCGACCGCTGCCTCGTCACGTTGATAGGCCCGGTGCAAAGGACGCTGTGGCGACAGCCCCAGCGTACGCAGCAGACGGCCCACCGACACCTCGCTGAGGCGTACCTTAAACTCGCGGCGGATGAGTTCGCGGACCATCGCACGCGTCCACAGAGCGAACTCGAACTTCAATTGCGTGGGGTTGTGCTCGGTGATGAGCCGGTAGAGCCGATCCAGCTGCCCGCCCCTGAGCTTCGGCTCCCGACCCTTGGCCTTGCGCTGGCGAAGCGCCTCAAGACCGCCCTCGCGGTACGCCGCCAACCAGGCGTAAATCTGGCTACGATGAAAGCCCAAGGCCTGGATCACGACTTCGGGGCTTTCGCCGGCCTCGACCCTCATCACGGCTCGAATGCGAATGGCTTCCAGCGTGCTGCGATCAAGCTTGCGCCGTCTAATTTCTCCATCCCTAAATCATATCGTGTCGGGTTATCAATGTACTGCTTAGTAAGTCACCTCATTTCAGCCTGTACGCCGAATGACAGGCAACACATGTTTCGGTCATCCTGGAGAGCGCACGTAACGGAGGCTTGAGGTTGCCGGTAGCTGCGGCATCCTGTGCCGAGATGGCAAATTCGGCCGCTCTTTGGTGCATGAGCGCACCCAGCTTCATCATGCCATGCGGCATGTATTTCGCCTCTTCCGCCATCTGATGGCCATGCATGGACGACATGCCCAGGGTCGCGGTGGCGATCTCGGCGGCTTTTTCGAATCTGCCGCTGGCCAACGCCTGCTGAATTTCGGCCACCCCTTGAAGATGCAGGCGCATCGTGAACAGGGTTTGACGCTTCAGCATGGGCGGAAACATCACCTCGATACGCGAATCGGGTTTGGCGGGGTGTGCCGGGGGAATCTGCGGCGAGGCGTGGGCATACGATGCGGTCACAAGTCCGCCCAACAGGACCCCGGCCAGACGAAATTTTGGATTCATAAAAACCTCCGCGAAAAGGGTTCCCGAGCGCAGGGCTCGGATATTTTTCATTCAATAAACGCGCTCAGCCCGCTTTATGCGGATAATTGCCCGCAAAAATCAATCATCGCCTGCGCAGCAAAACCTTTCTTCGCCTGGATCGATATGTCGAGTGGCCGGTGCGACACATACGCCCACTCCGCATGCCTACAATCCCCTCTATCGCCGCCACCGCGTGCAAGACTTTCGCGGTAGTATGGCCCTGTCCCGCCCGCGGCCATGCTCGGCCGGGCGGTCCGTCATCAACCCGGTTCCCTGCCGTGAAACGACCCGAACGCAGCGAAGACTCGACGGATGCCTCGGAGATCGTGTGGATGGATGTCATCCACAAGATGGACGAGACGTACGAGAATCTGGTCCGCTACCAGATCGAGCTGGAGCAGAAGAATACCGAGCTGGAGGAGGTGCAGACCTTCATCGCCAGCGTGCAGTCGTCGATGACCGACGTGATGATCGTGTGCGACGTCGAGGGGCGGATTCAGCAGGTTAACAAGTCGCTTGAGGCGCTGACGGGGCGCGCGGCGGCGGACTGGGTCGGGCAGCCGTTGAGCGCGCTGTTCGCGCCCTCCTCCAAGGCGCTGGCCGAGAGCTTCAAGGAACGCCTGCTCAAGCAGCCGGTGCGCGACTGCGAGGTCAGCATGGTCGGGACCGAGGATACGGTCCCCCTGTCGCTCAACTGCAGCACGCGCTTCGACCCGCGCCGGCGGCCGGTCGGCGCCGTGCTCATCGGGCGGCCGGTCGGCGAGCTGCGCCGCGCCTACGAGGCGCTCAACAAGGCGCACGACCAGCTCAAGGAGGCGCAGAAAAATCTGGTGCAGGCCGAGAAGATGGCCTCGCTGGGCCGCCTCGTGGCGGGCGTGGCGCACGAGCTGAACAACCCGATCAGCTTCGTCTACGGCAACGTCCACGTACTCCAGCGCTATGTGCACAAGCTCGACGAATACCTCGCTGCGATCCACGCCGGCGACCTGGACGAGGCGCTGGAGGCGCAGCGCAAGCGCCTGCGCATCGACAAGATCCTCGCCGATCTGGCGCCGCTGATGGAGGGCACCCTGGAGGGCGCCGAGCGGGTGCGCGATCTGGTCGAGGACCTGCGCCGCTTTTCCGGGGGGCAGAAATCGCGCAGCGCGAGCTTCGACCTGTCCCACGTGGTCAAGACCGCGGCGCATTGGGTGCTCAAGGGCGCCCGCCGCGAGATCGACGTGCGCATCGACCTGCCCGAACCCTTTCTCGCCGTGGGGCATGCCGGGCAGCTGCATCAGGTGGTCATGAATCTGGTGCAGAATGCGGTCGACGCGGTGGCCGAACATCCCGCCCCGCAACTGCGCGTGCGCGGCGGCGTCGCCGCGGACATGCTCTGGCTAGAAATCCACGACAACGGCCCCGGCATCGCGCCCGCTGACCTGGAACACATCTTCGAACCCTTCTTCACGCGCAAGCCGGTGGGCCGGGGAACGGGGCTCGGCCTGTCGATCAGTTACGGCATCGTCGCTGAGCACGGCGGCACGCTGCGCGCCGGGGCGAGCGACCTGGGCGGGGCGATGTTCCGCATCGAACTGCCGCGCGAGGCCGCCGACGGCGGCGAGGCGGAAGCGCCATGAGCGGCGGCGCGCGGATGAACCTGCTATGGCTGCAGTCCGGCGGCTGCGGCGGCTGCACGATGTCGCTGCTCTGCGCCGACACGCCCGACCTGCTCACCCGGCTGGACGCCTCGGGCATCGACCTGATCTGGCATCCCTCGCTCAGCGAAGCGGGAATGGACGAGGCCCTGCGGCTGTTCGAGGACATTCGCTCCGGCCACCTGCGGCTGGACGCGCTGTGCGTCGAGGGTTCGCTGCTGCGCGGCCCGCACGGCACCGGGCGCTTCCACATGCTCGCCGGCACCGGGCAGCCGATGATCGAGTGGGTGCGCGAGCTCGCCGCGGTGGCGCGCTACTGCGTGGCCGTCGGCAGCTGCGCCGCCTTCGGCGGAGTCACCGCGGGCGGCTCCAACCCCACGGACGCCTGCGGCCTGCAGTACGATGGGCGTTACCCCGGCGGGCTGCTGGGCAAGGACTACCGTTCCGGCGCCGGCCTGCCGGCGATCAACGTCGCCGGCTGCCCCACCCATCCGGACTGGGTGCTGGACACGCTGCACCTGCTCGCGCGCGGCGAACTCGGCGCGGACGATCTGGACGACCTGGCACGCCCGCGCATGTATACCGATCTCCTGGCCCACCACGGCTGCCCGCGCAACGAGTTCTACGAATACAAGGCCAGCGCCATCGAGCCCTCGGACCTCGGCTGCCTGATGGAGCACCTGGGCTGCATGGGCACGCAGGCGCAGGCGGACTGCAACGTGCGCACCTGGAACGGCGAGGGTTCGTGCACCCGGGGCGGCTACGCGTGCATCAACTGCACCGCGCCCGAGTTCGAAGAGCCGGGCCACGCCTTCCTGCGCACGCCGACCGTGGCCGGCATCCCGCTCGGCCTGCCCACCGACATGCCCAAGGCCTGGTTCATCGCGCTCAGCTCGCTGGCCAAGGCGGCCACACCGCAGCGCATCAAGGAAAACGCCCGCGCGGATCACGTCGTCGCCCGCCCCGGGCGCAAGCCGGACAGGAAATAGGTCCCGTGGTGCGGCAGATCGTGGGCCCGTTCAACCGGGTCGAGGGCGACCTCGAAGTGCAGCTCGACGTCGGCGACGGCCAGGTCGACGCGGCCTGGGTGAACTCGCCGCTGTACCGCGGCTTCGAGCAGATCCTGCTGGGCAAGATTCCCGATGACGCTCTGGTCTATGCGCCGCGGGTCTGCGGCATCTGCTCGGTCTCGCAGTCGGTGGCCGCGGCGTTCGCACTGGGCGACGCCTACCGTGCGGAGACCCCACCCAACGGCGTCCTCGCGCTCGACCTGATCCATGCTGCGGAAAACCTGATCGACCACCTGACTCACTTCTACCTGTTCTTCATGCCGGACTTCGCGCGCCCCGAATACACCGCCCAGCCCTGGCACGCCGACATCCACGCGCGCTTTCGCGCCATCGAGGGCAGCGCCGCACCCGAGTTCCTGCAGGCGCGCACCGCGTTCATGCACCTCATGGGCCTGCTGGCCGGCAAGTGGCCGCACAGCCTCGCCATCCAGCCCGGCGGTTGCACCCGAGCGGTATCCGCGCGCGAGCGCCTGCATCTGGGCAACATCGTCGGCGCCTTCCGCCGATTCCTGGAACAACGCGTCTTCGCCGCGCCCCTGGACGAGATCGTCGCCCTCGACGGCCGCGACGCGCTGCTGCACTGGCAGGCGGCACAGGCCGGGCAGCCCGGCGATCTCGCCCGCTTTCTCGCCCTCGGCGAGGCCCTCGAACTGCACACCCTGGGCCGCGCCGCCGACCGCTTCATGAGCTTCGGCGCCTACCGCGAAGCTGACGGGGCACCACTCTTCGCGCGCGGCGTGTGGCGCGACGGCGGCCTGGACTCGCTCGACGTCGACGGCATCGCCGAGGACGTCAGCCACAGCTGGATGGCGGGCGACACGGCACCGCCGCGCACGGCGCGCACCCTGCCCGACCCGGGGCGCGAAGGCGCCTACACCTGGTGCAAGGCACCGCGTCTGCACGGCGAGGCGGTCGAGGTCGGCGCGCTCGCGCGCCAGCTCGTCGACGGCCATCCGCTGATCCGCGACCTCGTCGCCGCCACCGGCGGCAACGTGCTCACCCGTGTCGTCGCGCGCCTGCTGGAAAGCGCGCGCATCCTGCTGGCGATGCAGCGCTGGACCGATGCACTGATCCCGGGCGAACCGTTCCACAACCCCGCCGCCCCGCTGGCCGACGCCGAGGGCATCGGCCTGACCGAGGCGGCGCGCGGCAGTCTCGGGCACTGGGTGCGGATCGAGGGCGGGCGCATCCGCAACTATCAGATCGTCTCGCCCACCACCTGGAATTTCTCGCCGCGCGACGCCGCCGGCCAACCCGGCGCGCTGGAGCAGGCGCTGACCGGGACGCCGGTGGACTCGCCGCGCCATCCGCGGAAGATCGCCGTCCAGCATGTGGTCCGCTCCTTCGACCCCTGCATGGTGTGCACGGCACACTGACGACAGCGCTGACAATCCGCTAACCAGACTGCCCCTTGCTAATCGGAAAGTAACTTTCCACCCCAATCTGCACCTCCAAATTCATTAGATCGGCTAATTGATTGATGCCAATGGGATTCCCGCCACTGGCCCGTTTAGTGCTTTGACCCTTCCCAAGGCGGGACGCCGACGACACGAGACCATCAAGCTCGGCGCCCTCTCCTAAGAACCCGCGAATCGATCCGCGACTGCCAGCGCCCGCTCTGCCGTGGGGTAGGCGCAGAGGGAGGAGTACATGGCGATAGAAACCTTCTACGACGTGATGCGTCGCCAGGGCATCAGCCGACGCAGCTTTCTCAAGTTCTGCAGCCTGACCGCCACCACGCTGGGCCTCAGCCCGGCCTTCGTACCCAAAATCGCCTGGGCGATGGAAAACACACCGCGCACGCCGGTGCTGTGGATGCATGGCCTGGAGTGCACCTGCTGCTCCGAGTCGTTCATCCGCTCCGGAAACCCGCTGGCCAAGGACGTGATCCTCTCCATGATCTCGCTGGACTATGACGACACACTGATGGCCTCCGCCGGCTTCCAGGCCGAAGCCTGCATGGAAGAGGCCATCGCCAAATACAAGGGCAACTACATTCTCGCCGTCGAAGGCAATCCACCACTGAACGAGGACGGCATGTTCTGCATCACCGGCGGCAAGCCTTTCATCGAAAAGCTACGGCACGCTGCCAAACACGCCAAGCACGTCATCGCCTGGGGCGCCTGCGCTTCATGGGGTTGCGTGCAGGCTGCACGGCCCAATCCGACGCGTGCCACGCCGATCCACAAAGTGCTCGACAATCCGGTCATCAAGGTGCCGGGCTGCCCGCCCATCGCCGAGGTCATGACCGGCGTCATCACCTACATGCTCACCTTCGGCCATCCGCCGGAACTCGACCGCCAGGGCCGGCCGAAGATGTTCTACGGCCAGCGCAACCACGACAAGTGCTATCGCCGCGCCCACTTCGACGCCGGCGAGTTCGTCGAATCCTGGGACGACCAGGGCGCGCGCGAGGGCTACTGCCTGTACAAAATGGGCTGCAAGGGCCCGACCACGTACAACGCCTGCTCCACCATCCGCTGGAACGGCGACACCTCGTGGCCGGTGCATTCCGGGCACGGCTGTTTCGGCTGTTCCGAAAACGGTTTCTGGGACAAGGGTTCGTTCTACGACCGGCTGACCGACATCCACGCCTTCGGCATCGATGCCAACGCCAACCAGATCGGTGGCACCGCGGCCGCCGTCGTCGGTGGGGGCGTAGCCGCGCATGCGGCCGTCACCGCGGTCGTGCGTGCGCGGCGCAACTCCAAGAACAAGAAACAGCATGACGACCACTCAGGAGACAACAACGCATGAGCGTCATCAAGACCCCCAACGGTTTTACCTTGAACGACAGCGGGCGACGCGTCGTGGTCGATCCGGTCACGCGGATCGAAGGCCACATGCGCTGCGAGGTCAACCTCGACAAGAGCAATGTGATCCGCAACGCGGTATCCAGCGGCACCATGTTCCGCGGCCTCGAAATCATCCTCAAGGGTCGCGACCCGCGCGATGCCTGGGCCTTCGTCGAGCGCATCTGCGGCGTGTGCACCGGCACCCACGCGCTCACTTCGGTGCGCGCGGTGGAGGACGCGCTCGACATCAAGATTCCCGAGAACGCCAACACCATCCGCAACATCATGCAGCTCACGCTGATGGTGCACGACCACCTCGTGCACTTCTACCAACTGCACGCGTTCGACTGGGTGGATGTCATCTCCTCGCTCAAAGCCGACCCCAAGGCAACCTCCGCCCTGGCGCAGAGCCTGTCGCCGTGGCCGAAATCCTCACCCGGCTACTTCCGCGACGTGCAAAATCGCCTCAAGCGCTTCGTCGACAGCGGCCAGCTCGGCCTGTTCAAGAACGGCTATTGGGGCAATCCGGCCTACAAGCTACCGCCGGAAGGCAACCTGATGGCGGTCGCGCATTATCTGGAAGCGCTCGACTTCCAGCGCGAAATTGTCAAGATCCATACTATCTACGGCGGCAAGAACCCGCATCCGAACTGGCTCGTCGGCGGCGTACCCTGTGCCATCAACATGGACGAGGCCATGGCAGCGGGAGCTCCTGTGAACATGGTGCGGCTCAACCACATTTCCGACATCATCAACCGTTCCATCGATTTCATCGACAACGTGTTGCTGCCCGACATCCATGCCGTCGCCTTGTATTACAAGGACTGGCTGTACGGTGGCGGCCTGTCGAACCAGAACGTGCTGGCCTATGGCGATATGCCCGATCGTGCCAACGATTATTCGACGGCCAACCTGCTCATGCCGCGCGGCGCCATCATCAACGGCGACCTGTCGCATGTCTACGATGTCGATCTGCGCGATCCGGAACAGGTGCGCGAGTTCGTCGACCACTCCTGGTACAAGTACCCGCAGGCCAACGAATCGCTGCATCCCTGGGAAGGTATCACCGACCCGGAATACGTGCTGGGGCCGCACACCGTCGGCACGCGCACCGACATCAAGCAACTGGACGAAGGCGCCAAGTATTCCTGGATCAAGGCGCCGCGCTGGAAAGGCCACGCCATGGAAGTCGGCCCGCTGGCCCGCCACATCATCGGCTACGCCAAGGGCATGCCAGAGTGGAAGGAACCGGTAGACAAGTTCCTCAAGGATAACGGATTGGCGTTCAACGCCCTGTTCTCCACCCTGGGGCGCACCGCCGCGCGCGCCCTCGAAGCGTCTTGGTCGGCGCACAAGATGCGCTATTTCCAGGACAAGCTGATGGCCAACCTCAAAGCCGGCGACACGTCCACCGCCAACGTCGATAAGTGGGATCCGTCCACCTGGCCCAGCAAAGCCAAGGGCGTCGGCTTCGCCGCCGCACCGCGTGGCGCACTCGGCCACTGGGTCAAGATCCGCGACGGTAAGATCGAACTCTATCAGGCCGTGGTGCCAACGACCTGGAACGGCTCGCCGCGTGATCCGAAGGAAAACATCGGTGCGTTCGAGGCAGCGCTCATGAATACACCCATGGCCAACCCTGAACAGCCGCTCGAGATCCTGCGCACGCTGCACAGCTTCGATCCCTGCCTGGCCTGTTCGACCCACATCATGTCGCCTGACGGCGAAGAACGCAGCAGCGTCAAAGTGAGCTGAACCGTTGTTGGGGTCGCATCCTGCGATGCGGCCCCGAATAAAACGAGCAAAGGGAGAGTTCGTCCATGAACGAAAGCGTCAACCTGAAACCGGTTTACGTCTACGAAGCCCCCGTCAGACTATGGCACTGGATCAACGCCGGAACCATTGTCGTACTGGCAATCACCGGCTATCTGATCGGTAGCCCACTGCCGTCGCTGTCCGGGCAGGCCAGCCAGCATTTTCTGATGGGCTACATCATCTTCGCCCATATCACCGCCGCCTATATTTTCGCCGTCGGCTTTCTAGGACGTATCTACTGGGCGATCGTGGGCAACCGTTACGCGCATGAGCTGTTCGTGCCGCCGCTGCTCAGCCCACGCTGGTGGAAAGGCCTGATCTCCGAGGTGCGCTGGTATCTGTTCATGGACAAGGAGTCGCACGTCTTCGTCGGCCACAACCCGCTGGCCCAGTCCGCCATGTTCTTCATGTTCGTGCTTGGCAGCCTGTTTATGCTGATCACCGGCTTCGCCCTATACGCCGAGATGTTAGGGCCGAACAGCTGGGCGCAATGGGCCTTCGGCTGGGTACTGCCCCTGGTCGGCGGCAACCCGCAAACTCTCCACACCTGGCACCATCTCGGCATGTGGTTAATCGTCTGCTTCGTCATCGCCCACGTTTACGTCGCCATACGCGAAGACATCGTCTCGCGCCAAACCATGGTCAGCACCATGATCAACGGCTGGCGGTTGTTCAAGCCAAATCCGGATGCATCCGAGCACGAGAGGCCCTGAAATGAGTTCCACCGCAAACGACGCCGCCCCGCAGATTCTGATCCTCGGCATCGGCAACATCCTGTGGGCCGACGAAGGCTTCGGCGTGCGCGCCGTCGACCGGTTGCACCGCGAATACCTCTTTCCAGAAACGGTGCACCTGCTCGACGGCGGCACCCAGGGGCTTTACCTGCTCGAACACGTGCAGGACGCCGACATCCTGATCGTGTTCGACGCCGTCGACTACGGCCTGCCGCCCGGCATGCTGAAGCTGATCCGCGACGCCGAGGTGCCGCGCTTCATGGGCGCGAAGAAGATGAGCCTGCATCAGGCCGGCTTCGAGGAAGTGCTGGCGACCGCCGACCTTACCGGCCGCCTACCGGAACGGCTCGTGCTGATCGGCGTGCAACCGGTCGAACTGGACGACTACGGCGGTAGCCTGCGCGAGGCCGTGAAAGCTCAGATCGATCCGGCCATCCGCATCGCCCTGGAGTGCTTGGACGCATTCGGCATCGGCTACGAGCGCCGCACGCAGCCCTTGCCGGAAACGGACGGACTAAGTGGCCGTGAGCTAACCATGGGCGACTACGAAGCCAGCCGTCCGGATGCCGACGAAGCCTGGCGTCACGGCGATTCCCGTTTTTTTAACCCACTCGTTTGAGGTCGTTTCCCAATGTGCATTGGCATCCCCATGCAAATAGTGGCGGTCGACAGTAACGGCACCACATGGTGTACGCGTGACGGCGAGGATCGCAGCGAAGTCGACATCGGCCTGGTCGGCCCCCAGCCACCAGGCACCTGGCTGCTGGTGTTTCTGGGCAGCGCTCGGGAGGTGTTAACCGAAGACTCTGCACGCACCATCGCGCAAGCGCTGGACGGCGTGGCCGCGGCCCTTGCCGGTGGTGATTTCGAGCATTTCTTCGCCGACCTCATCGACCGCGAACCGCAACTGCCACAGCACCTGCGCCCCACGGCGACTTCCGACGTTCACGAGGATTCCAGCACATGAGCATGACCCTGATCGACCGCTTGACCGACGTCCACGACTACCCTCGGCTCGACGCGGACAACTTCGAGCAGTTCGTCGAGCAGACGCCACAATGTGCACTGTTCTTCACCGAAGATCCGACCAGCTTCCCGGAAAGCAACGATGTCGCCGTCATCCTGCCCGAACTTGCGCAGCGCTTCGGCGGCAGCTTCACCCCTGCAGTAGTCGCCCGCACTTACGAACGCGAGGTCAGCAAACGCTACGGCGTACGCGAATGGCCGACCCTGGTATTCCTGCGCCGCGGCGAATATCTCGGCGCCATCGCCCGCGTGCAGAACTGGAGCGAGTATCTAGAACAAATTCAGGGAATCCTGACCAGTGCGCCGCAGCGCCTGCCCACCGTCGGCATCCCCGTGGTCGCCGCGGCCAGTCAACGTTCCGAGGAGGCACAGTCATGAAGCCTATCGACATCCCCATCGTCGCCATCGGCCCCGGCAGCCAGGATGCCACGGAAGACGAGACGCTCAATTACCCGATCCTCCCCAAGGAAATGGACACCTACGTCCCACCGCTGCTGCCAGAGGGCGACGAACTGGCCCGTGCGCCGCGCGCGCTCGCCGCCCTGTACGAACTTTTGCAATGCGTGGAACACGCGCGCACCGACACCGCCAAACGGTTCATCGACGTTTCCGACTTCGACGCCGCACAGCGCGAACTGCTCGACCAGATTCTCGGCGAGGGCGAAGTCAGCATCCGCGTGCAGGACACCCACGAATGGCTGATTCAGGAATCGGTGTTCGCCGGCATCTGGCGCGTGCGTCAGCCGGCTACCGGCACCGATCTCGTCGAGGTCGGCAGCATCCCCGACGCCGTGCTCGAACACGGTCTGAGCGGTGCGGCCCCACGCCTCGACTTCGTCGCAGGCGCCGCGCCGGCAGGTACCATCAACTCCCCGTCCCTGCTGGTCGAGTTGGCCGCCAAGCAAGCCGAGTGGCGTGTCGGCATGGAGCCGCACGTGATCAACTTCACCCTCCTGCCGCACAGCCCGGAGGACCTCGACTACCTGAACGCCGTACTCGGCCAGGGCCGCACGCTGATCCTCTCCCGCGGCTACGGCAACTGCCGCATCACCGCCACCGGCATTAGCCATATCTGGTGGGTGCAGTACTACAACTCCGTCGACAACCTCATCCTCAACACCCTGGAGGTCGTCGACGTGCCTGCCGTGGCGCTCGCCGCACGCGAGGACCTGGAGGACACCGCCGTACGTCTGCGCGAAGTGCTGGAGGCGACGCAATGAGCGCGCCGATGAAAACCTTCGAAGGCTCGTTCCTCGGCGACGACAGCAAGATCGCCGACGACGCCCGCATGGAATGCAAGATTTGCTGGTACGTCTACGACCCGGCCGAGGGCGATCCCGTGTGGCAGATACCGGAAGGCACGCCCTTCTCGGCCCTTCCGGACCACTGGCGCTGCCCGGAATGCGACGGAAGCAAGGAGCAGTTCATGGTGCTGATGGAGGACTGATGCCAGCACTCGCTGCCGCCGTCGCCCGCCTCGAAGAGACCTTCCGCCGCATCGAACGCGAACGGATGTGCGACATGCCGCTGCTCAACCCGGCGTTGCGGGTGGAGGCGATTGACTTCCGGGCCCAGGACGACGGCTGGCTGGGCGCACTGATCACGCCCTGGTTCATCAACCTCGTCATCCTGCCGCGTGATGCTGCGGCCTGGGATGCGCTCGCGCCGACGGCGACCGTGCGCGAGAGCCTGCCCATGGGCGAATGCGAATTTCTCGTCGGCCGCGACGAAGAGCTGGGTACCTACAAAAGCTGCGCGCTGTTCTCCCCGGCCCTTGAATTCGAGGACCAGGAGGCCGCCCGCGCCACGGCGCGCGCCGCGCTGGATACCGTCCGGGCCGCGCCGACGTCGGCACCGGCAGCACGCGAATCCGCCGGCCTCAGCCGCCGCGCCTTCCTGCGCGGCGAATTCCGCCGCACGCCGCCATGAGCGCGCCGCACGCCGTCGACCCGGCCGGCCGGCTGCACATCGTGCTCGAACACGACGCAGCCGGCATCGTCGCGGTCGACATCCGCTCCACCCGCCCGGCATACGCCTCCCGCGCGCTGATCGGGCGCACGCCCGCCGAGGCCGTGCGCCTCGCCCCGCTGCTGTTCAGCCTGTGCGGCGGCGCTCAGCGCGTGGCCGCGCTCGCCGCCTGCGCCGACGCTCAGGGCATCGAGGCGACACCCGCCGAGCGCGATGCACGCGGCTTCGCACTGGAACTGGAGCGCGTGCGCGAACATGCCCTGCGCCTGCTCATGGACTGGCCGCAGGCGCTCGGCCTGGAGGCCTGGCGCGACGCCGCGGCACAGCTGTTTGCCCTGCACCGCCGGATGGCCGACGCTGGCGAGGACGGTCTCCAGGCGACGCGGGAGGCGTCACGGGCGCTGGAAGCCTTCGTGCGCCGGCGAGTGCTGGGCGACGTGGCCGGCTGGACCGCACTGACGGAAACGGACGGCGAGGCCGACGGCACCGGACAAACCGCGCTGGAGCGTCTGCTGCGCCGTCTGGCGGCACGTGGCTGGCAGGCGCTCGGCGCCGGTACCGGCAGCGTCCCGCTGGAGGACTTCGACCAGGCCGAATGGCGGTCGCGTCTCGCGCATGCGGCGGCCAGCTACGCGCTGTTCCCGCACATCGACGGCGAGGCGCGCGAAACCACGCCCTATTCGCGTCAGCGCGAGGCGCCGGCAGTAGCCGCCGCGACGCGACGCTGGGGCGACGGCCTCACCGCGCGTCTGCTGGCGCTGGCCTGCGAGTTGGATTTTTCCCTGGCAAAGCTGCAGGATTACCTGGAATGGTCGGTCGACGTCTCTCCGCCCCAGGCGGCGGAAGGCGCGCCGGACGCATCGGGCGAGGGAATCGGCATCGTGCAAGCTGCCAGAGGCCAACTGATACACCGCGTTTCGCTGTCGCAGGGACGCATCCGGGACTACCGGATCGTGGCGCCCACGGAATGGAACTTCCACCCGCGCGGCGCCGCCGCCCGTGCCCTCTCCTGCCTGCCGTTCCGCGACACGGAAAGCTGTGCGGCGCAGGCGCGCGCGCTGATCTGCGCCGTCGACCCCTGCGTCGAATACGAACTGGACATCCGCCGCCATGCATGAAATGTCATTATGCGAGGGCATCGTACAGGTGTTGCAGCAGGAGGCCGAGCGCCAGTCGTTCCACAAGGTCAACCGTGTGCGTCTGGAGATCGGCGCGCTGGCGGGGGTCGAGCTTTCCGCGCTGCGCTTCGGCTTCGACGTGGTCTCGCGCGGCACGCTGGCCGAGGGTGCCGCGCTGGAAATCATCGAGCAGCCCGCCACCGCCTGGTGCCTGATGTGCATGCGGCCGGTGACGATCCAGCAGCGTTACGACCCCTGCCCCGAGTGCGGCGCCTACCAGTTGCAGGTCACCGAGGGCGAGGAACTGAAAATCAAGGATCTGGAGGTGGAGTGACATGTGTACCGTATGCGGTTGCGGCGAAGGCGAAGCCAAGCTGGAAGAAAAGGCCCATACCCACGATCACGGGCATGAGCACGATCACGAACATACCCACGATCATAATCATGAGCATGCCCATGCCGGCGACGGCCATCTGCACTACGGCCGCGGACCGGCGCACGCCCACGCGCCCGGTCTCAGCCAGTCGCGCATGGTGCAGATCGAACGCGACATCCTGAGCAAGAACGACGAGTACGCGGCGACCAATCGCGCGCGCTTCGCCGCCCAGGGCATCCTGGCGCTGAACCTCGTCTCCAGCCCCGGCTCCGGCAAGACCACGCTGCTGGTGGAGACGCTCAAGCGCCTGCAGGGCCGTTTCCCGCTGGGCGTGATCGAGGGCGACCAGCAGACCAGCAACGACGCCGACCGCATCCGCGCCACCGGCGCCCCGGCGATCCAGGTCAACACCGGCAAGGGCTGCCACCTCGACGCACACATGGTCGGCCACGCGCTCGACCACCTCGACGCGGCGGCGCAGGGCGTGCTGTTCATCGAGAACGTGGGCAATCTGGTGTGCCCGGCCGGCTTCGACCTGGGCGAGGCGCACAAGGTGGTGATCCTGTCCGCCACCGAGGGCGAGGACAAGCCGCTCAAGTACCCGGACATGTTCCACGCCGCCGACCTCATGGTGCTGAACAAGACCGACCTGCTGCCCTACGTCGACTTCGACGTCGAGCGTTGCGTGGAATATGTGCGGCGGGTCAATCCCGGGATCGAGATCCTGCAGCTCTCGGCGCGCAGCGGCGAGGGCATGGACGCCTGGCTGGCCTGGATCGAGGCCGAACGCGCGGCGACGCTGCGCGGTCGGCTCGCCGCCCTCGAAGCCGAGGCGGCCACGCTCAGGGACGCGCTCGCCTGATGCCGAACGAGGTCGCCACGCGCCCCTGCGTACTCGTCGTCGACGACGAGCCGCGCTCGGTCGAAACCATCGCCCGGGTGCTGGACGACGAGTTCGAGGTGCTCCCCGCGCAGGGAGCGGCGCAGGCGCTGCGCGCGATGGAGACGCGTCCCGTGCAGGTCGTCCTGGCTGACCAGCGCATGCCCGAGACCACCGGCATCGAGCTGCTCACGCAGCTGCGCGAGCACTGGCCCGAAGCGGTGCGCATCATCATTTCCGGCTTCACCGAGGCCGACGATATCATCGCCGGCATCAACGACGCGGGCATCTACCAGTACATCACCAAGCCGTGGCACCCCGACGCGCTGCTGCTCACCGTGCGCAATGCCGCCCGCCTGCATGCGCTGCAGCGCGACAATGCCCACCTCGCCCAGGAACTCAGGCTGAGCGCGGACGACCTTGCGCGGCGCGGCGACGCCTGCCGCCAGGAGTTGCGCCGCCGCTTCCGCTTCGACGAGATCGTGCGCGCGCCAGACAGCCCGCTGCACGCGGCCGTGGCGCAGGTCGCGCAGATGGCACCCCACGACGTTTCCGTGTTGATCACCGGTGAGTCGGGCACCGGCAAGGATCTGTTCGCCCGCGCCCTGCACTACAACAGCCACCGCGCTGACCGCCCCTTCGTGGTCGAGAACTGCGGCGCGATCCCCAACGAACTGCTCGAATCCGAGCTGTTCGGACACGTCCGGGGCGCCTACACCGGGGCCGTCGCCGACCGCACCGGGCTGTTCGAGGAGGCCGACGGCGGCACCCTGTTCCTCGACGAGATCGGAGAGATCAGCCCCGCATTCCAGGTCAAGCTGCTGCGCGTGCTGCAAAGCGGCGAGTTCCGCCAGGTCGGCAGCAACCGCATGCGTCACACTGACGTGCGCATCGTCGCCGCCACCAACCGCGACCTCGAGCAGGAGGTGCGCGCCGGCCGTTTCCGCGCCGATCTGTACTACCGCATCGCCGAAATGAGCCTGCACCTGCCGCCGTTGCGTGAACGCCCCGGCGACTTGCAGGCGCTGGCGGACCACCTGCTCGCCCGCCTCGCGCGCGCCCTCGGCAAGCCCGGGCCCGGCCGGCTGTCCGCGGAAAGCCTGGAATGCCTGCGCGACTATGCCTGGCCGGGCAACGTGCGCGAACTGAACAACGTGCTCAAGCGCATGCTGGTGTTGAGCGCCGATGCGCAGCTCGGGCCCGAGCTGCTGCCGCCGCATGTGCTGCGCGGCGGCACGGACGAGGCCGACTTCATGATGCCGCCGTCCGAGGACCCGGGCGTGGCCACGCTGCGCGAGCGCGTGGAAAACCTGGAGGCGGCCATTCTGCGCGAAACGCTGCTGCGCCATCGCTGGAACAAGAGCCGCGCGGCCGAGGAGCTGGGGCTGTCGCGCGTCGGCCTGCGCAGCAAGCTCGAACGCTACGGGCTGGAGCGCAAGCTCGACAGCTGAAGACTGGCGAACAGGAGCTGGCAACCTGCACACCACAGTCTCGATTCAACACAAGAGGACAAGACCCATTATGAACAAGCTGGACAGACTGCTGGAGGGCATACCGCGCCATACGCTGGGCATACTGTTGCTCACCCTGCTGGCACTCAACGTGCTGGCCTGGCTCGCCGCCTTCGGCCTCGCCACCATCCAGCCTGACATCCTCGCGCTTTCGCTGCTGGCCTGGGGCTTCGGCCTGCGTCACGCCTTCGACGTCGATCATATCGCGGCCATCGACAACGTCACCCGCAAGCTGCGCCAGGAAGGCAAGCGCCCCGTGGCCGTAGGCTTCTTTTTCGCGCTCGGCCATTCGACCATCGTCATCGCCCTGTCTGCGGTCATCGCCCTGGCCGGGCACGGCCTGAAGGCCGATTTCGGCTCGCTCTCGACCTTCGGCAATTTGTTCGGCACCACCGTTTCCGCCGGCTTCCTCACCCTCATCGGCCTGATCAACCTCGTCGTCTTGTGGCAGCTCGTCAAGGCCTGGCGCGATTACCGTCGCGGCCGCGACACCCGCGCACTGCGCGACGAGAACATCAACGCCCTGCTCGACCAACGTGGCTTTTTCTACCGTGCGTTCCGTTTCCTGTTCCGCCGCGTCAGCCGCAGTTGGCACATGTATCCCATCGGCGTGCTGTTCGGCCTGGGTTTCGACACCGCGACCGAAGTGGCCGTACTTGGCATCTCCGGCACGCTGGCTGCCAAGATCGATTTTCCATTCTGGGGCATCATGATCTTTCCCTTCCTGTTCACGGCGGGCATGACACTGATGGACTCGCTTGACGGAATGGTGATGCTGCGCGCTTACCACTGGGCGCTGTCCGACGCGCTGCGCCGACTTTATTTCAACACCATCATCACCGGCATGGCCTTGGGCCTTGCCCTGATCATCGGCACGCTCGAATGGCTGCAGGTGCTCGACATGCGTATCGGTAGCCAAGGCACATTCTGGAACTGGGTCAACAGCCTCGATTTCGGCGCCATCGGACTGGGCGCAGTGGCCATCATGCTGCTCACCTGGGTGCTGTCCGTCGCCTATTACCGGCTGCGCATCGCGCCCGGCGCCACCCTCGCCGACAACGGCGACTGACCGCATCCTGCAGGAGATTCATCATGTGCCTCGGCATTCCCATGCAGATCGTCGAAATCAACGGCTACAACGCACGCTGCGAGGCCAAGGGCGTGGAACGCGACGTCAGCCTGTTCATGCTGCAGGACGAGACCGTCGCCGTCGGCGATCACGTCATGGTCCACGTCGGCTATGCCCTGCAGAAACTCACCGCCGAGGAGGCGCGCTCGACCTGGGATCTGCTCGACCAGATCATCGACAGCTCCGAGGTCTGAGCGCGGAGCCCCCATGACCCAGACCACCGCGCAGACCTGGCTGACCCGTATCCGCGAACTGGCGCTGCCGCGCCCCATCAGGCTGATGAACGTCTGCGGCGGCCACGAGCGCAGCATCAGCTTCTCCGGCATCCGCGGCGCGCTGCCGCCCGGCATCGAGATCATTCCAGGCCCCGGCTGCCCGGTCTGCGTCTGCCCCGAGGAGGACCTGTACGAGGCCATCCGTCTGAGCCTCGAGGAGGACGTGGTGCTGGTCGCCTTCGGCGACATGCTGCGCGTGCCGGCCAACGTGCCCAAGGGCGAACCCCGCTCGCTGGAACAGGCCCGCGCCGCGGGTGCGGACGTGCGCCCGGTCGCCTCGCCGCAGGAGGCCGCCGCCATCGCCCGCGCCGAGCCCGACAAACCCGTGGTGTTCTTCGTCGCCGGCTTCGAGACGACCACCGCGCCGGTGGCCGCGATGCTGGCCGAGGGCGTGCCCGACAACCTGCTGATCCTGCTCGCCGCGCGGTTGACCTGGCCGGCCGTGGCCATGCTGCTGGACTTGGGCGAGGCGGCCTTCGACGCGCTGATCGCCCCTGGCCACGTCGCCACCGTGATGGGTCTCGAGGAATGGTCCTTCGTGGTCGAGCGTCACCGCATGCCCGCGGCGATCGCCGGCTTCACCCCGGAGAGCCTGCTCGCCGCCACCTACTCGGTGCTGCGCCAGACCATCGAAGGCAGGCCTTTCCTCGACAACTGCTACCCCGAGCTGGTGCGCCCCGGCGGCAACCCCACGGCCCGGCGCTGGCTGAGCGAGGTGATGCAGGTCGAGGACGCCAACTGGCGCGGCATCGGCATCATCCCCGATTCCGGCTTCGCCCTGGGACCGGCCTGGCAGCACCTCGACGCACGGCGCGTATTCCCCGCGCCGGAGGGCACGCGGCGCCGCGCCGGCGAGATGCCGCCCGGCTGCGACTGCGCCTCGGTGGTGCTGGGCCGGATCTACCCGGACCAGTGCCGCCTTTACAGCCGCGCCTGCACCCCGCGCAACCCCATCGGCCCCTGCATGGTCTCCGACGAAGGCGCCTGCCGCATCTGGTGGTCGTCGGGGCTGCGCGAGGCGCGCAGCGCCTGAGCTCAGCGATGGCGGCCGTCAGATGGGTGGTGGGCGGTCGCGTGCAGGGCGTCGGCTATCGCCCCTTCGTCTACCGCCTCGCGCACCGCCTCGGCGTCGCCGGCACGGTGCGCAACGGCGCTGGCGTGGTGGAGATCGAGGCCCGCGGCGACGACGACGCCCTGGCGGCCTTCGCCGAGGCGCTGATCGCCGAGGCCCCCGCCATCGCCCGCCCGCAACTGCTCGAACGCGGCGCGCCGACCGCGGCTGACGACATCGACGAGGGCTTCCGCATCCTGCCCAGCCGCGCCGGCGAAGCCCCGCGCAATCACGTACCGCCGGACTATTTCACCTGCCCCGACTGCCTCGTCGAGCTCGCCGACCCGGGCAACCGGCGCTACCGCTACCCCTTCATCAACTGCACCCAGTGCGGACCCCGCTACACCCTGATCCGCGCCCTGCCCTACGACCGCGCGGCCACCACCATGGCGGGCTTCGCGCTGTGCCCCGAATGTCGTCGCGAATACGAGGACCCGCTCGACCGCCGTTTCCACGCCGAACCGGTGGCCTGCCCCACCTGCGGGCCGCAACTGGCGTTCGTCGCCGGCGACGAACGCGTCGCGGGCAATGAGGCCGCATTGACCGCCGCCGTCGGCATGCTGCGCGCCGGAGCCACCGTCGCGGTCAAGGGCATCGGCGGCTACCATTTGCTGTGCGACGCACGGAACGAAACCGCCGTCGCCCGGCTGCGCGCGCGCAAGCCGCGCCCGCACAAACCGCTGGCCGTGCTCTTCGCCGAGGACCTGCGCGACCTGCACCGCGTCGCCGATCTCTCGCCCGCGCACGAAACGGCGCTGCGCGCGCCGGAACGCCCCATCGTGCTCGTGCCGCTACGCGATGGGCACGGCCTCGCGCCCTCCGTCTGCCCTGGCCTGAACGAACTCGGCGTCCTGCTGCCCTACAGCCCGCTGCACCATCTGCTCGCGGCCGATTTCGACGGGCCGCTGGTCGCCACCTCGGCCAATCCCAGCGGTGAACCGGTGCTCACCGACGAGGCCGAGGCCGAAAACCGGCTCGCGGACGTGGCCGACGCCTTTCTGCACCATAACCGCCCCATCGAGCGTCCGGCCGACGATTCGGTGCTGCGCGTCGTCGCCGGGCGCGCGCGTCCGCTGCGCCTCGGCCGCGGGCTGACGCCGCTCGAACTCGAACTGCCGCAGCCGCTGTCCCGCCCGCTGCTCGCCGTCGGCGGCCACCTGAAGAACACCGTCGCGCTGGCCTGGGAAAACCGCGTCGTCGTCTCGCCGCACCTCGGCGACCTTGTCGGCCCGCGCGCCCGCGACCTCTTTGCGCGTACCATCGCCGACCTGCAGCGGCTCTACGGCGTGCGCGCCGAGGCCGTGGCCTGCGACGCGCACCCGGATTACGCCAGCACCCGCTGGGCCGCCGCCCAGGCACTGCCGGTGCACCGCGTCTGGCATCATCACGCGCACGCCTCCGCCGTCGCCGGCGAACATCCCGCTCACCACCGCTGGCTGGCCTTCGCCTGGGACGGCGTCGGCCTCGGCCCCGACGGCACGCTGTGGGGCGGCGAGGCGCTGTACGGCGCACCGGGCCATTGGAGACGCGTCGGCAGCCTGCGCCCGTTCCGCCTGCCGGGCGCCGGACGCGCCGGGCGCGAACCCTGGCGCAGCGCCGCCGCCCTGCGCTGGAAGGCGGGCATGCCGTGGCCGCTCGGCGGCGAAACGGCGGCAGGCGATGCTGCACTCCTGCGCAGCGCCTGGGAGCGCGATCTCAACTGCCACCGCAGCAGCGCCGCCGGCCGCGTCTTCGACGCCGTCGCCGCACTGCTGGGTCTGGTCCGCGAGACGAGCTTCGAGGGTCAGGGCCCGATGTACCTCGAAGCCCTAGCGGCCCAGGCCGGAACGGCCAAGGCCGTCGCGCTGCCGCTGGCGCAGGACGACACGGGCCTGTGGATCACCGACTGGGCGCCGCTGCTGACCCTGCTCGACGACCCTGCGCGCGCGCCTGCCGAGAAGGCCGCATCCGTACACGAAAGCCTGGCCCGGGCCATCCTCGCCCAATCGCTGGCCCTGCGCGAACGCGAACCGGTCGATGCCGTCGCCCTGAGCGGCGGCGTGTTCCAGAACCGCCTGCTCGCCGAGCGCACGCTGGCCCTGCTCGACGCCGAGGGCTTCGACACGCACCTCGGCGAGCGCATTCCCTGCAACGACGCGGGACTGAGCTTCGGACAGGTCGTCGAATATGCGGCCGCGACCTCGAATCCGTCTTAACTCGCGAAACTTTGAGCCCTAAAAACATTGCGTTAAGAAACTTTTGCGAAACAGAACGAAAGGAAACACCATCATGCAGGACACCCACGTCTCCCTCGCCCACGGCAACGGCGGACGCTACATGCGCGAACTGATCGAGGAACTGTTCGCGCGGCACCTCGCCAACCCGCGCCTCGACGTGGACGCCGACGCGGTGGCGATTCCGCTGCCGCCCGGCGATGTGCTGGTGACCACCGACGGCTTCACCGTGCAGCCGCTGGAGTTCCCGGGCGGGGACATCGGCGCACTGGCAGTGCACGGCACGGTCAACGACCTTGCCGTGGCCGGCGCGCGGCCGCACTATCTCACGCTCAACGTGTTCGTCGAGGAAGGTTTCGAGATCGCCGCCCTCGAACGCATCGTGGCCAGCCTGGCGCGCGCCGCGCGCGAGGCCGGCGTGGCGGTGGCGGCGGGCGACACCAAGGTGCTGCGCCGCGGCGAGGGCGGCGGCTTGTATCTCGCCACCACCGGCGTCGGCATCCGCGAACCGGGACGGCGTCTCGGCCTGCGCGAGGTGCGTGCCGGCGACCGCGTGCTGGTCAGCGGCCCGGTGGGCGACCACGGCGTGGCGGTGATGCTCGCACGCGAGCAGTTCGGCCTGCGCGGCGACCTGCGCTCCGACGCCGCCACCGTACTGCCACTGACCGAAGCCCTGCTCGGCATCGACGGCCTGCGCTTCATGCGCGACCCCACCCGCGGCGGTCTCGCCACCGTGGCCAACGAGATCGTCCGCGCCACGGGTCTCGACCTGCACCTCGACGAAGCACAGATCCCGGTGCGCCAGCCTGTGCGCGCGGTCTGCGAAATGCTCGGCTACGACCCGCTCTACCTCGCCTGCGAAGGCCGCGTGGTCGCGGTCGTCGCCCCCGAGACGGCCGATGCCGCCCTCGCCGCCTGGCGCGAACTGGCCGGCGGCACCGAAGCCGCACTGGTCGGCACGCTCAGCGAAGCCCGGAACCGCGCCCACGCCATCCTGCGCACCCCGCTCGGCGGCGAACGCGTGCTGGAAGAGCTGGAAGACGACCCGCTGCCACGGATCTGCTGAGGACTGCTTTGGGATGGCAACCAGAAGTATGGGGATGGATAGCCAATTTCGCATTGGAGAAGAACTGCTCCGCTTCGACTGGACGGTCGACGCCGCCAACGCATTTGAATTTCATCGAAAGCCTGGGGCAACACGTGTTGCAGACAAGCTGTATTTTCGCCTCTCTAGTCCCGACCTCGAAGCCCATGCAAAAAAACAACACAGCGAGTTCGAGGTAACTGAATGTCGATACCGCCGGTTAATGCCTGGGCATTGCCTGGACTCACACGCCCATCAGCAGCCAGGCCCCCACCAAAAAAAAGATAATTTAGATACACTAAATGGGTCAAAATAAAAACAAATTATAAGCGCGTTACCGTGGAACGCATCACCTCCCGCACCACACCTCCATACACCAATATCCGCTTCGCACATCTACGATATCTAGTGACAACATACACTAACGTTCGAATGCCAGCTAACAGTCAATATTTCCCCACGCAGGTCAGCCCATGCATCGAGGCAACTCTGCTACAGCTTTTACTCCTTCAAACATTTTTACATTATCAGCAGCAGAATGTGCCGGATGTTTTTTTCTTCTAAGATATTTCTCAAGCTCGTCATCCTTTAGTGCGAAATAGTCTCCATATGCTTCCGCAAGCCAAGGAAACCCCATAGACTTTTGTCTCGCAACAACCTCAATCTCTTTTTTGTCGTTTTCTAGCTTTATTTCCAATCTCTCACCTCCTCTTCATGGTCGTTGATTGACTTCTCAAGATTATCTAGCTTTGGCTTTAACTCCAAGTATTTTTTTGAGTTTGATGTAATCACAGACAGCCAAGAAATTATCATGTATATAATAATTATTGATACGATGACTATCGCCCATATTTGCCCATCCATTGCAATTTATTCTCATTTTAATGTTAATTACAGGATTGTTTGCCGCTTCGAAACATTCATGAACACTCTACGAAGCTATCGCACCTCATCCAGCAAATCAGGATGACGCCCCAGCACTTCGAGCAGCTTCACGACTGAACGAGGTGGCTCGACCTTGCCGAGTTCGTAACGACTGAATGCGTTCACGCCCCCACCAAAGATGTCGGCAGCCTCCTGTTGGGTCAGACGCAACTTTTTCCGAATCCGCCGGATTTCAGCCGACTGCCTAACCTTCTTCTCAGTCAGTAACGCATCGCTGACTGCCGCATAACGTTCAGCACTGGCCGCATCGGCAAACTCGATCTCATCACACTGATCGCAAAACCAGCCATGCACGTCCTTAACGACCTTACTCAGGTCTCCGAGAGAGACGGTCACATCGCGTGTATCAAGACGCATGTGTCCCGCCTCACAATGCATGCAGGGTCGGGAAGATTTCATGTTCATTTCCTCTTAAACGAAATCACAATCGCGCCATCGGTTCTAAGCGTGAACTTGACGTAGGCCATTCCTGCCGCAGTCGGTACGTGATACACATCCTGCCATTGCCTGTGATCCTGACACATCGTCATGCTCTGTGTAGAACATCGTGCGGTCGATACTGAGTACCGCTGCCATCATGTCGGCGCTACTCAACCCCATCTCTCGTCCACCATCAATGGGCGACCGTGTAAACGAAGCGATGCCTAGACGAGCAACGGCTTCCTTGATCTGGGCAAGGTTGTGATGGGGGTTGCGGTTCTCCACGGCCCGTTATCAACCTTAATGGTTAATTTTGCAAAGGGGGTTATGGGTTACGCCGGGGAGACTGGAGCAGTCAGTGAAAGACTGAAAGATGAGACTGATTCGTTCTGACTTGACCAGCCTATTGCATGGCAATTGACCAAGCTTTCAGCCATACCGAGAATGGAAGTTGGTCTTCGATGGGCAGCAGAATCCCTCATCAGGAAGCTGCCGGATATCATGCGAAGTGAAGCATCCCCTAAAATCAGGTCAACTTTTCCCGGCAGCGCGATTTGCAGCGAGAAACGCTGTAACTTATTTATTATCAAGGATATACGAGTCCACGTGGGAGCGCCAATATTCTCTTCGTGCCATCGTCATCACCCCACAGCCCGTTGATTTAATGTGTTTACCGGCTAGGGAAACCACTCCGGATCAAGATCGTTACTGCAGCCAACCGGATGGTGCTTTTGCAGCGCGCAAATACGCCGCAACGAAAGCCTTCCATACAATCAATTCCCGCAATCACAGGTCACGAATGACAACCTGCAAACATGGACTCGGTGCACTGATCTGCGCCATCGGCGTTTGTTTGAGCATATCCCCTGCGCATGCTGGATCGGCCAATTTCTCGGCCGGTTACAATTTGATTCCCAACTCTTATTACGCTGCCATCGGCTATCGCGAAGGCTATTGGGGTGCCGAAGCGATGCTGATGACCATGGGCCGTGAGGAACCCACGGTGCGTCCCGGGCCCGAAAGCAACTTCGACCTCATGGGCTATCTTCCCTGGGCCGGTCTTTTCATGCGCGGCGGCGTGGTAGTTGGCTGGGGCAAGGTAGGTTACGACATCGGCATCGGAGATGACCTCGCGATCAACCGACATTGGGCTATACGGATTCAAGACATCCACTTCCACGCAACCGAAGATCAGCAGCAAAGTGCCGAATCCGAGCACCAAATATCGATTGGTGTCCGCTACCAGTTCCAGTGACCTTCAAGGTTTAACGCACGCCAATCGCACGCCTGAGAATCGCGCGATACGCCCCTCGCCACCACGGCACACGCCCCTGCTGGCGCGATTTCCATGCCTGCAGTGCCTGCAACGTGCCCTCCGGGGTGCTCAGGCCGCGCCCTGCGATGTCGAGATAGAGCGGGTACAGGATCAGGGCCCCGGCCACGAGTTCGTCCAAAGCGAGCCTACGGCTACGTCGCGGCAGCGGCACCTTGTCCTCGGTCAGGCCCCAGCCAGCGTAGAAGGGGTGCCCGTAGCAGACCACGCGCAAACCGCGCAGCAGTGCTTCGAACCCGCTGAGCGAAGTCATGGTATGCACTTCGTCGACCTGCGCCAGCATGCGCTCCATGGGCACATCGCTGACGCAGGCGTCGCACCATCGCTCAGCCTCGTCTTCTTGTGCACCCAGGATGCGCAGTCGCGCCTCCACGTCAGGATGCGGTTTGTAGACAAGGAATGCGTCTGGATTGGCAGCGCGGACGGCCTGCAGCAGGGCCATGTTGCCACGCACTGCGGCGCCCCCGCGGGCGATGGAGGCATCACTCTCGACCTGTCCCGGCACCAGAATGACACGCGGCACATCAGCCGGCCGCGCCCACTCGCCCTGACCGACGTTGTACTTGGTGACCCCACCTGCCGCGACCGCCTCGCGCAGGGCCGCGGCGCGCGCGCGGCAGGTGGGCGTGAACTCGGCATGCTGCAGCAGCCATTCCAGATCGGAGGGTTGCGACGCGTCGTAATACATACCCCGCGTGTCGACCACCCAGGACAACGGTCGGGTCAGCTCTGCGCCCAATCCTACCGAGCGCAGGAAACCGTCCTCCATACGCACCACTGGCATTTCCTTGGGCATGCCATCCGGCCGCTCGGCAGACCCCCACAATAGCAGGCCAGCCGGCTGGCTCAGCCGAGCCCCTGGCTCCACGAAGGTAACCTGACGTCCTGGGAAGCAACGGCGCACGAAGCGCCATTTCCAGCGAGGGAAAGACCAGGCATAGAGGCGTTCAGGAAACTCGTGCAGGCGCGCGGTAGCTTCCAGCCCCTCCACCTCGGCGCAGGCCTGCGCCGGCAAATTCAGATCGCTCGGCATCGTTCGAGAAATGGGTCGACGATCGCAAAGTGCGCTCCCCAGTCCCAGCGCTGGTATCCGCGCAGACGTTCTAGCTGCGTACGGCGACGTGGATCGGCCGCCACGCTATAGGCGCGCACTGCATCGAGCCAGGCAGGGCCATCCAGCGGATCGAGATATTCCGGAATCTCACCCACACTCTCGCGGAATACAGGCAAGTCTGCCGCCAGCACCGGAGTACCCTGGGACACAGCCTCGATCAGCGGTAGACCGAACCCTTCCACGAAGGAGGGAAACAACAAGGCGCGGGCATGGCGCAGCCAGGTTGCCAGCTCCGTATCGTTGCAGCGCGGCAACTCGATCACACTCCCGCGCAAAGCGGGGCTGCGCTCCAGCAGATCGATCACCTGTTCGCATTCCCAGCCACGCTGGCCGATCAGCACCAACTTCGGCGGCGTTTCGCCAAGCTCGGCAAAGCGTCGCCAAACATGCAGGATCAACAGGTGGTTCTTACGGGGTTCTATCGTCCCCAGCATCACGAAATAGGGCTCCGGCAGCAGGGCCTCTGCCCCAGGGGTGGGCAGCGGTTCAATGCCTAATGGCGCAACCACATGCGGCGGCAGGCTACTGCCGTAGCGCGCCACATAGTCCACCAAGTCCTGCCGGGTGGCGCCCGAATTGAAGATCAGGCAACTCCCGGTGTCGAGCATGGTGGCGAGACGCTGGTGATGCTTGTCGTCTTCCTGGGGCCGGCTGTATTCGGGATGTGTCAGCGGTATCAGATCGTGCAGGAAATACACAGGACGCAGTCGAAAGCGGCGCACGGCATAGGCGTAGCCCGGATCGTCGAGTCCGCTGTGACCGGTGTTGAGCAACGTCCAGCCGCGGCAGGAGCTACCGCGTAGCAAATGGGCCTGGGCCACATTCAATCGCACCGTCCGCTGCGGCATCCCGCTCTCGCCGAGCAGTGCTGCGAACACCTTGCGCGACGCCTCATCACCCAATCTCAACCAACGTCCGCGATGGCGCACCAAGGCGCGCGCACGTTCACGGTAGTGCCGCAGATAGGCCAGACTGACTCGATCCACGCCGGTTGGATGCTTGCCGTCCATCAACCGGCCAGCCAGGCGGCTCACGTCGATCAGCATGGGCAGCGAATCCAGCACGCTCACATCCCTCCGGTACTTTCACGCGCGGTCACCTGCCCCACCGTTCCGGTAAGCAGGCGATGGCAAGCCTCGGTGACCGCTTCGGTCAGTCCCGGTTCCTTGAAAAACACCCCGCGCAGCAGCACCGTACCGGCCAACGCGGTGGCGAAGACATCCGCCAATTCGGAGTCCGGCGGACACCCCTCGGTCCAGAAGTCATCCAAATCGCCCTGGAAGGTCAAGCCAGGCACGTCGAAAACGGCCTGACCAAGCACGATCATGGGGGCACGCAGCTGCAGGGCGCGCATCCCGGTCGTGCTGTTGACCAGGACCACGCCGCGGGCATTCTGGATCAACCGGTTGAGATCGCCACCGCGCACATAACGAATGCGTTCACTCAAGCCCATGGCGCGAGCCTGATTCAACGCGAAACGCCGCCAATCACGGATCGCCGGGTCCCAGGGATGCTCCTTCAGCACCAGAATCGCGTCGGGTGGAGCATATTTCGCGAACGAATCCATCACCAGCGGGATCACCTCGTCCATACCCCGGAATGGCGAATAAGCCACGATCTGATAATCGAAATCGAGTTGCATCGGAAATAGATAGTACGGCTCATCCGCGCGCACCACCTCATCTACCATCTCGTCCACCTCCGTGCGTCGCAGGCGGTTGCCAAGCAATCGTCGTGCGCTGGCCAGGGTGTAAATCAGTGTCGGCGGACGCATATCGCTGCGCTGGTAGAAAGGGTAGAGAACCCGGAAAAAAAAATTTCCGAAATTGAACGACAGGTCTCCGACAGCCATTTGCAGGGCACTGTCGACGAAGCGCGGTTCCCAGTCGAGTACCGTGCACTGCGCTGCAATCTCGCGGATTTTCTCCGGATCGCGCGGGAATCTCGAACCACCGCTGATGCCGTCATGCTCGAAAATCACCCAGTCCGGACGCAGATAGCCAAAGTCGGTCACCACGACCTGAACACCCAAGCGCTTGGCAGCCGCCACCGCCTCGCGGTGATAACGCCGCTGCTCGCCCAGCAACAGCAGATCGGTCACACCTTCTCGGCGCATGAACAATTCGACAAACGCCGGCCAGCGAGAAAAGCGTCCACGGTAATCGATGGAAAAATCGTCGTGCCAGAACAGCCAGTCGCCGAAACAGAGATTGATACGCGTCACCCGCCAACCGCGTTCGTCCAGACACTGTCCGATGCGCCGAAAAAAGGGCGAAGGCATGCCCTGAAGAAAGAGCGCATGTCGACGGCGAGTCGCCGTCATGAACGGCCATGCCGCTGGAACCAGTCGATGGAAGCCTGCAGCGTATCGCGGTAGGACTGACGCCCCAGGGGCGCGCCCGCCGCCTGCAGCTTATCGATGCGGTGGCCGCAGGTGCGGCCGAAAATCTGCACGATCAGAGGATGCAGCAGCGGTTCTTGACTCAGCCCAAGCATCCGGTAGGGCGCAGCGAGCACACGCGCGGCCGCACAGGCCAGCCAGTAAGGCAATCCGACAACCAATCCCTTCCCCCCAATGCCTTTTCGAAAATCCTGTAAGAACATCCGCCAAGTGACGTGCTCTGGGTCACGCACATTATAGATTTCGCCCGCGGCCACTGGCGCTTCGGCGGCCCATAACAGGCAATCGACCAGATTGTCGACCGCCAGAAATCCGCAATCCACCTGCCCGCCATCCACCTGCAACATCAAGCCGGCACGCAATTCCTCGCCGATCCGCGCGATGAACGGGCTGCCCGGGCCCATGACATTGGTTGGCCGCAGCACGGTATAAGCCATCCCCAGGGTCTGCGCCCGCTCACGCAGCAGGGCCTCACCGTGCAGCTTGCTGTCGCCATAGCCGAAACCGGGCGGATTCGGCGGATCGTCCTCGCCACACGGTCGCGGCGGGAAGCCATACACATCCACCGTCGAGACATGCACGAAGCGTTCCGGCAAGGTGCCAGAAGCTGCGATGGCGTCAAGCAGATTCGCCACGCCCGTCACATTCGCGCTGTCATAGGCCTCCACGCGATCCCAGGTATGTACGTTGGCAGCGCAATGGAAAACATAATTGACATCGGTCACGGCGGATCCGAGCGCATCCCTCGCGTCCAGGTCTCCCACGCACAGCTCGACCTGCCCTGCCAGGGCCTCAGGCAGCCGGGATGGATCGCGCACCAGCACACGCACGCGTGCACCTTCGGCGAGCAGACGCCCAGCCAGATGCCCGCCGATGAAACCGCTTGCGCCCGTAACCAGGACGCGGCTATCGCGCAACGTCATCGCCGGACGCCTTGAAGATCGACCGCGGCTCAGGCTCGGGCACACTGTTCAGCACGCCGTAACCCCACCCCACGAACGGATTGAGCCAGCCCCGGGTAGCGCGCAGCGCCATGCCGATAGGCACCACCTCGGCGCCCAGGTCCTGCTTGATCGAATAGGTGGTCAACCCCATTTCCAAGCGCTTGGCGCCGAGTTCGATCGCAGTTTCCACGACCGTTGCCGCGATATACAGATAAAGCCCGTCGTTCTCCGGCGTCTCGCGCCCGACATACAGCCAGCGCACCAAGTCGCCGTCCTGCAGTAGCAGCGCATGTGCCGCAAGCTTTCCCTCGCGGTAGAACAGCAAGGCCTTGGAACGCGCGCCCATGCACTCGGATAGCTCACGGTAAAACCGTGGCGTCAGCACCTCGCGCTGGAACTCCTTGGCATTTTCATGCACCACCATCCATTGAGCGCACAGGGTTTCCGCAAGATCCGAGAAATCGTCGCGCAATTCGTGGCTCACCCCAGACTCGATATTGCGTTTGCGATGCTTGAGCAGCTTGCTACGGTAATAGCTGCGCATCGCACGCAGATACGCCTCGGGATCGGACCAGCGCACACTCAAATAGGTATTGGGTAGGCTGTCGATCCAGTGATAACCATGGCGCGCGAAATCCGTGCGCAAGGCCTGCGCCTCGTGCTCGAAATCTCGCACCACGATCAGCAGATGTCCCTCGCGCCTGGCGGTTTGGAGCAAGGTCTCTGCGATACGATCCACCATCTCCCGCTCCTGAAGCAGCGGCGTCCTCACGAACGGCGGGCTGACGATGGTGATCGGCGTACCGCACTCGAGCATTTTCCATTTGAGAAAATTTGGAAAAACCCGGCGCACCGCACCCAGCAATCCGCGCAGGAACGGCGGCGCGAAAATCGCGATGTCGGTGGTCACCGTGTAGAACGAATACAGCCCGGCAGGGGTGCCCGCGTCATCACGGAGCAACACATGTCGATATTGGAAATCGTTCAGGCCAGATCGCTCAAGGACCGACCAAAAATCCCGTGACATTGCCGCAGAGCCCATGCCCGCTAGCGCATCCCAGGCTTCGGCAGGCACCGCATCGATGCTGTCGTAAAGCTGTGTTTGCATAAATGGCGAACAACTTACGCAGTTCTTATGACAATCGTTTGTGCATCCGGCGACCTGAATTCCCCGATCAGGTACGCTAATGAGGCGGCAACACTATAACAGACCGCGTCACCATTCGTGTTGTGACGCTCTGCACCTCCAACCAGTACAATATACGGACCTGACCGGCGGCCCCATGGCGACAATTCTCATCGTAGGCAAAGGTGGCTTCGGCGATATGATCCCGCTGTGGGACCTCGCCGCCGAACTCCAGCGACGCGGACATCGGCTATCGGTCGCTGCCGAAGCACATCATAGCCAGGCTTGCCGTGCGCTTGACCTAGACCTGATACCGCTGAGCACCACCCACTCCCCATTCACCGCCACGCCTGATTCTGAGATCGAAACCCTGGTCCCGTTCGCCCGCGACGCCGACCTGCTGCTCGGTAATCAGCTCGCCTCCACACCCCCTATTCTGGGCGCGCTGACCGGCACGCCATGGTCATACTGCACCGCCTCCCCATTGGCATTGCCATCACATTACGACCTGCCCTGGTGGCCGGGGCTACAGGCGATCCAGCGACGGGCTTCGCAAAGCCGCTTCATCCAAGACACAGCCTACCGGCTGGCACGCGCGGCTACCCGGCTAGTGATGCAGGCACACCAACGCCAACGCCGTCGCTTCGGGCTGAAAGACGGGGCCCACCCACGCTTCGAGGCTCTGTACTCGCCCAGGCTGAACCTGTTGATGACCTCGCCGATACTGGTCGAATCTCAACCGGACTGGCCGCCACACACGCACGTCACCGGTTTTTGTGCCTACGAGGCACCGTTCCTCGGCAGTCCGGAAGAAACCGAAGCGATGCAGCGCTTTGCTGCAGCCGGCCCGCCCCCGCTGCTGATCGCGCCTGGTGGCCGCGACCGCGCCCAGCCCGCACACATGGCAAACGCCTGCCTCGCCGCATGCCGACAGCTCGGCCAACGCGCCGTGGTGTTGCTCAATACGCGCTTTCATCACCTCATACCGCCCGCGCCCGACATCCTGGTCACGGGCTATATGCCCTACGGCACGCTGATCGATCCGATGCGAGCCGTGATCCATTCCGGCGGCATCGGTACCATCGGCTGGACACTGCGCCTCAACAAACCCTCGCTGCTATTACCCTCGGTCTGGGACCAGTTCGACAACGCGCGACGCGCCACAGAACGCGGACTCGCCCTGTCGCTACCGACCCGCGCCAGCAGCTCACGCATCGCACAGAGCATGGAAAAACTACTCTCCGCGCCCTGGCCGAACCTAGAGTCCGCCTCTCGCGCGATAGCGACCGAACAGGGCGCAACCATTGCCGCCGACGCGATCGAGACGCTGCTGCGCGAACTCGAACGCAGCAAGATCGCCGAGTCTGATTGACCCAACCGGGGACATCCCGCAGAATCGATCATAGAAAAATTCATAAGCCGCGCGGGCGAGATTCAACCTTCCGGCACAACGCGCCTGCCTTTAGTCAGCAAGGGATCCCCAGCTTGAAATTCCCGACTCGCTACGCCGCCGTCATCGCGTTGATTTTGCCCGGTTCGTCGTCAGCGTTCGGGGCCGCTCTGCCACAACCGAAGGGACGCTGGTTCCTGGCGCCGCAGATCAGCTACTACAGCACCAACCGCTACTGGAACAAACAGGGCACAAGCCTGCCGCTCGGCGATTACGCCCCCTTCGCCAAGAAGGAGATCAGCCTCTACGGCGAATACGGCCTCACTCGGGACACCACTCTCACCTTCAAGACCGCCTACGACAACCTGACCCAGTCCAGCCCCGGCGGCACCCTGACCGGCAGCGGCTTTACCGGATTCGACCTCGGGCTGATCCACGGCCTGCTGCGCGGCGAGCACTACGCGGTGTCGCTGTATGCGCAGGTGCTGATCCCCAATGGCCAGACGCCCGGCTCCCAGGGTCTCCTGGTCGGCTACGACCGCACCGGCCTGGAAGGCGGCGTCCTGATGGGCGCCTACTACCGCAAGGCCTTCATCGACGCCGGCATCGGCTACCGCCAGTATTTCGGCTACCCCAGCAACCAGATCCGCACCTACATCAACAACGGCTACGCCCTATCGCCCGACTGGCAGCTCCTGCTCGGCTTCAGCGGCGACTTCGGCACCCAGAGCAACGCAACGCTCAGGATCGGCAACGTCGTTTCCGAGCCCTACTACCAGCTCGCGCAGATCAGCCTGGGCGTGCGTTACCGGCTAGAGCCGGGCCTGTCGCTGGTGCCCAGCATCAGCTTCCCTGTCTGGGGCCACAACACCGGCCAGGGGCGGACACTGTCTATGAGCCTGTGGACCTCGTTCTAAGCCAGTCGGCGCACGCCTGCGCCACCATCCCTAGCGACCCGTCCTACCAAGACGCAGGACTGCATACGGCGCCCGCGACGGCGCGTGTTCGCGACAGCCATACTCGCCCCGCGGGCTTCAGAACATACGGCGGATAACCGATCCGGTCCTGTCCCAGCCGTGCGTTGGCGGTCACCAGCCCGAAAGAGTCCGACGCGTTCCCCCAGAAATCTAGCCCATTGTTGTTATGTGCTGGATCGTCGAACAGGCTCATCGCCATGACACCGAACACCCCGTTGTGGGCCATGCTCGGCACCGCGTCAAACAGCTGTGAATAGCCCTCCTTCGCGGCCTTTTCCCAGGTTCCGGCCGGCTGGCCGGGCGGAGTCATCGTAGCCACCACGAAATAGGCCAACAGCAGCGGCTTGCGATATTTTTTCTGCAGAAAGGCGCTGAATGCGGCGGTGCGCCGCCCCAGCACCTCGATGCCCTCCTGCTCCGGCGTATAGCTGCGCATGTGGCCTTCGACATCGCGGTGGGTACCCCCGCGCATCTCCTGAAAGGCCAGGAAATCGAGTTGCGGAATGGCCGGTGTGAGCGCTGGCGCGAAACGCGACCATTCCCGCCGGTCAGAGATCCGCGTGCCGTAGTGACCGAAATCGCCGACACAGGTTCCCACTAGGATGCGCAGTCCGGGATGTGCCGCGTGGTGCAGCATCCTCGCAGCCTGCGCCAGCATACGACCGAACGCCGGACGGTCCTGCACGCCTGGAATGTTGAATTCGGGTTGCAGCACGACAAGCACCGTGCCATGTAGCGGTTGTAGTACACGTACCAGACGCTTCACGCCAGCATAAAAATCCTCGCGGTGCGCCTCGACATCGTGCCACGCGTCCTTACCTTGCTGGTAGAGATCGCCAAGGGAATACTCGAACAGCACCGGAACATAGCCCCGGTCCATGGCCCCCTGCAAACCTGCAACCCATGAACCCTGCCAGCCTGCGGGTAGCCAGATGCCCAGAAGCCGGTTGTCGGGTGCGAAACCGAGCCAGTTCAGCAGTTGCGGCGTCGTCTTGTAGTGTGTTGTATCCAGATGCCAGCGATAGCGGTCGCCCACACCGAAACACATCGAGGCAGCCTGAACCTGTATGGGCAGCAAGCACGCAAGCAGCAACGCCATCAGCCAAAGTCTGCCCTGCCCCACTTCAGGTTCGGTAAATCGCATTTGCGGCATTCCGTGGTTGTGGCAACGCCGCGACGCGGGTTCTTCAGTGTGCAGACAAAAGCGGCGGGGCGTCCCTGCGGCGGTACAGTCGGTATTTCCCGAAACGAGCCTCCAGCACCATGCCGCGCGGTACGTGACGTACATAATCGTACAACCCGGTCCCCGGCGTGTCGCCTACCAACAGATAGGCGCAAAACTTTGCCGGCTGCAGTTCCGCCACGGCATACAGACTATTCGCTGGCAACAAAAAAGGCTCGGCTGTGCCAGCCAGGGCCACCAGTTGATAGGTCTGGCGATCATCCGTAAGCACGCTCCCGACGGGTGCACGAGCAAGCATACGGCCCACTGCCAGATCGATGCGGGCAGCCTCATCGTGACCAGCGACGAGCAGATGTCGCATGTTCGGTACGGCAACGAGCCATTGGAGAAGCACTGCCACAAGCAGGGTCGTATGCCCCCAGCCGGAGACTCGCCGCGGCATGCTGGTAACCGCAAACAGCGTGAACAAGGCCGCCACCGCCGCATTGCTGGCCAGCCCCAGCGTCGGTGAAAAAACGATCATGATCAGCGGTACCAGATGCACCAGCAGGCGCAGCGGCGAACGAAACAGTAACAACAGCGCCGTGCCCCAGTAGATGGGAGCCGCCCACAGCCAATCCGCGAAAAATGCCTTGTGGAAATACAGCGCTGGATAGGCAAAGGCCACTTGTCCCGTAAACAGCCAGGATAGATAAGCCCAGATGCCGAGTGCAGCCATGGTCGGAAATGCCAGAACGCCGGCGGCCGCCAACAATGCACGCCATGGGTAGCCAGGGGAAAAAAACGGCAGCAGGATGACGAATGCAGGCAGAAAGTACAGCGCCGAAGGCGTTGCCAAAAATGCCGCCGAGAGCCACAAGCCCGCCTGAAAGGCGTACACGATCTGCCTGTCGACGACATATTTTTCGTAATTCACGAAAGAAAGGAACAGAAACAAGAAACCGAGCATGTCCGGCAGATCCTGCGTCGCCAGACGCAGGAATTCCGGATTGAAGAAGATACTGCTGGCAATCAACACGACCAACCAGCGGTTGAGATCGGTGCGCAACAATTCGCGCAGCAACAGCGTAGCCAGCAAGCCGGCAGTAGCCACGCTGATCAGCGCCAGCCAGGCAGGCGAGTGCCCTGGCAGCAGCAACAAAAAAGGCAACGGCGGATACACGAAGCCGATGGACTCCAACCGTCCCGTCGCGATCACGAGATATGTCTTTTCGAGCAAAAACGCTGCTGTGTCGCTCAAGTAATGCTGCCGCAGCATGACTTCCGCCAACAGCGCATAGGGCAGCGTCAGCGCCGGCCACCAGAACCAAACGGGCCAACGCGGCAGACTAACCGACCGACTTAGACTTACTGAGTCCATGGTGGGTTTTTTCCCAGTAGAACGGCCGGGTCATCAGCTGCCACAGCCCCTTGTACGCGGCGACACTGTGTAGCAGCCAGTAAAACGGATTGGTTAGACTGAAAATCAACAGCCCATACAGCCTGCGCTTGAACACCGCCAGCATGGACAGATAGATGCCAAAGGCATTGCCGACCAAGAGATTGAACAACCCTACGTACAGCACCCAGGACGGGAAATAGGCATCGAGCGCGTGCGTGTCCGTGGCCAGCCAGATGAAATACAGCACCACCGTAGGCAGGTAAGCCAGAAACGCGACGGGTGTACCGCCGATCAACAGGGCGAAACCCAGAGCCTGCTTGAGTCCCACACTGCGTAGCAGGCGCAGCGGATGACGACCGTGTACCAGCGCCGTCTGCATGTAGCCCTTGATCCAACGTGAACGCTGGCGAATCCAGTTCGGGATATGGTTATTGGCCTCCTCCATGGTCGTCGAATTGACGATGCCGACGCGGTAGCCAAGTGCGGTGGCGCGGATGCCCAGATCCGCGTCCTCGGTCACGTTGAAGGGGTCCCACCCCGCCAGTTCACGCAAACGGTCGACGCGAAAATGATTGCTGGTACCGCCGAGCGGGATCGGTAGGCGCAACTTCTGTAGCCCTGGCAGCATGTAATCGAACCAATACGAATACTCCAAGGTAAACATGCGCGTCAGCCAGTTCTCGTCGGCGTTGAAATAATTCAGCGCCGCCTGCACACAGACCAAGTTTTCCGGCCCCTCGCGAAACGCTACCAGTACCTTCTTGAGCTGATCCGGGTCAGGAATGTCCTCTGCGTCGTAGATCACCAGATATTCCCCACGCGCAAAAGACAGCCCGACGTTGCACGCCTTCGGTTTGGTCTTGGGCAGCGCGTGCGGGATGCGCACCAAATGCACGAAATCGGGCGGCCGCCCCAGCAGGGCCGCGTCCCAAGTTTCGTCATCGTCCTCCTCGATCAGGATCAGGATTTCGAGCTTGGCTGAGGGGTAATCCAGCGCTGCCACATGCTCCATCACGCGATTGACGATGCCTGCCTCGCGATAAACGGGCACCAACACCGTGTAGAAAGGCAGCTCATCGTCCTGCAACTCGGCCACCTGCTCGTCCGTGATGTCGATGTCGTTTTCGGCGAACGCGCCCGCCATGCCCAAGCCGAACTTGAACACCACGTTTACAAAGAAAAACAGCGTGACAAGCACATTCAGGCCGATCAACGTCGCGGTTGGATGTTGCACCAGTGCCAGGAAGCCCCCCACGATCAATACGGCCATGGCGACGTACTGCGACACCGTCAGCACCGTGTACGCCGACACTTCCTGATGCTGGGTATACAGACCGTAAACCGAACGCTCCAGGATGATCTGGCGATAACAGCGACGCAGATAGCGGTCGATGTCCCAGTGCGTCGTCACCCAGTATGCAGGTTCGACATCGGGATAATGTGCCGCCAGCGCGGCGGCGAGTTCCGGGCCAGGCAACTCGGCCGTGGCCACGCGCAATCGGCCGTCGCTTTCGCCCAAAACCACCGCGCGGAACGATACCGCCTCGTCCAGCGGCCAAGCCGATGTCGTGGCGCAGGCCTCGTCATCGAGGCGCAAATAAGGCATCCCCCATAGCGTGGACAACGCCTGATACAAGTCCTCGCGCTTGACCAGTGACAGCGCCAACAGGATCTCGCCCAACCGTTCGCCGCTCTGCGTCTGCACCTGCAGAGCGTAGTCGAGGTCCTGCTGTGCGAGCGTGCCCTGCGCGACCAGATAATCGCCGAGGCGTACGATCATGAGCCTGCCGGCCCGCCTTTACGTACCAATCGCGGATACAACCAGACCAGAATCGCAACCACAAGCAAGCCGAACAGCACGATGAACCAGTAGCGATACTGCTGCCAGAAAACATCCGGGCGCACCGGCAACGGTTGAATTTCCAGGCCCTTACCCATCATGCGCGCCTGTACCGGATGTCCCGATACGCCTTGCAACACCGTATCTCCGTGCAACTCGTACCAACCGGCACCCACCAGGGCGCGACTCAGCAAGGCTGCGCGCAGCTTCGGCGGGCCTGCCAGCACGAGAGTCTGTCCGTAGGCTTCCAGTGCTGCGAAGCGCGAACCCGGCACATAGCGCAGCAACGTTTTACCCTCGGTATCACGCAGTTCGAACGGCTTGATCTGTAGGAACGCGCTGGACGGCGCGGTTTCACCCACGTAAAGCACCGGCCCCGAATCGGGCAACTTGCCGACAACCATCGGGTGCAATTGCATCCGAACCGTTTTCTGCATAGCCTCGAGCAGGGCAACCGCCTGGGCCAGATCGGTGCGGTTATCGCTCTGCAGATAGACCGGCATTTTCTGCGCGAAGGCCACTGGGAAACGATCGAAACCACCGGGCAAGCTGTCGCTACGATTAAACTGTAAATAACTTGCGTTCCGCACCATGCCCATGAACGGCAACGAACCCTGGGTGCAATTGCCCCCGCCCGGCGTGTAGGCGAAAGAAAGCTGCACCACGTTGTCACGCTTCATCAGTCCGGCAGGCACCGACGCATAGAAATCGTAGCGTGTGCCATCAATCGGTTGGGCATAAATCGCCACACCGTTGAACTTGACGCTGATATAACCGCTCGCATGCTCCGGCAAGGGACTATTCACCCCGGCAAACCGAACCGCCATGTCCTTGACTGCCCCCCCGAGATCAGTCTGCGAAAAGCGATATGTCACATTCAGGGTGCCCACGCCCTGCACCTGCTCGTCGGGATAACCGAGTTGTGCGAAAGTCGTCTTGTCCTGTGCGACCTCGGCAGGGTTCTGCACCGATACCGCCAGATCGGTGGCGCTGGTCACTGCCATCGCCGGCATCAAGCGTGCGTGGCGAAATACAGCCTGGGTAGCCATGACCGGGTCAGGGCCCAGCTGCAGCGCTAAATAGGTATGGCGGTTATCGGCAGCGTCAAGGCGCACTACGCCCAGCTGGGTGCCACCAAGAATCACCGTTCGCGAGAATGCAGGATTCGGCGGCATCCTGCGCTTGTCCACCAATACGATGCGCGGCGGCACTGCATAGCGATGGGTGATGTAAGAAGCGACGTCGAGCACCGCCTGCGCGTCGCCGCTCCCGAGCATTTCGGGTACGACGATATACACCGTCTTCAAGTAAACGGGGAAAAACTGGTTGATTGGCGGCACACCGGCCTGCGGTTTCTGTGTAAATGAAAGCACGCTATCCGGCCCAATATCCATCCAGTTGCCGGCCATGGCCTGGCAGACATTGGGATTGTCCACCACCATATGAATTTCCAGCGGCACCACACCGTCAACCGGCATCGCTCCCATTAAGGGCACCGACCACACGCTGGTCTCTGTCCTCGGAATACTTTCCTCCGCTAGCACCCGATGATTGCTCTCGATCCATAGCTTGCCAGTCGGCATCTCAGGTGCAAAACGCAGGTGTAACTGCAACGTAGCAGCCTTCAACGAAGGATTTTCGGGCAAATAAAGCGTTTTCACCGCGTCCGCGCCCTGCAGTCGGATACCGTCAGGTTGGCCGATATCCTGCAGCGTCAGCGAAACCACATCGCTTGGTGTGGCCTGATTCGCGGCCGCCGACAATGCAGTAGTTGCCGCCAAAGCGGATGGCATCGACAGTTGAATCAATAAAATCCCGCAGGCAAGGCTACCGATCAATTTCGGCAGCCCACGCACAAATCCGTGGGTATGGTTCATCGCCATGTCCTAAATGTCGCTGGATGGATGCTTGATTGTTATTGCTTAGTTATTGGTTCCGGTTGGAGCTTGTATCTTGTGGAGCGAGTAATACCACATGTACTACCCAACCCGTTGGAGGCACTAAAAGAGCACCGGCGGCACCGACGAATACGCGATGCCTAACCGATTTGCATGAAGCCCCACGTGACGCAAACGACCAGAACACCAAGTCAGTATCGCAGCGATACCGCGTATGGCGGAGACTTATAAATCATGCCCGCTAACACTAACCGATATTTTTTGTCCAGCACAACTGTTAATTACGGGTTATCACCACAATGCGCCAAAAACACATAAATCGTGTGTTTTTGGCGCAGACACTTTCAGTCGGTAGCGCCTTGGCAATATGAAGAAACGGGAGCAGATGGGGGAATCGGACAACGTCCGGAAATTTGGCAACGCAAATACCACAAGCCAGAAAATCAATGACAAGGTGAACAAGTATTCACCAAGCTCAACGCTTATACACGCGGGAATAGCCAGACAAGATCATGTGTTGACCACAGGCGCTACCCGTTTCCCGAGCACTTGTGACTAGCACTTCACGCAAATGGGTCGAGCTGTTTTGCCCAAATAACCATGCCAGCTATACTCAAGCAACCCAAGCGAGCCACTTCGGCTACGGCTCTTTTTACCCGCGACCGCTCTACCTAGCAGGCACTTATCCTTGCCGCTTAAGGCCAGATCGAGTCATCACGAAACACATCAGGACGACATAGCAGGCTGTTGAAAATTCCCCCGATTTAGCGGTTATCATGTTGATCAGGGTCCATTGGCGACGTGCCCCTTCGGATCTGGGGCCTGATTTTTCCCGAAAACAGCCCAAATCCCGATCTCTGGGCGCACCGATCCCTTGATGTGTGCCTTCAACATGCTGCCAGTCCCAGATTGCGCATCCGCACCAGGTTGTAGGCCGCCGCGCTGAGCACAAACTGGAAATCCAGTTTCTCGCGTCCGACAAACCGACTTTTGCGCAGACCCGCAATGGTCTTGAGCCAACCGAAGCATTCTTCGATCCGCTTGCGGATCGTCAGGCTGGTTCGGTAACCGGGATGGCCGATGGTGCGCCCGTCGATGGCCGAGCGGCGCCCGGCCGTGTTCTGAGCCACATGCGGCGTGACGTTTCGTCCACGCATCGCCGCCACAAAGCCTTGCGTGTCATAGTTCTTGTCCGCGCCCAGCGTGATCCGGTGGCTCCCGCCGAGCGCGTCGACAAGCTCGACACCGGCCTCGCGCTCGGCCGTGCCGGTGGCCTGGCTCGTCTGCGACTCGACGATCAGGCCGTGGCGGTTTTCCATCAGCAGGTGTCCGAGGTAGCTGAGCTTGGCGGTCGTGCCTTCGCTCTTGCGATACAGCAAGGCATCCGGGTCGGTCCTGGAGACGTGCGTTTCCCGACACCGCTTCTGCCCGCGAAAGTCCACCGTGGGATTGCGCCCGCCACCGCTCGGCGGCGCGTCCTCGTCCCGGGGCCGGTAGCTCTTGTGCGAGGCCAGCGCTTCGATCAACGTGCCATCGACGCTGAAGTGTTCGCTAGACAGCAGATCGGCCGCACGGGCCTGATCCAGCACCCGGGCGAAGAAGGTGCGGGCCACATCGCCTGCAAGCAGGCGGTCACGGTTCTTGGTAAACGTGGAGTGGTGCCAGACCGGATCGTCCATGGAAAAGCCCACAAACCAGCGAAACAGCAGGTTGTAGTCGATCTGTTCGACCAACAGGCGTTCGCTGCGGATGGTGTAGAACGCCATCAACAGTTGCGCGCGCAGCAGCTTCTCCGGCGGGATCGAGTCACGGCCCATATGGGCATACAGCGCATCGAAGTCAGCGTCGAGTTCTTTGAGCGCTTGATCGACCATCCGCCGGATCGGGCGCAGAGGATGGTCCTTCGGCACCCGTTGCTCCGGGCTGACCGTGCTGAACAGCCCATCCTGATGTATGTCGGCACCGCGCATCGGCCACAACCCTCACTCAACAATACAAAACCAATCTTCCGGGTTTACAGGACTTTTTCAACAGCCTGATAATGCCTCATCACACTCAGGCTCCCATATTCATACATTCATTGTTTCGCTCGGGAAGCACATGGATTTTTGAAAAATTTCGTGCTTCGCCAGCCGGTTACTGGTGTTACCAGGAGCCTTACCATGAAGCCTTGCTGCAGTTGAACACGAATCCAGAATCGCTTCTCTCCTATTCTGAAGAAACTGCACTGTCGCTTCGACATCCGAGCATGACCGCACCTTATTTCCGGGAGTTCTATGACATAAAGGAGAAATTGACCGGCAAGTTCGACAAGTGCATCAGCTACGACAGCTTCTTCGACCCTCAAACTTGCCCCGCCATCTTCCCGTATACCGAGACATTAATTGCTGAAGCCAAAGGCAATCCGGTGCTGCAGTGCTGCAGATCGTTCGGCAGAGTCACCCCGCTTAAAGAACAATTCGGAGGAACGCACATCCTGCTTTGGCGCGACCCGGTCAATCAGTGGCTTTCATATCAGATAAACGACTATTTTGACGCGACCAGCCTCGCCATCATCAATGCACAAAATCCCCCAGTCATCATTCAAAGACTACGCCAGGAAATCGGATTCAACGAAGTCCACGCAGAAAATGTTCAGAGCGAGTTCGCTGCGTTTTCCGAGGCATCGCTGGATGCCGGTCAAAAGTATTTGATCTTTTATGGACTCTGGCTTTACCACCTGCTGGAAAACCAACCTCTTTGCGAAGCCGAAATTAATTTAGACATGCTGTCACGCAGCGAAGAATATGTGGCAGGCAAAACCACAGGTAACTACTCAGTGAAAATAATTACAAAAAGTACTTGACAGGGTTTTTGGTAGTTTTTTTGAAAATATGGCGGCGCTGTAACGAGTGCGATTATTGGTCTCCGAAAGCGACAGAGGCGTAGTCTTCCTTGCGACATCACGCGAGGCACTGCCCCACCGTCAGTCAATTATTTTACGCCGCCAGATCGCCTTACAAACGAGAAAATTGGCACTTCAAAACCCGTGAGATAATAGCTTCATTACTTCTTTGGAGCAGTCTTGCGTGCGGATCGACGGCGTCGATATCGAGATCACCCTGGCACAGGTCAGGGCGCAACTGGAGCAGGAGAAAGACCTATCTCCGGCACTCCGCGCCAGTATCGAGATGATGCTCATGTTGTTCGTCGTGTTACTCAACCGTCTCGGGCTCAATAGCCGCAACAGCAGTCAGCCGCCGGCATCGGATCCCAATCGGCCACGCAGCCAGCGTGTGCGCTCAAGCCGACCTTCCGGTGGCCAGCCGGGGCACGTGGGCAAGACCTTGCGCCCGGTCGAGCATCCCGATGAGATCGAGGTCCTCAAGATCGATCGTCGTCGCTTGCCGAAAGGCTGCTATACCGAGGCGGGTTTCGAGACTCGCCAGGTTTTTGATATCGACATCAGCCGGATCGTGACCGAGTATCGGGCGCAGATCCTGGAGAATGAATCAGGCCAACGTTTTGTGGCTTCATTCCCGGAAGGGGTGGATAAGAAGGTGCAGTATGGTTCCGGCCTCAAGGCCCATGCCGTCTATCTGTCCCAATATCAGCTCTTGCCCTACAAGCGGATCCAGGATTACTTTGCCGATCAGTTGGGCATCCCTTTGAGCGATGGTTCACTGGTGAACTTCAATCGCGAGGCATTTACCCGCCTGGCGGCCTTTGAGGCGATCAGCAAAACGGCATTGGCCAAAGCCGTGTCCGCTCATGCCGACGAGACCGGGGTCAACATTGATGGCAAACGCCATTGGCTGCATGCTCTGTCCAATGCTGATTGGACGCATTATCAGGTCCACAGTAAGCGAGGCCAGGAGGCGATGGACGCGATCGGGATCCTGCCACGGTTCCGCGGTGTGCTGTGTCATGACCATTGGAAACCCTATTACCGTTATCGGGACTGCACCCATGCCCTGTGCAATGCCCACCACCTGCGCGAACTGGAACGAGCATTCGAGCAGGACGGACAACAATGGGCGGAAGCGATGGGCAAGCTGCTCAGAGAGATTCATCAGGCCGTCGAGAACGCTGGCGGCATCCTGCCGCTGACCGAGGCCAATGCTTACCGGCAGCGCTACCGAGATGTGCTCGAGGCGGGGCAACTGGAATGCCCTGAGCCGGAAAAACCACCCGACAACAAGCCTCGGGGGCGGATCAAGCGGAGCAAGGCCCGCAATCTGCTGGAGCGTCTGATGGCCTATGAAGACGATGTGCTGCGTTTCATGGTGGACGTCAATGTGCCGTTCACGAACAATCAGGCGGAGAACGATATCCGTATGACCAAAGTGCAGCAGAAGATCTCCGGCTGCTTCCGCAGCCTGGAGGGTGCCGCGATGTTTTGCCGCATACGGGGATATCTATCGACCTGCCGAAAGCAGGGGGTCACGGCTTCGGAGGCGTTGCGCCTAGTATTCGATCGCAAGCTACCGGCTTTTGCTCTGGCGATCTCTGAGAATTAGCTGAGTAGTTACAACCACAGAACTGAATGCCCTCAATATACAGGACATCGATCTAACGCAATGTAGCGCACCCAACTCGCCCGTAACAGAGGCGGAAAAAGCGTATTTCGAAAACATCGAAAGACATGTTGAAAATATATTTCTGGAAGTAGGCTACGCACCCGAACGGATTGAACAGGCACTTCATCTCAGGCAGAAACACCGGCCACAACCCAAACATAACAGGAAGGCATTGATTGAAAGTGCCGGCAGAGCCCGCAACTTCGCTTTCCGATATGCAAATCACCTTGCCGCTGCGCACAGCCAAATCCACCATCTACGCACACAGATTCAGCAACTGCTTGCCGAAAACAACGCAGCGCGCGAAGCGCAAAAAAAGAGCCAGCTAGAAGCTTCAGAGGCGCTCGCTCAACTAGAACAGACCAAAGCCGACGCCATACGAACGAGTTTGATCGCCTACGAGGCCATGGCTGAAGGACATCAAGCGAAAGCGGAAGCATTCAAAGCTCAGGCACGCATACTACGAGAGCAAATCGACCCGTGACGGGCGGCGATTAATTGCACAGAACGCAGCAACAAGACTCGCTATCTCTCGAACACCTCGGCCTTGCCCAGCGCGACACCATCCTTATCCTTGCCCGAAAGATTGAACGGCCCTTCCCCCGGCCAGTCGATGCCGATGTCAGGGTCATCCCAGATGATGCATCGCTCGAATTCGGGCGCGTAGTAATCCGTCGTCTTGTACAGAAATTCGGCATGCTCTGAAAGCGTGACGAAGCCATGGGCGAAACCCGGCGGCACCCATAATTGGCGTTTGTTATCGGCAGATAACACCTCACCCACCCAGTGGCCGAAGGTCGGTGAATTGCGGCGGATATCCACGGCCACGTCGAACACCTCGCCGACCACCACACGCACCAGCTTCCCCTGCGGCTGCTGAATCTGGTAATGCAGACCGCGCAGCACATTACGCGCCGAACGTGAGTGATTGTCCTGCACGAAATCGACGGAACAACCCACGGCTTCCTCAAAACGTTTACGGTTAAAGCTTTCGAAGAAAAAACCTCGTTCATCACCGAATACCTTCGGCTCGATCAACACGACGTCGGGAATCGACAAACGGGTGGCCTGCATGATTCGAACCCCTTGGATTGATTAACGAACGCCGTCGTTGAGAATGTGCAAAAGATACTTGCCGTAGCCGTTCTTCTGCAGCGGCTGCGACAGGGCCTCCAATTGTTCGTCCGAAATCCACCCCTGCCTCCATGCGATCTCCTCCGGGCAGGAAACCTTGAGCCCCTGCCGCGACTCGATGGTGGCGATGTATTGCCCGGCATCCAGCAATGAATCGTGGGTCCCAGTATCCAGCCAGGCATAGCCGCGACTCATGACCTCCACGCTCAACTGACCCTGCAGCAGATATCGGTTGTTGAGGTCGGTGATCTCCAGCTCGCCGCGCGCCGATGGCTTCAGGCCCTTGGCGAACTCGACCACCTGATCGTCATAGAAATATAGGCCCGTCACCGCATAATTCGATTTCGGGCGTGCCGGCTTTTCCTCCAGCGACAGCACCTTGCCGTCGTCGTCGAATTCGGCCACCCCGTAACGCTCCGGATCCTGAACGTGGTAGACGAACACGCTCGCACCCTCGGTGCGCGCATCCGCGTCCTCCAGCAGGTTTTGCAGGTCATGTCCGTAGAACAGGTTGTCCCCGAGCACCAACGCGCTCGGCGAATTCCCGATGAAAGGCTCGCCGATCAGAAAGGCCTGGGCCAGTCCATCGGGCGAATCCTGCACCGCGTAGCTCAGATTCAAACCCCATTGTGCGCCGCTGCCGAGCAACTGCTCGAAGCGTGGCGTGTCCTGGGGCGTTGAGATGATCAGAATGTCGCGGATACCTGCCAGCATCAACGTGCTCAAGGGGTAGTAGACCATCGGCTTGTCATAAACCGGGAGGAGCTGCTTGCTGACCGCCAGTGTCGCCGGATGCAGCCGCGTACCCGAGCCCCCCGCCAGAATAATGCCCTTGCGTTGTGTCATCGGCTTCCCATTCCTGAGTTTTGAATCAAAGAATCTCGCTCAACATGCGCGCGACACCTTGCTGCCAGGGCGGCAATGCCAGCCCGAAATCCGCCTGCAGTTTCGAGGTATCCAGCCGCGAATTGTGCGGGCGCTTCGCCGGCGTCGGAAAGGCCGAGGTCGGCACTGGATCGACGGCCTCCGCGCCGGCCTTCAGCGTCGCCCCCAGCTCAAGCGCGCTGGCAATCACGAACCGCGCATACGCGTTCCAGGTCGTCGTGCCACCTGCCGCAAGATGGTAAATGCCGCGCAGACGGCTGTTTCCCATCGCTTGACTGACAGCATGTGCGGTGACGTCCGCAATCAGCTCCGCACCCGTCGGCGCGCCGAACTGATCGTCGATCACCGTCAAGCGCTCGCGCTCGCCGGCCAGGCGCAACATGGTCTTGGCGAAGTTGCCGCCGCGCGCCGCATACACCCAGCTGGTGCGGAAGATCAGATGGTTGGACGTCAGTGCGGCAATCGCCCGCTCCCCTTCCAGCTTGGTGCGACCGTACACGCTCAGCGGCGCCACCGGGTCGGCTTCACGCCATGGCGTTTCCCCATCGCCGGCAAACACGTAGTCGGTGGAGTAATGCACCAGCAGCGCACCCAGACGCTTGGCCTCGTGCGCGAGCACACCGGGCGCCAACCCATTGACCGTGTGCGCCAGCTCGGGCTCGCTCTCGGCCTTGTCCACCGCGGTATACGCCGCGGCATTCACGATCACGCCAGGGCGCACCTGCCGCACGGTTTCGGCAATCCCATCGAGATCGGACAGGTCGCCGCAGTAATCCGCGCCATGTCGGTCGAGCGCGACCACCTCGCCCAGCGGCGCGAGGCTGCGCTGCAGTTCCCAGCCCACCTGCCCGTTACGGCCCAGCAGCAGTATTTTCATGCTCAGGCCCGCTCGGCGTAGTTGGTCTCCAGCCAGTTGCGGTAGGCGCCCGACTGCACGCCCTCCACCCAGTCGCCATGCTCCAGATACCACTCGACCGTCTTGCGGATACCGGTCTGGAAGGTTTCGGCCGGACGCCAGCCCAGCTCGCGCTCGATCTTGGTCGCGTCGATCGCATAACGCCGGTCGTGCCCCGGGCGGTCGGTCACATAGGCGATCTGTCCCGCGTAGGGCTTGCCGTCCGCACGCGGGCGCAGTTCGTCCAGCAGTCCGCAGACGATCTTCACGATCTCGATATTCGGCATCTCGTTCCAGCCGCCGACGTTGTAGACCTCACCCACCTGCCCCGCTTCGAGCACGCGGCGGATCGCACTGCAATGATCCTTCACGAACAGCCAGTCGCGAATCTGCATGCCGTCGCCGTATACGGGCAGCGGCTTGCCGGCCTGGGCATTGACGATCATCAGTGGGATGAGCTTTTCCGGGAAGTGATAGGGCCCGTAATTGTTCGAACAATTGGTGGTGAGCACCGGCAGGCCGTAGGTGTGGTGATACGCGCGCACCAGATGATCCGAAGCCGCCTTCGAGGCCGAGTACGGACTGTTCGGCTCGTAGCGATGGGTCTCGGTGAAGGCCGGCGCATCGGCGTCCAGCGAACCGTAAACCTCGTCGGTGGACACGTGCAGAAAACGGAATGCCTGTTTGGCTGCCGCATCCAGCCCGCCCCAGTAGCCCCGCACCGCCTCCAGCAGCTGGAAGGTGCCGACCACGTTCGTCTGGATGAAATCGCCGGGTCCGTGGATCGAGCGGTCGACATGCGACTCGGCGGCGAAGTTCACCACCGCACGCGGCTGATAACGCGAAAGCAGATCGCTCACCAGCGCGAAATCGCCCATATCGCCATGAACGAAGATATGGCGCTCATCGCCCTCAAGGCTGGCAAGGTTCGCCAGATTACCCGCATAGGTGAGCTTGTCGAGATTGATTACCGGCTCATCGTTCTGCGCCAGCCAGTCGAGCACGAAGTTAGAGCCGATGAAGCCGGCGCCGCCAGTCACGAGAATCATCTGGATAGTCCTTGGTTGAATTCGGTTTGTTCATAAGCCCCCTGTGGGTCGAGGCAGCATAACAGCATGAATCCACGCCGCTGAGTCTCTCTAGTTTCAGGTCCGACTCCTACAGAAACATGTTGCTTGAATAATCCGTTCACAGCACGAGTCCACAGCGGTTGTCGAGTAACGAAAGCCATCACCGTAATCCATCAGAAACCTACCGCCACTGGGCCATCACGCCCATGGCCGCATCCAGAATGGATTGGGCCCGCTCCGGGCTATCCGCCTCGGTGTAGCAGCGCAACTCCGGCGCATTGCCGGACGGCCTGAGATGAACGATCTCGCCGTTCTCGAAGGACACGCGGATGCCATCGGTCAGATCCATGGACTCAGCCTGCCCGCAAATCTCACCGAATGCATCAGAAAACGCGCCCAGATTCTGTGCCTCGTCCGGGGTTCGAAAACGGTCCAGACATTCCCGCGCCCTGGCGACGGGAAACTCCTGAAGCCGGTTACTGGCGGTATAGCGGGAAGGCAAGGCCGACAAAAGGCCCGACAAGGGGAGATCTTGCTGTTTGGCTTGCGCCAATACAGTGAGCATGGGCAAAAATGCATCCCGGGTCGGCAAGGGGGCCAAGACGCGGTCGCCCTGGTGTAAAGCGCTCCCCAGCAGGAAGCCTCCATTGGCCTCGTATCCACCCGCCGACGACGCCCCCCTATCCACCTCGGCTTGCATCGCCTCAATCACGAAAGGCGACCCGATTCGGGTGCGCGACACACGCTCGAAAGCCTGTGTGCGCTCAAGCGCGGTGTTGCTGCTCACCGGTGTAACCACAGACTGCACACCCAGCGCCTGCGCCACGATGATGCCCAGCACATCGCCTCGCCACCAAGCGCCTTGTTCGTCTGCGATCATGGGCCGATCCGCATCGCCATCCGTGGTCAACAAGGCATCGAGCGAATATTCTTCAACCCAGTTTTTGGCCAGGGCCGCGTCTTCCGGGCGCAGCGCTTCGGTATCCAGCGCCACGAACTCATCCGACCTGCCCAGTGCTATCACCTCGGCGCCGAGCGCCTCAAGCAACTGGGGCAATAAGTCACGCGCCACACCGGAATGCTGGTACACCCCCAGTCGCAGACCAGTAAGACTGCCCTCACCGAAGAAGTCGCGATAGCGCCGCAAATATGCGGTCACCCACTGCTCAACGGGCAAAGGAAGCTGTGGTGCATCACGCAAGCCACCATCGCTATCGAACAGCGTCGAATCCAGCACCGGCAGGCGTTCAAGAATCCCCGGCTCATCGCTCTTCATCAACTCGCCCGTGGGGCGATTGAACTTGATGCCGTTGCGATCGAACGGGATATGGCTTCCGGTAACCATCAGCGACGGCACCTTGCGGGAAAATCCGGCCAGCGCGAGGGCGGGAGACGGCAAATAGCCCGCAAAGGAAGGCACGCCTCCGGCGGTCTCCACAGCCGCCCAGGCCGCGCGCAGCAGACGGGGCGTACTCGGCCTGAGATCGCCGCCGAGTATCACCTGACCACCGGCGTCGAACTCACCGACATCTTTCAGATATTGCAGAAACGCCACGACATGGCCAAAGGCCACCGCATCGGTCAGTTCGCTCACCAACCCACGCAGACCACTGGTGCCAAATGCAACCATGCTTTACCCCTTTCTCCCAACGATTCTTTGCATCGTGATCACCGCGCATCGACCACGGCGGCTTTAGTCAGCCGAGCTGATTTTCCCTAAAAAATCGGCCCATTGCGGCAGAACTTTCTCAGGTAGATAGCACGAGCTTTGCAGCTGCCCTTGCTCGCGCAAGGCTGCCAATTGGGCATCGGCGTCCACAGAAAACGCCATGTTCTGCAAGGCAGCGACCAAGCTGCCCGTATCGTAAGGGTTGAAATACGCAGCCGCGTCGCCGTAAACCTCGCGATGAACCGGGATATCCGAGGCCGCAACCACACCGCCGCAGCGCATGGCCTCCACCCCGGAAAAATCGAAGCCCTCGCCCACGCTGGGGCACACGGTCACGAGCGCCTGGCGATACAACACGCGCAGCGCGTCCGCCGGCACGTTCTGCAGCATGAAAAGCCCGCCCTGCTCGATCCAGGTTTCGCACGCCGGTAGCAAATCCTTGTAATCACAGCCGATATGTCCAACGAACACCAGCTTGATGTCCTTGTCCAGTCGATCGCGCAATACCTCCCAGGCCTCCAGCAGACGGCGATGATTCTTGCGCGGTTCGATGGTCGATACCATCAACAGAAAACGGGTTTGCGGGTTAAAGGTCTGTTCGTAAAACGCCGTTTTATCCGCCTCGCCGCCAAACTGCCGCGACAGCCGATAAACCCGGTCATTTTTCTTGGACAGCGGCGGCTTGAATTCGCCTATCTGGTAGCGGCGCATGATCCCGGCCAACCGTTCCGGCTCGGGCTCGGACGGGTAGTAATGCGCAGGCAGCATGTTGTGGATGGTCACCGAACGCGGCTCAGCCTCAGGGAAAAGGCTCAGCAGGTCCTGCCGCGTTGCCTCCGAAACGCAAACGAAGTGCGCGCCATCGCGCACATTCGCCGCCAGCGCGTTGAAGTGGCTTGCTTCATGAAACGCCCGGTCGGATATCGTATGCGGCATCAACACAGGGATCGCATCGTGGTAATGCACCACCAGCTTCGTCTTGCCCGAGAGACGGGCCGGGTACGGCGTCTGGGCAATGAACAGATCGAACTCAGCCGCATCGAGCTTCGGATATCCGGATGCCCTCATCAAGGATTTACGCTCGATACCGGCAAGATGCATCCAGCGCCAGGGTGAGGCGCAGACCCGGTGATCGCAGGCAAGAATCCTCTCGCGCTCTTCGCTCGGCACACTGCGGGCAAACAGTGTCTGCCAGATAAAATCCTCGAAAAATTTCGTCTCGAATTGTTTGAGCCCGACAGCACCCACGCCAAAATAAGCGGCCAGGCGCAAACGCCAGTGCTCTACTTGCTCTTCGATAAAGCCAGCCAAACCGGCCTTCCAGTCGACAGAGGCACTACCCTTGAGCGAAACGACCGTTCTGGAATACCGATGCACCTGCTCCGCCACCGACATCTTCTGGTGCGGTGTCACGCCTCCCAGGGTCATGCGCTTGGACATCTGCAACAACCCGCTCAGCTCAATCTCAGGCAGGCCGGCCAAGGCACTGAACAGCAGCCGGGTTTCCTGCGGGATACCGAAATGTCCGTCCAGGGCTGGACGCAGTTCCATCAATAAGCGCATATCGTCTCTTCGTTCAAATCACTGGAAGGCCAGCAAATAATATTTCCGTGATAGCACACCGAATCTGCAATGGGCGATGGCTGATCACATCCTGCGTGCTCGACCACTGAATCCCATGAATACCCATTATTCTCGAAGCTTTACATGCTCCGGGAATAGCGGCAACTGCCGTAGGTGCCAAGCCTCTGCCTCAAAAATGAAGTGACGTTCGAGAAAGTGCTTGGCCGTGGCGTTCTTCCCGGTCTCATGCCACTTGGCAACGACCCCATTGGTCGCACCGTCCATCGAAGCGACTCGATGCAACAAGGCATCCTCCAGCCCAAGACCGAAAACTCGGCAAGACAGCACCATCTGTTCGAGTCTATCGGCATACAGGAGCGCCAATCCGACAACCCCATGATCGGCCAATCGATCCGAAGCACGGAGGGCATACAGGAGCCCACCCTCACCGAGGAAACGGGTCAATTCCTCCGCTGTCCAACGCCGCCCGGTCGTATTGAATTGATTGGTTTTGTTAAGCAACTCAAACGCACGAGCATATAGCTTGTCATCCTGATGAGTGACAGGGAAAACATCCACAACCATGGCCAGATCGCGCAAATAACTTGCGCGATCCGTCTGCGCCATTTCACGATCTCGGGTGATCTTAGCCTGTATCAATTCGGTCTTCTTGGCACTTTCCTCGGTCATTCTGGGTGTCTGGAAAGGCACTCCATACAAAAGCTCCATACGCCAGACATGAGGATCGCCCGTCAAGGTACGCATGCCCGGAAATGCGCGGATTACCTCCGCGATCTCAAGAGGATTATCGTCAATAAAAAGTACGTTTTCCGGCAAAATATTGACTTCTTTCAGAATCTCAAAAAGATTCTTGGATTTGGGCTGCCAATTGATCTTGACGGAACAAAAATCTTCCAGACGCATACGACCATACCAGACCTTATCGAAATTTGTTCGCGTAGATGCCTCATCATTTTTTGAACAGATGGCCAGCAATATACCGCGCTTTTTGCACGCCATCAGCGCTTCAGCGTAACCAATTGGCCAACCTTCGGTATGGTCGCCCGGTATAATTTCGTCTTCCTCGGCAAGCACGCCTTTCCATAAGGTGCCATCAAGATCAGTGACGATCAGCTTGACAGGTTGCTCCTGGTGCAGCACAGCCAAAACCTTGCCCACACGGCGCATGACCGCAGCAGGAAACGACCGGGCTGAAGTATCCCCGTGAATACCCGAGTGGGCATAGCAAACCTCATAACCGTCATACCAGTCCCGGTCGCCATAGGCGCGCAGCAGATCGTTTGTTTCCAGATAATAAGCCCCATCAATATGAGCCAGCCGCTCGGCCATGTAGTCGTTAATATCTCGCGACAAACGGTAAATACCCCCAGAATTACGCGCATTCAGTAAGCCTGCGCTAGTCTGCGGTGGCTCAATGAAAGAAAGGAAAAATACGGGTGACTTACCCAGAAAT